>NZ_JBSFCF010000008.1:0-280496 GCF_053593335.1 Streptomyces sp. NPDC002324
GCTGCTTCTCCACCGCGCGCTCGGAGCCGGCGTGCGTCGCCTCGTCGATACGACGCTGCAGGTCCGCGAGCTTCCCCGCGGTCGTGTGGATGTCGATGCTTGCTGGCGCTTCCGGCTCGGACATCGGGATGCGGCTCCCTGCCTGCTCATGGGGACGTGAAAGATCGGTACGTGCTGCTGAGCGCGTAGGGGGTGCTGCGTACGTGCTCAGAAGTGTGTGGGGTTACTCATCCGTAGCGTAGTGCTGCGCCTACCGTTCGGCAGTGCGGCGTTTACCACATCTAGGGTGGGTTGCATGACGCCGCGAGATGCCTCAGACGACGGAAACGACCAGCCCGGCGGGCGGTGGTCCGACCTCGGCCGGCCGCCCCTCAACTCCGCCTCCCTGCGCCGGGCGCTGGTCCGGGACGGCGGGCTGTGGAGCTCCCTGGACGTGGTGCCCGTCATCGACTCCACCAACACCGACCTCGCCGGGCGCGCCGACCGCCTCGCCGAGGGTGCCGTGCTCGTCGCGGAGGAGCAGCGGGCGGGCCGCGGACGCCTGGACCGCACCTGGACCGCGCCTGCGCGTTCCGGCCTGTTCTTCTCCGTCCTCCTCAAGCCGGGCGAGGTGCCCGTCGAGCGTTGGGGATGGCTGCCGCTGCTCACCGGCGTCGCCGTCGCGACCGGGCTGTCCCGGGCCGCCGGGATCGACACGGCACTCAAATGGCCCAACGACCTGCTGGTGACCGTGGACGGTCAGGAGCGCAAGGCCGGTGGCATCCTCGCGGAGCGGGCCGGAGCGGACGGCGTGGTGATCGGGGTCGGCATCAACGTCAGCCTGCGGGAGGACGAGCTGCCGGTGCCCGCCGCCGGGTCCCTGCTGCTCGCCGGAGCCGTGACCACGGACCGCGATCCGCTGCTGCGGGCCGTGCTGCGGGCGCTGGAGGAGTGGTACGGGCGGTGGCGGGCCGCCGGCGGCGACCCCTCGGTGAGCGGACTCCAGGAGACCTATGCCGCCGGGTGCGCGACCTTGGGGCGCAAGGTGCGCGCCGAGCTGCCCGGGGACCGGTCGGTCGTGGGGGAGGCCGTGGCGGTGGACGGGGACGGCAGGCTGGTGCTCGCCACGGAGGCCGGGGTGCAGGAGCCGGTGGGGGCGGGGGACATCGTGCATCTGCGGCCCGTGTGACGTGTGGGGATGATGGGGCCTGGGCACCCGGTGTCGCGTGTACGAGGGGACTCGGAGCGCCGGCCTCCGGTGGCCCCCGCCGGCGCCGGGTGCCGTCCGCCGGAAGGCGTACGCCCCCTTCGGCTCACCTCCCGGAGTGAGCTGGCGCACACCTGCCGTAGAGTTGAGGCCGGTCGAGTACGTGACCGCGGGAGATCGGAAGGGCAGCAGGAGTGAGCGTCGAGGACACGGGCTCCGGCACGGACGCGGATGACCGCGTGGAGCCGCCCCCGCTCTCGGCTTCGCTCGAGCGGTCGGAACCCCATGACGTGGACGCCGACGAGGAGGACCCGCTGGCGCTGCGCCTCGAAGGGCTGATCCTCGGGGCCGAGCGCCGGTACACCCCCTTTCAGGCGGCACGCAGCGCGGGCGTCTCCATGGAGTTGGCGTCGCGTTTCTGGCGGGCCATGGGCTTCGCGGACATCGGCCAGGCCAAGGCGCTGACCGAGGCGGACGTCCTCGCACTGCGGCGGCTCGCCGGACTCGTGGAGGCGGGGCTGCTGAGTGAGGCCATGGCGGTGCAGGTGGCCCGGTCGACCGGGCAGACCACCGCGCGGCTCGCCGAGTGGCAGATCGACTCCTTCCTGGAGGGCCTGACCGAGCCGCCGGAGCCGGGGATGACCCGGACCGAGGTGACGTATCCGCTGATCGAGCTGTTGCTGCCCGAGCTGGAGGAGTTCCTCGTCTACGTCTGGCGGCGTCAGCTCGCCGCCGCCACCGGGCGGGTCGTCCAGGCCGCGGACGACGAGGAGATGGTCGATCGGCGCCTCGCGGTCTGCTTCGCCGACCTCGTCGGGTTCACGCGTCTCACCCGTCGTATGGAGGAGGAGGAGCTCGGCGAACTGGTCGAGGCCTTCGAGACCACGGCGGCGGACCTCGTGGCGGCGAACGGCGGGCGGCTCATCAAGACCCTGGGCGACGAGGTCCTGTACGCCACGGACGACGCGGGCGTCGCCGCCGAGATCGCGCTGCGCCTCATCGAGACCATGGCCAACGACGAGACCATGCCCGAGCTGCGCGTCGGCATGGCCTTCGGCACGGTGACGACCCGGATGGGTGACGTCTTCGGTTCGACCGTGAACCTCGCCAGCCGGCTCACCTCGATAGCGCCGAAGGACGCGGTCCTCGTCGACGGAGCCTTCGCCGAGGAGCTGACCCGCACGGGCGAGGCCCCCGCCTCCGAGGCCGAGGCCGCCGAAGCCGCGGCCGCCGCGGAGAAGGAGGGCGAGGAACCGCCGACGTACCGCTTCGCGCTCCAGCCGATGTGGCAGCGCCCGGTGCGTGGCCTGGGAGTCGTCCAGCCGTGGCTGCTCACGCGGAGGCCGGGGCAGGTCTGACGGGCGGCCTGGAGGGGGCACGTTCGGTGGGGCACGTTCGGTGGGGCACGTTCGGCGGCAGGTCTGACGGGCGGGTGTCCGGGGCCCCGTGCCTGTGCCTGTGCCGGTGCCGGTGCTTTGTGGGGTGTTCCGTCAGTGACTGCGGGAGCCCTCTCACCTGCTCAGGGCGTCGTCGACACAGAGTCCGACGATCGGGACGCACAGGCCCGGCTTGGTGGGCTTCGTGGGGGTGGCCGTGTCGCCGGGGGTGGTCGGCGTGTTCGGGGAGTCCGGGGAGTGGGGTGCGGACGGCTGCTGGGGTGCTGCCGCTGGTGGCCGGGTGGGCGTGGGGGGAGCGGGGCGGGGGAATTCGGGGGTGTCCGCCCGGGGAGCGTCGGGGGCGGGCGGGGTGCCGTCGAGGTCGTCGCGTGCGCCGGGAGCGTAGGGGTCGGAGGGGACCTCGACACCGATGGCGGGGTCGGGCGGGGAGGTGGAGGGGGCCGGGGTGGGGACGGCCGCTCCCGGGGACGGCGGCTGGGTCGGGGCCGGGTTCTCGCCGCCCATGGGGGTGTCGGCGGTCGGGGTCCCCGCGTCGGCCGGGGGCTCGTCGCCCACCGTCTTACCGGCGTCGGTCGCCTCGTCCGTGACCCCGTCCGGCGCGCTCGGCGCCGGGCCCGCCGCGCCGGCGCCGCCGCCGACGGGGTCCGACGCCACCCGCAACAGACTCAGCGCGCCCGCTGCCAGCGCCATCCCGCCCACCGCGAGCAGCAGCTTCCGGGGCCGGGGACGCCGGTGCCGACCGCGCGGCCGGGGCGCCGGCTCGTCGGGAGCGCCGCCGGCCGGGTCGCAGGGGCCGGATGCGAAGGGCGAGAACGCCACGGCCGGCCGTGCCGGAGACGCCGACGGCCGCCAGGGCGCCGACTGCGCCGGAGAGTCCGGTGCTGCCGTCCTCGCCGGTGCGGATGCCGGTGGTGCCGTGGGCGCGGTGGTGGCCGGCGTCGGTGACTCCTGTCGCGCTCGTGGTGCGGTCGATGCCGGCCGGGTGGCCGTGTCCGTCGTCATGGTTCGTCCCTCCCCTACGCGCCCGTGTCCGCCGGTGCGCCTGTGGCGGAGCGCAGATTATGCGCAGGGGAGGGCGGTATGGCCGGAGAAGGCCCCGGTGTCACTCGTACGGGGAGAAGTTCGCCGGGGTTTGTCAAGGGGACACCCCGCGAGGGCTCTCGTTGGGGTGGGCGCCGGGTGCGGGGATGACGCGTCGGCCGTCCGTCCGGGTCCGCGCTTGCCGCCGGTTCCGTCGGGGGTTTGCGTCGGCCGGGGCGGCTGCGATGATCGGGGGCACGGAGTTAACCCGCGTTAACCGGGAGGGTTCTATGGGTGACGGTGCGGCAGTGGAGCGGGCGGCCGGGGTGGAGGGCGAGGAGGAGCGGCGGTTCGGGGAGTTCGTCGCGGTGCGGCGGCACGGGTTCGTCGCCGAGCTGGCGCTCGACCGGCCCAAGGCCATGAACGCCGTGTCGACCGACATGGCCCGCTCCGTCACGGCGGCGTGCGGGGCGCTGGCCGCCGACCGGGACGTACGCGTGGTCGTGGTGACGTCGACGCACGAGCGGGCGTTCTGTGTGGGGGCCGATCTGAAGGAGCGGAACTCGTTCAGTGACGCCGATCTGCTGCGGCAGCGGCCCGTCGCGCGGGGGGCGTACACCGGCGTACTGGAGTTGCCGATGCCCACGATCGCCGCCGTGCACGGCTTCGCGCTGGGCGGCGGCTTCGAACTCGCCCTGTCCTGCGACCTGATCGTGGCCGACCGTACGGCGGTCGTGGGGCTGCCCGAGGTGTCGGTGGGGGTGATCCCGGGCGGTGGCGGTACGCAGTTGCTGCCGCGTCGGGTGGGGGCCGCGCGGGCGGCGGAGCTGATCTTCACCGCGCGTCGGCTGGAGGCCGAGGAGGCGCGGGATCTGGGCCTCGTCGACCAGCTGGTGGAGGAGGGGCGGGACCGGTCGGAGGCCTTGGCGCTGGCCGCGCGGATCGCCGCGAACTCGCCGGTCGGACTGCGCGCGGCCAAGCGTGCGCTGCGGCTCGGGCACGGGCTGGATCTGCGGGCCGGCCTGGAGGTCGAGGACGCGGCCTGGCGCTCGGTGGCGTTCTCGGGGGACCGGGCGGAGGGCGTGGCGGCCTTCAACGAGAAGCGGAAGCCGGACTGGCCGGGCGAGTGAGGGCCGAGGTGGCGCGAGCGGGTCCGGTGTCGGAGGGCGGTCGGGGTGTGGGCGTGGGGCACCGGTGGCCGGCGTGGGTCACGGGTGGCCCGTACCCCTGTTCGCTTCACCAATCTCCCAAATCACCTCAAAGCTCCCTAGCCTGGGGTGATGGGAGAGGACAGGCGGCTGAGGGCCGTGGTGGCGTTGGCGCGTGGGATGGCTGGGGCGCGTACGTCGCCGGAGACGTGGTGGGCGGCCGCCGACGGGTCGTGCCGGGCCCTGTCGGGCAGCTTTGCCGCGCTGTCCGTGTGGGAGCGGGACCGCGGGCTGCTACGGGTGCTCGTGAACGTCGGGAACCGGGCGGCGGACGAGGAGGAGTTTCCCGAGCGGGAGACGTATCCGGTGCACGAGTTCCCGGAGATCGCGGAGTTCCTGCACGAGCGCTGGCTGGAGGGCGGTGAGCCCAACGCCTGGGTGGAGACGGCCGCCGGGCCGGTCGGCGGGCGGCGCCCCGGCGGCTACTGCCATCAGCGGGTCGCCGCCCTGCGCCGGCGCGGTCGCGGCTGCTGCGTGGTGGCGCCCGTCGTGATGAACGGCCGGGCCTGGGGCGAGCTGTATGTGGCCCGGCCCGCCGGGGAGCCCGTCTTCAACGGCGGTGACGCCGCCTTCGCGACCGTGCTGGCCTCGGTCGTGGCCGCCGGACTCGCGCAGTCCGAGCGGCTGGAGGAGGCCCGGCGCCTCGCCTTCACCGACCCCCTCACCGGGCTCGGCAACCGGCGCGCGGTCGATCTCCGTCTCGACGAGGCGATGGAGGCTCACCGGCGCGACGGCACGGTGATCAGCCTCGTCGTCTGCGACCTCAACGGCCTGAAGAAGGTCAACGACTCCCACGGACACGCGATGGGGGACCAACTGCTGGAGCGGTTCGGGTCCGTGCTGTCGCGCTGTGCGGCGGAGCTGCCCCGGGTGCTGGTCGCGCGGCTCGGCGGGGACGAGTTCTGCCTGCTGGCGGTGGGGCCGTCGGCGGACGAGGTGGTACGGGTCGCCGGTGACCTCTGTGTACGGGCCCGGGAGCTGGAGCCGGGCGACGGGGTCGCCTGCGGTGTCGCGTCCACCGGCGATCCGATCGGGCCGCTGCGCTCGGCCCGGCGGCTGTTCCGGCTGGCCGACGCGGCGCAGTACCGGGCCAAGGCCGCCGGATCCGTGGAGCCGGTCGTCGCGGGGCGGGAGGGGGGCGGCGCCGAGGATCCGGTGGTCAGTCTCGCGGACCGCCCGCCCGCACCCGTCGATCCCGCGCACCCGGGGGACCGGCGCCGCATTCGAGGGCGCCGGTCCTCCTAGGGCGGGCCGCGCGCGGGGTCGAGTCGACGCGCGGTCCTGGGCTGCCCACGGCCAAGGGGGGAGTGGGCCGTGGGCCGGTCTGTGGTTCGGAAGGGGCAGGGCAGAGGGAGGGTGGCTCCGGTGGGGCACGCGCCCTGCGGCGTCCGGTATTTCGACCCTACGCGCGCGTGCCCGCGGCCAGGGCTCTGACCTGGTGATTCTGAGCAACCTCGGAGGAATCTCCGACCGTTCTCCGATCTGTCTCTGATCTACGCGGATAGCGGATGGCGGACAGTGGCCAGTCGGGATCGGTCGGTGGGGATGGGGACGGGGACCGGTCGGTCGGAACGGGGACCGGTCGGTCGGAACGGGGACCGGTCGGTCGGGACGGGGACCGGTCGATGGGGCCGTGGGTCCGCTCCGGGAGGGGTCGCGCGACGGGAGTAAGGAGTCCCTCCCCGCCGCGGTCGTGACATTCGGCGATTCAGTCCCTACGATCCTGAATATGGATATGCACTCTGTGGACACGGTGGTCCTCGGGACGTCCGGGGTCACCGCGGCCGACGTCCTCGCCGTGGCGCGCGCCGACGCCCGGATCGAGCTCTCCGACGAGGCGGTGGCCGCGCTCGCGGCGGCCCGCGAGATCGTGGACGCGCTGGCGGCCAAGCCGGAGCCCGTCTACGGGGTCTCCACCGGCTTCGGCGCCCTCGCGACCCGGCACATCAGCCCCGAACTGCGGGCCCGCCTGCAGCGCAACATCGTCCGCTCGCACGCCGCCGGCATGGGACCGAGGGTGGAGCGCGAGGTCGTCCGCGCGCTGATGTTCCTGCGACTGAAGACCGTCTGCTCCGGCCGCACCGGCGTCCGGCCCGAGGTCGCGCAGACCATGGCCGACGTCCTCAACGCCGGCATCACCCCCGTCGTCCACGAGTACGGCTCCCTCGGCTGCTCCGGCGACCTGGCCCCGCTCTCCCACTGCGCGCTCACTCTGATGGGCGAGGGCGACGCCGAGGGCCCGGACGGGGTCGTACGGCCGGCCGGCGAGCTGCTCGCCGAGCACGGCATCGCCCCCGTAGAGCTGCGCGAGAAGGAGGGGCTGGCCCTTCTCAACGGCACCGACGGCATGCTCGGCATGCTGGTCATGGCGCTGGCCGACCTGGAGAAGCTGTACACGTCGGCGGACATCACCGCCGCGATCTCCCTGGAGGCACTGCTCGGCACGGACCGGGTCCTCGCCCCCGAACTGCACGCCATCCGCCCGCACCCCGGGCAGGCGGCCTCCGCGGCCAACATGCTCGCCGTGCTGAAGGGGTCGGGGCTCACCGGGCACCACCAGGACGACGCGCCCCGCGTGCAGGACGCGTACTCGGTGCGGTGCGCTCCCCAGGTGGCCGGGGCCGGGCGGGACACCGTCGCGTACGCGCGGCTCGTCGCCGAGCGGGAGCTGGCGGCGGCGGTCGACAACCCCGTCGTCCTGCCTGGGGGCACCTCCCGCTCGAGCGGAGCCGAGAGTGGGGGAGGGCGGGTCGAGTCCAACGGCAACTTCCATGGCGCGCCGGTCGCCTACGTCCTCGACTTCCTCGCCATCGCCGTGGCGGACCTCGCCTCGATCGCGGAGCGGCGCACCGACCGGCTGCTCGACAAGAACCGCTCGCACGGGCTGCCGCCGTTCCTCGCGGACGACGCCGGGGTCGACTCCGGGCTGATGATCGCGCAGTACACGCAGGCTGCGCTGGTGAGTGAGCTGAAGCGGCTCGCCGTGCCGGCCTCCGCGGACTCGATCCCGTCCTCCGCGATGCAGGAGGACCATGTGTCGATGGGGTGGGCGGCGGCGCGGAAGCTGCGGACCGCCGTGGACAACCTGACGCGGGTGCTGGCCGTGGAGTTGTACGCCGGGACGCGGGGGGTCGAGCTGCGGGAGGGGCTGGTGGCCGCGCCGGCCACCCGGGCCGTGGTGGAGGCCCTGCGGGGGGCTGGGGTCGAGGGGCCGGGGGCGGATCGTTTCCTCGCGCCTGATCTGGCGTTGGCCGACGCGTTCGTGCGGGACGGGCGGTTGGTGGTGGCCGCCGAGTCCGTGACCGGGGTGCTCGCCTGACTTTTTCTCGCCCCCGCCGCCCCTACCCGTCCCGTCCTCAAGGGGCTGCGCCCCTGCTGCCCCCCGGGTAGGGACGGGTGGGTGGTCGGGTGCGGGTGGGATGTGGTTGCTCGCGCAGTTCCCCGCGCCCCCTTGAGGGTCTGGCTGCTCGCGCAGTTCCCCGCGCCCCTGAGGGCGTGGTTGCTCGTGCGGTTGCGAGGAGCAGGGCTGCGGCCCTTGCTCCTCGCTCTTCTACGGGGCGTGCGGGAGTTCGAAGTCCTCGCGTTCGCGGCGGATCGAGTAGGCGACGAACGCCGCGCCCAGGCCGAGCATGGCCGTGCCGCCGATGACGTAGGGGGTGGTGTTCGGGCTGCCGGTGTCGGCGAGTTCGCGGGTGTCGCCGGTGGTCGAGGCCGTGTCCGACGTCGTGGTCGTCTGCTCGCGTACGGCCACTTCCTGGGTCGCGTTGGCGGACGGCACGAACCAGAGGGCACCCAGAAGGGTGCCGGCGGCGGTGGCGGTCACCAACGACCGGCGGGTGGTGGACGACGCGCGACGTGCGACGGACACGGAATATCGATCCCCTTGTGACGCTGGCGAATTGGCCGTGGAGAGCGATGCTAATGAAAGGCGCGGGTCGTGGGAAAGTCGCGTGACCTGTGAGCCGTACGCTCCGGAGCATGAGTACAACGGAGACATCACAGTTTGTCCGGCTACGCGTCGAATTGGTGGTGGAGGTCGAGGACGTCGAGGCCATCACCGGGGCCGCTCTGCGGCGGATCGCGACCGATTCCGATATGCCTGCCGATGAGCGGGTACACGCCGAGAGCGCGGTCACCGAGGACACCGCGGAGGCCCTCGCCTATCTGGTCGACCCGTTCGACCTGGTCGGAGAAGTCCCCGGGGTCGAACTGGCCCAGGCCTCCTGGAGCAGTGAGGGCATCGACTACGACCCCGATTCGCCGGAATGGGGTCTCGACGAGGATGATGACGGAGTGGGCGAAGAGGAAGACGCCCGCGGCTGAGCGGTCGGGGAAATTGATGGTCCCGGGCGGCAACCGCCGCCCGGGGTTCTTTCGTCTCACGAGGCGCACCAGTCACTTGTGCACCGCCGGGTCGCCGACGATCCGATGCGGGTGGAGTGGCGTATCCCACATATCCGCGGGAGCGGAACGGCCCGGTGCCGTCGTGGTGTTTAAGTGCTTACGGGGATCTTCGGGGTTTTGGGGATTCGGCAACGATGGAGAAGCGTGTGATGACGAACAGTAAGCGGCGCAGGGGCCTGACGGTCGCGTCCGCACTGCTCGGCGGGGTGCTGGTGCTCTCTGCGTGCAGCGGGGGCGACGGCGACAAGGGGTCCGGGAGCGACGGCGGGGACTCCTCGCAGTCCCAGGCCGACAAGGCGGCGGCGGAGAAGACCTCCGAGGCCGACATCAAGATCGCGCCGAAGGACGGCTCGGACAACGCCTCCATCAACAACTCGGCCAAGGTCACCGTGAGCAAGGGCACGCTCACCGAGGTGAAGATGACCACCTCCGACGGCACCGCCGTCGACGGCGAGATATCCGCGGACAAGAAGAGCTGGGCGCCGAGCGGGCAGCTGGAGCGGTCCACCGGTTACAAGATCACCGCCGCCGCCGAGGACTCCGAGGGGCGCAAGGCCCACGAGAACGCCGCGTTCACCACGGTCTCGCCCGCCAACAGCTTCATCGGCAACTTCACGCCCGAGGACGGCTCGACCGTCGGCGTCGGTATGCCGGTCTCGATCAACTTCGACAAGGCGATCACCGACAAGGCCGCCGTGCAGAAGGGGATCACCGTCTCCAGCAGCTCCGGCCAGGAGGTCGTCGGGCACTGGTTCAACGCCAACCGCCTCGACTTCCGCCCCGAGGAGTACTGGCAGGGCGGCTCCACCGTCACCCTCAAGCTCGCGCTCGACGGAGTCGAGGGCGCCGAGGGCGTCTTCGGTGTGCAGCAGAAGACCGTGACCTTCAAGATCGGCCGCAACCAGGTCTCCATCGTCGACGCCAAGACCAAGACGATGAAGGTCACGCAGGACGGCAAGGTCGTCAAGACCATCCCGATCTCCGCCGGTTCGCCCGAGAACAAGACGTACCAGGGTCAGATGGTGATCTCCGAGAAGTTCAAGGAGACCCGGATGAACGGCGCGACGGTCGGCTTCACCGACGACGACGGCAAGGGCGAGTACGACATCAAGGACGTACCCCATGCCCTGCGTCTGACGACTTCCGGCACCTTCCTCCATGGCAACTACTGGGCGGCCGACTCCATCTTCGGCAGCGCCAACACCAGCCACGGCTGTGTCGGCCTGAACGACACCAAGGGTGCCAACGATCCCGACACCGCGGGTGCCTGGTTCTACAACAACTCGATCGTCGGCGACGTCGTGGACATCCGGAACACCGGTGACAAGACGGTCGCCCCGGACAACGGCCTCAACGGCTGGAACATGAACTGGGCCGACTGGAAGGCCGGTTCGGCGGTCTGATCCACCGTCATCCGTAGGACGCGCGGCCGGTGCCGCCCCTGGGACACCCAGGGGCGGCACCGTTGTTTCCGGGGTCGTGCCCAGGGTTCTCATCAGGCTCTTATCGAGGACTTATCCCGTCATCACGCGGCGTCCCTAGCTTGCCGCCATGTTCTTCACCTACCTGAGGCGCGAACTGCGCCGCCGCAGAAAGGCGGCGCTCGTCGTCGCCTCCGGGCTCGCCCTGGGCATCGCGCTGGTCATCGTGGTCAGTTCCGTGTCCTCGGGCATGGAGAAGGCGCAGGGCACGGTCCTCGAATCCCTGTACGGCCTGGGCACGGACATGACCGTCACCAAGGCCGCCGCCGCGGCGGGCGAGAACGGCGGCCAGCGCCCGCGGTTCGAGTTCGACGCGCAGGACGACGACTCCGACGAGAACCAGAGCAGTGACCTCGTCCGGGTGCAGGGCTTCCAGACGCTGGCGAGTTCGACCGTCACCGAGGTCGGCCGACAGGCGGGTGTCGCGCAGGCCGTCGGCGGTCTCAGCCTCCAGGTCATCAAGGTCGACGGGCAGTTCCGGCGCGGACAGTTCCAGCAGGACGAGGGCACCGGGAGCCGGCCGGGAGGCGGTTCGGGCGCCGGTGGCCGGAACGGGGGCACGGGGCAGCCCGAGGGGCGGGTCGAGGGCGGCGGCGCGCAGTTCGACGTCGACAACTACTCCGTCTACGGCACGGACGTCACCGAGCCCGACCTGGGCCCCCTGACCTCGTCGAAGATCACCAGCGGTCGTACGTTCAAGACGTCCGAGACCGACGCCGAGGTCGTCGTCGCGGACAGGTCGTACGCCAAGGAGAAGGAGCTGAAGGTCGGTGACAGCGTCACCGTCAACAGCGTCAAGTACAAGGTCATCGGGATCGCGACACCCGACAGCGGGGACGCGGCGGCCGATCTCTACATGCCGCTGAAGCAGGCGCAGACGCTCAGCGACTCCAAGAACAAGGTCACCACGATCTACGTCAGGGCGAGCGACTCGCAGCGGATCGACGGCGTGAAGGCGGCCATCCAGAAGAACATCGACGGGACGACCGTCACCACCTCCGCCGACCTCGCCGACACGGTCTCCGGATCGCTGTCGACGGCCTCGGACCTCGCCTCCGACGTCGGCAAGTGGCTGTCGATCGCGGTGCTCGTGGCCGCGTTCCTGGTGGCCGGGCTGCTCACCTCGTCGGCCGTGTCACGGCGGGTGCGGGAGTTCGGCACGCTCAAGGCGCTGGGATGGAAGTCGGGGCGGGTGACCCGGCAGGTCGTCGGTGAGGCCGTCGTCAACGGACTGGTGGGCGGTGCGCTCGGTATCGCGCTGGGGCTCGGCGGCGCGTACGCCGTCACGGCGATCAGTCCGACGCTGCAGGCGGAGATCGGAGCGACGGGCGGCGGTTTCGGCGGACCCGGTGCCGGCGGGCCCGGCGGAGGCGGCTTCCCCGGCGGGGGCGGGCCCGGCGGAGGGCGGCAGGCGGCTTCCGACGCGCTGGACGTGGCCCTCACGGCACCCGTCAGCGTCACGACCATCGGCATCGCGGTGGGGCTCGCCGTGGCCGGCGGGCTGATCGCGGGCGCGTTCGGCGGGTGGCGGGCCTCGCGGCTGCGGCCGGCGGACGCGCTGCGGCGCGTGGAGTAGTCCGGCGGCGGCCAAGGCGCCCGCCCCACAGCCAGGTCCATCCGAATTCAGGGAGTCCACATGTACGTACTGACCGGCGTCACCAAGCGCTACGCGCGCGGCAAGGACACCGTCACCGCCCTCGACGGGGTCGATCTCACCATCGCCGACGGGGACCGTCTGGTCATCCAGGGGCCCACCGGGGGCGGGAAGTCCACGTTGCTGCAGATGCTCGGGGGGCTGGACAAGCCCTCCGACGGGAGCGTCGAACTCGACGGGACCGATCTGGCGAGGCTGTCGGAGGCGAAGCTCACGAGGGTGCGCGGCGAGAACATCGGGTTCGTCTTCCAGAGCTTCAACCTGATCCCGACGCTGACCGCGCAGGAGAACGTCGAGACGGCCCTCGTGCCGCTCGGGGTCAGGGCGAACGAGCGGCGGCAGCGGGCCGCGGAGGCGCTTGGGTCGGTGGGGCTCGGGGAGCGGCTCGGACATCTTCCGGCCGAGTTGTCCGGCGGCCAGCAGCAACGCGTCGCGATCGCCCGCGCGCTGGTGAAGCGGCCGAAGGTGCTGCTCGCGGACGAGCCCACCGGCAACCTCGACGAGTCCATGCGCGACGAGATCATGGAGGTCCTGGAGACGCTGTGGAAGGAGCACGGCCTCACGTTCATCATGGTCACCCATGACTCGACGCTGGCGAGGAAGGCCCCTCGGGTCGCGACCATCCGCAAGGGGCGCATCACGGTGAAGGAGAACGCCGGGGCGTGAGCGCCTGCCCTCATGGGGTGGAATCCGGTGAGTTCCCAGGGCGTGGGGCGCGTTGGTGTGGAGCCCGGGCGCGTGCGGGCCGTGCGTGGCCCGGGTTCGCCGCTTTGCGCCCACTCGCGAGGTATGTGACGTGAGTTGACCCCCGGTCATACTGCGTAGACCGGGGGAATTGACGTGTATGTGTGCGGAAGGTCCCCTGGCCGGATGAACCGGATCAAGGGGGAGACTTGCGCAGACACACCAAGAGCGCGTGCACGGGTGCGATCGCCATGGTGTCCGCCGTGGCGCTGACGGCGGGCCCGACCAGCCCGGCGTCCGCGATATCCGAGCGCATGACCGGCGTGGCGGGCGTGGCGGGCGTGACCGGCGTGACCGGCATGGCGGGCATGGCGGGCGTGACGGGCATTGCGGGCTTTGCGGGCGTGACCGGCGTCGGAGGCGTGGGAGGCGTGACCGCCGCCGGCCTCGCGGCAGGCCGTCGCATCACGCTCGTCACCGGTGACCGCGTCCTCGTCGACGCCGGGGGTCGCGTGCTCGGCCTGGAGCGGGCCAAAGGCCGTGAGGGCGTCCCCCTGGCGGTGCGCGAGGCCGACGGCCACACCTATGTCCTGCCGGCCGACGCGGCCCGGCTCATCTCCGCCGGCCGGGTCGACAGACGGCTGTTCGACATCACCGCGCTGAACACGTCGGCGACCCGCGCCGCCCAGCAGCAGGGCCTGAAGCTGATCGTCGGCTACACCGGAACCGCCGCCGACGCCCGGGCCGACGTGCGGGCGGCGGGCGACACCAAGGTCCGCCGCACCCTGCGGACACTGAACGCCGAAGCGGTACTCACCCCCGGGGACGACGCCGCCGCGCTGTGGAAGGCGGTCACCGACGCCGACGGCACCACCGCCACCGGGATCGCCCACCTCTGGCTGGACGGCGTCCGCGAGGTCACCCTCGACAAGTCCGTCGCGCGGATCGGCGCCCCGAAGGCATGGAAGGCCGGCTTCGACGGCAAGGGCGTCACCATCGCCGTACTCGACACGGGCGTCGACGCGACCCACCCCGACCTCAAGGGCCAGGTGAAGGCCGCCAAGAACTTCTCCACCTCACCCGACACCACGGACAAGTACGGCCACGGCACGCACGTCGCCTCCATCGCGGCCGGCACCGGGGCCGGCTCCCGGGGCACGTACAAGGGCGTCGCGCCCCGCGCCAAGCTGCTCAACGGCAAGGTGCTCGGCGACGAGGGCTACGGCGACGACTCCGGCATCGTCGCCGGTATGGACTGGGCCGCCGCGCAGGGCGCCGACGTGGTCAACCTCAGCCTGGGCGGCGGCGACACCCCCGAGACAGACCCGATGGAGGCGGCGATCAACAAGCTCTCCGCCGAGAAGGGCATCCTTTTCGCGGTCGCCGCGGGCAACGAGGGCGACTGGGGCGCGGGGACGGTCGGCTCGCCGGGCAGCGCCGCCGCCGCGCTCACCGTCGGCGCGGTCGACGACAAGGACCGGCTCGCCTCCTTCTCCAGCCGGGGTCCCACCCTCGACGGCCGGATCAAACCCGACGTGACCGCGCCCGGCGTCGCCATCACCGCCGCCGCGGCCCCGGGCAGCGTCATCGAGCGCGAGGTCGGCCAGAAGCCCAAGGGCTACCTGACGATCTCCGGTACGTCGATGGCGACCCCGCATGTCGCCGGCGCCGCCGCCCTCCTCAAGCAACAGCACCCGAAGTGGACGTACGCCGAACTGAAGGCCGCCCTCGTCGCGTCCGCCAAGGGTGGCGCGTACACCCCCTTCGAGCAGGGATCGGGCCGTATCCGCGTCGACAGGGCGATCAAGCAGAAGGTCGTCGCCCGGCCCGTCTCGGTCGACTTCGGCGTCCACCGGTGGCCGCACACCGACGACAAGCCGGTGGCCAAGAAGCTCACCTACAAGAACCTCGGCACGAAGGCCGTCACCCTCACCCTCGCGGTGACCGGCATGAACCCCAAGGGCAAACCCGCCCCGGCCGGCTTCTTCAAGCTCGGCGCCAGGAAGGTCACCGTCCCGGCCCGCGGCAGGGCCACCGTCGACCTCATCGTGAACACCAGGCTCGGCGGGAACCTCGACGGCGCCTACTCCGCGTACGTCACCGCCAAGGGCGGCGGCCAGGGCGTCCGCACGGCGGCGGCCGTACAGCGCGAGGCGGAGTCGTACGACGTCACGCTGAAGACGGTCGGCCGGGACGGCGCACCGGCCGTGCACCACGTGCTCGACCTGACCGGCGTCTCCGGGCTCGCCCGGAACACGTGGTTCACGCCGTACGACCAGGACGGCACGGTCGATCTCCGGGTACCGGAGGGCGACTACATCCTCAACGCCGGGATCGTCGTGGACCCGGAGGACTCCGCCAAGGGCGTGGACTGGCTCGCCCGGCCGACGCTCACCGTCGACCGGCGGATCTCCCTCACGCTGGACGCCCGCACGACGAAACCGGTGGACATCTCCGTGCCCGATCCCGCCGCCCGACAGGTCCTCGCGGCACCGGAGTTCGCCCTGACGGTGGGCGAGGAACAGTACTCCTCCGGCTGGCTGCTCGACACGTACGCGGGGTTCCGCACCGCGCACCTCGGCCCGCGTACCGCCGGCGGCAGGCTCAGCCAGACCTGGGCCGGCCAGTGGACCGGGGGCGGCACCGCGCAGTACGCCACCGCCGGCGGAGGCAAGGTCGAGAAGCTCGCCACCGGCTGCACCAAGCACTGGAAGAAGGGCGAACTGGCCACCGTGCGGACCGGCCTGGGCGCCTCCGGCACCGGAAAGAAGGGCGCGGTCCTCGCCTGGGCCCAGCTTCCCGGCAGCTCCGGTTCGCCCGCCGTGGGCGTCCCGCAGCCGGTGCCCGGCAAGCACACGCTGTATCTGTCCGCCGCGAACGGGGTGTCATGGGTCCTCGACTTCGAGCAGTACGGCGCGGAGGACGAGCAGGGCTTCCCGCTCCTGGACGCCTACTACACGACCGGCGACAGCCGCACCTTCGAGGCGGGCCGGACGTACGCGCAGACTTTCAACGTCGGGATCTTCGGACCGCGGATCGCCGGGAGCCACGGCATCCGGCGTGACGGCGCGTACCTGTACGGCCTGCTGCCGATGTTCGCCGACGGCCGGGGGCACGCGGGAGCGTCCGTCTACGAGAAGGTGACGACCATCCTGTACCGCGAGGGCGAGAAGTTCGCTGCGGGCGAGGACGCGCTGGACGGGTCGGGCCAGTTCAGGCTCCCGGCGGGCCGCGCCGCCTACCGGCTGACGACCTCCCTCACCCGTTCCGCCGACCTGGCCAGGGCCTCGTCCCGGATCGACGCGAGCTGGACCTTCACCTCCGAGAAGACCGCGCGCGACACGAAGATGCCGGTGTCGACGGTCCGCTTCGGCGCCCCGTTCCTCGGCCTCGACAGCACCGCTCCGGCGGGCGGCAGGGCCACCGTCCGTGTCACCGTGCAGGGCGCGGCCGCAGGCGACAACCTCAGGTCACTGTCCGTGTACGTGTCGGGCGACGGCCGGAAGTGGACCGAGGTCGCGGTGAAGAAGGGCGCGTTCACGCACCGGACCCCGGCGGCGGGGAAGAGCGTCTCGCTGCGCGCCGAGGTGACCGACAAGCAGGGGAACACGTCGACGGTGACGATCCACGACGCGTACTTCGGCAGGTGAGGCACCCCGTCTGAGGCACCCCGTCTGAGGCACCCGTCTGAGGCACCCGTCTGAGGCACCCGTCTGAGGCACCCGTCTGAGGACTTCCATCCGAGCCGCGCCGCGGCAGACGAGCCACGCCGCGGCAGACGGGACGTGGCAGAGGGCATCCGGGGTGACGTCGTGGCACCCGGCTACGGCGTCACCCGCGGTGCCCGAGGCGCGTCCGTGCCCCAGCTGGCCAGGAGGCGGAGGGCGTCGGCCGAAGGGGATCCCGGCTCGGCGTGGTAAGTGATCAGACTCTGCTCGTGATCGTCGGGCAGCTGCAACGTCTCGAAGGAGAGGGTGAGTTCACCGACCAGGGGGTGACTCATGCGCTTCACGCCGTGACTCTTCTCCTTCACGTCGTGCGTCGCCCACAGCCGCCGGAACTCCTCGCTCTTCACCGACAACTCGCCCACCAGCGCCGACAGCAGCGGATCGTCCGGGTGACAGCCCGCGTCCATCCGCAGATAGCTGACGATGTCGGCCGCCTTCTGGTCCCAGTCGAGGTACAGATCCCGGTAGTCGGGCCGCAGGAACACCATCCGCGCCCAGTTCCGCTCCTGCGCCGGCAACTCCGACCAGTCCCCGAACACCGCCGCCGCCATCCGGTTCCAGACGAGGATGTCCGAGCGCCGGCCGGTGACGTACGCGGGGACCACGTCCAAGGTGTCGATCAGCTGCCGCAGGGAGCTGCGCACCTGCTGGGGGCGGGCCGACCGCTTCTTCTTGTGCGCCTTCGGCTTCGCGAGGTGGGTGAGGTGCGCGTGCTCGGCGTCGGTCAGCCGCAGGGCGCGCGCGATGGCGTCCAGCACCTCCGCCGACACATTGCGCCCGTTGCCCTGCTCCAGCCGCGTGTAGTACGCCACCGACACCCCCGCGAGCTGCGCCAGCTCCTCCCGGCGCAGCCCGGGGACCCGCCGGTGCCGCCCGAAAGCCGGCAGCCCCACGTCCTCCGGCTTCAGCCGGGCCCGGCGGGTGCGCAGGAACTCGCTCAGCTCGGCGCGCCGGTCCAGGGCACCGGCGGCTCCGGCCTCACCGAGGGGTGGCAGTTGCGCTGCTTCGGGCTGTTCGTCCATACGGCAAGTATTCACGGTCGTACGCCGGGGAGCCTGACCCCGCCAGTGGTAGGACCAGCGGACGTACGCAAAGCCGTGGCCTGGGTGAACCCTGTGACTTCGGGCAGGCTGGTATCCGCACCCGGCCGGAAGGCAGGCCGGTTGCGGGACGACGATCAGGAGAATCCCGGCATGACCACCACTGTTGCCGCCTATGCGGCGCCCGCCGCCAAGGCTCCGCTGGAGCGCACCACCATCGAGCGCCGCGACGTCGGTGAGTTCGATGTTCTGATCGACATCAAGTACGCCGGTATCTGTCACTCGGACATCCACCAGGCCCGCGAGGGCTGGGGCGAAGCGATCTTCCCGATGGTCCCGGGCCACGAGATCGCCGGTGTCGTCGAGGCCGTCGGCTCCGGTGTCACCAAGTTCGCCGTCGGCGACAAGGTCGGCGTCGGCTGCATGGTCGACTCCTGCCGCGAGTGCGAGAACTGCCGCGCGGGCCTGGAGCAGTACTGCCTCAAGGGCAACGTCGGCACCTACAACGCCATCGGCAAGGACGGCGAGCCCACCTACGGCGGCTACGCGGAGAAGGTCGTCGTCGACGAGGCCTTCACCCTTCGCATCCCCGACGGCATCGCCCTCGACGAGGCCGCGCCGCTGCTGTGCGCCGGCATCACCCTGTACTCGCCGCTCAGGCACTGGAACGCCGGCCCCGGCAAGAAGGTCGCCGTCGTCGGTCTCGGCGGCCTCGGCCACATGGGCGTCAAGATCGCCCACGCGCTCGGCGCCGAGGTGACCGTCCTGTCGCAGTCCCTCCGCAAGCAGGAGGACGGCCTGAAGCTGGGCGCCGACCACTACTACGCGACCAGCGACGAGGCGACCTTCAAGGAGCTCGCGGGTACCTTCGACCTCATCGTGTCGACGGTCTCGGCCCCGCTGAACCTCGACGCCTACCTCTCCCTGCTGAAGACCGACGGCGCCTTCGTGAACGTCGGCGCTCCCGAGGAGCCCGTCGCCCTCAACCTCTTCTCGGTGATCGCCGGCCGCAAGACCCTCGCGGGCTCCGGCATCGGCGGCATCCAGGAGACCCAGGAGATGCTCGACTTCTGCGCCGAGCACGGCCTCGGCGCCGAGATCGAACTGATCCGCGCGGACCAGATCAACGAGGCGTACGAGCGGGTGCTGGCGAGCGACGTCCGCTACCGCTTCGTGATCGACACGTCGACGATCTGAGAAAGCCGGTCCGGAAAGCAGCGGCCGCGGCCGCTGCTTTCCCATGTGCTGGGCATGAGCAGGGGCGGCGGGGCGAGACACCTCACCCGCCCCCTACCCATGACCCCCGGACCCACCCCGTCCGGATGCGGACCCATCCCGTCCGGATGCGGGCTCACCCCCACAGCCGGACGATGGAGCGGGGAGAAGACACACGGCACGCGGCCGCGCAGCGATCACCACCCGGGGGGTGCGGAGGAGGGCGACATGCCCCTTCAGAAGGTCCGCCCCGGCACCGTCCACACGGTCCGCCCGGACATCACCGTCCTCGCCGACAGCCTGGAGGTCCCGGGCATCGGCCACATCCCGGTCAACGCCTTCGTGCTGTCGGCCGCCCAGCCGGTCGTCGTCGACACCGGGCTCGGCCTGCCCGACCGAGACTTCGTCGAGACGCTCGCCACCGTCCTGGACCCGGCGGACGTGCGCTGGATCTGGCTCACCCACCCCGACCGCGACCACACGGGCGGCCTCTTCGACCTGCTCGCGGCGGCGCCCGACGCCCGGGTCGTGACGACCTTCGTCGGCGCGGGAATCCTCTCCTGCGAACGCCCCCTGCCCCTGGACCGCTGCTATCTGCTGAACCCGGGTGAGTCGATGGACATCGGCGACCGCACCCTCACCGGCTTCCGCCCGCCCCTGTTCGACAACCCCGCCACCGTCGGCTTCTTCGACGACCGCTCCGGCGTCTGCTTCAGCTCCGACTGCTTCGGCGCGCCCCTTCCCACGGCCGGACTCGCCCAGGTCGACGACGTCCGCGAGGTGCCCGCCGACGACCTGCGCATGGCTCAGCTGCTGTGGGCCACGGTGGACAGCCCCTGGGTCAGGACGGTCGACAAGGACAAGTACCTGGCGACCTTCGGCCCGCTCAAGGACCGCGAGCCCGACCTCGTCCTCTCCACCCACCTCCCCCCGGCCACCGGCATCACGGGTTCCCTCTTCGACACCCTCGCCACCGCCCCCGACGCCCCGCCCTTCACCGGCCCCGACCAGGCGGCCCTGGAACAGATGCTGGCGGGATTCGAGCCGAACGGGGGCGGCCACGGGCGGTGAGCGCGAGCCGGCGCCGGCAGCGGGCTGGACCTCGCATCGCCGCGGTGGCCTGCCCGTTTCCCGCCGCCACCAGCCTTGGTGCCTGCCGCAGCGGGACATCATCCCAAGGGATGATCGAGCAGCGGCGTCAGGGTTCCACGATGGAGCGCGCCGAAGGATACGGACCGGCAGGGCGGGCGCTCTGGTCGAGGGCTTCGCCCTGAAGGCACATGGCGCCGCCGACCTCGCCCGCCTGCAGTTCGTTCGGGACACAGTGGGGCTGGACCGCTGCTTGGCGGTGTTCGTCGCTTCATCGGCTGGCGGAGTCGGCGACGGCACGGGTGCGTGACCGGCTCGCGGATCACTCTGTGGAGCGCAGCGAGAGGTCGGCGTAGGAGCCGTCTGGGCCGTACACGGCCGTCGGCAACTGCGGAGCCGTCGCTGCCATGCGCACCAGGGTGCAACACCCGTCTACTCAGGTTGAGTTGAGTAGGTGCGCTCATGTCCGGCGGGTCCCTGCGCGGCGAGTATCGGGGGAGCGGCGCAGAGAGTGCCGTCCCGATTCAGCTCGGATTCTTATGGAGTCTCCTATGTCCCGACGTACTGCTCTGTCCGTGGCCGCCGGTGTCGTTGTCCTCGGTGGTGCCGGTGCCCTCACCCTTGCCTACGCCGGAGACCAGTCGGTGAAGCTGGCGCACAGCGCCGCGCGTTACGCCGCTCCCCACGGCGACCGCGACGGCTCGCTCACCTTCGCCACCGACGTCACGGCGTCCTCCGGTGTCAAGAGCGTGAAGGTGCTGGCATGGCCGCAGGACTCGTCCTTCGCCAAGGACGGGCTGACCGCCAAGGACATGGCCGGCGCGGAGTCTGCCGTATGCAAGTCCTCCGGAAAGGACACCGTGCACTGCACGTACGGCGTCAAGGTCACCGGTTCCGACGCGAAGTCCTCCCCGCGGGGCGCCTGGCACGTCGCCGTCCTGGCCACCGCCGAGGACGGCACCACGACCATGGACACCGAGGCGGCGGACTTCACCGTCCGGTGACCCGGCCGGGTACGCGACCAGGAGCGGGCGCGACCCCGCTGGGTGGGGGTGGAATCGCCCGGCGCCCTCGCGCGTTGAGGTCGGTGGGCGTCGGATGGCGATGGCGTACGAGCCGAGTACGCCGAGCCACCGAGCTGACACGTATGGGAGGGCCACAATGGCTGCGCAGACGCAGAGGGCCGTGCTGGCGGGCGGGTGTTTCTGGGGAATGCAGGACCTGATCCGCCGGCTCCCGGGGGTGGTGGCGACCCGGGTCGGATACACGGGGGGTGACGTGCCGAACGCGACGTATCGCAACCACGGCACGCACGCGGAGGCCATTGAGATCCTTTTCGACCCTGCGGGAACCGACTTCCGCGCGATCCTGGAGTTCTTCTTCCAGATCCACGACCCGAGCACCCAGAACCGCCAGGGCAATGACATCGGCCTCAGCTACCGCTCGGCGATCTACTACGTGGACGACGAGCAGAAGCGGATCGCCGAGGACACCATCGCGGATGTGGACGCCTCCGGTCTGTGGCCGGGCAAGGTCGTCACCGAGGTGGAGCCGGTCGGCCCCTTCTGGGAGGCCGAACCCGAGCATCAGGACTATCTGCAGCGCTACCCGGACGGCTACACCTGCCACTTCCCGCGTCCGGGATGGCGGCTGCCCGCCCGCACGGAGGGCTGACCCCGCGAGACGGCCCGGCGGAAGGCGGAGGCCCCGCAGCCGGCCGGTGCCCGGCATCCGGGACCGGTGGTGCCGAGCGGGGCGCTGAGGACGGTGTGGCGGTCGGGCACGGTGAACGACAGCTCGGCGCGGCCTCGCGGGGCGGTGCCTGGTGAACGTTCCTGGCACCGCCCCGCGTTCTGTCCGGCGTCCGCGCGGGCTCGGTCCCGCACAGCCCGCACAGCCCGCACAGCCCGTTCAGTCTGTCGCGGACGCCGCCGCCACCGCCCCCGCCGAGGCGTTCCGGATGCGGCAGTAGAACGCGGCCATCGCCTCGCCGTCGCCCTGATAGCGCCACGGCAGGGCGTTGACGTACCCGTCGACCAGCCTGAACTGTTCGAGCGCGGCGTCGTCGCGGTCCTGCAGGGCGAGGTAGTACGCGAGCAGGTGCCGCAGTTCGGGCAGGCGCGGGTGGGCGGGGTCGGCGGCGGCGGCGTCCGCGAGGCCGGCGTCCACGCGGCCGATCATCCGCGGCGTACGGTCGACGCTGTTGTCGTCCGACGTGTCGTGCTCGAAGTGCGCGATGAGCGGGAACGCGGTGAGCAGGCTGCCGAGGGGGGCCTGGGCCGCCGCGCGCTCGGCGAACTCCACCGCCAGCCTCTCCGAACCCCGCCACTTCGCACACCAGTACTGCAGTGCCGAGAAGTGGGCCTCGTAGTGGTGCGGGGCGCGGGCGGTGATTTCCGCCCACAGCCCGTCCATCTCGGAGTTCGGGTAGCCGAGCCCCAGCGCGACCCAGATCTCGGTGATGTACGGCGTGGGGTCGTCGGGGTTGAGCGCCGCCGCCCGGCCGATCTCCTCGCGGGAACGTTCCAGCATCCGGTGGAAGCCGCCGAACTGCTCGCCGGTCGTGTACTTGGCCTTCTTCCCGCCGCGCAGGTTCCAGGCCAGGATCACGGTGCTGCGGGCCCGTACGACGGCGGCGTCCGGGTCGTCGGGGCGGTCCGCCTCCCAGGCGAGCAGCCAGTCGTCCTCCTTCGC
Organism: Streptomyces sp. NPDC002324; assembly: GCF_053593335.1. Lineage (NCBI taxonomy): Bacteria > Bacillati > Actinomycetota > Actinomycetes > Kitasatosporales > Streptomycetaceae > Streptomyces > Streptomyces sp. NPDC002324. Next base: position 22,801 of record NZ_JBSFCF010000008.1, read on the forward strand.
CGCGATCTCGCCCAGCAGATACGCGGTGAACGACCGGCGCTCCCAGTCCCGGCCGGCGTCGTGCATCAGCTTGGCGGCCGCCTTCCAGTCGCCGCCGCGGACGGCGGCCAGCGCCGCATCGTGGCCCGCCGGCAGGGGACCCGAGAGCCCGGAGTTCTGGCGCTCCGCCGGCAGCAGCCCCAGCGCCTCGGCGACGTCCGGGGCGGCGTCGGTGCCGGGGGAGAAGAACTCCTTGAGGAAGACCCAGGCCATCCAGAGGCCGAAGAGCACGGTCGGTACCGCCAGGACGGCGAGTATCCAGAGCAGTACGGTCATCGCGGTGCGTCCGTCTCTCGGTTCGCGGGGTCCTGGGGCGCGGGCAGCAGCGTGCGCAGCGGGCCCGTGTCGGGGTGGTCGGCGACCGCCGCGGCGATCGCGCTGCCCAGGTCGGCCTCCGTGCCGTCCGGCGCGGGCGGCAGCCGTACCGCTGCCGGTTCCGACCAGGAGAACTCCCAGCTCAGCCGGGAGTGGGCGCTCAGTTCGGCCAGCACCATGCCCTGCATCGCGTCCGCCAGCGCGGGCCGCGCGAACTCGCGGAAGGCCCGGCCCTGCGCCTCGGCAGCCTGGTCCGACAGCGGCAGCCGCCGTGCCAGCTGCCACAGCTGACCGTCGTCGATGACCTTGAGCAGCGCGGGCAGGGACGGGTGGCCCTTGGTGTACATCGCCAGAGCCCGGTGCAGCGCGGTGTCGAGGGAGGCGAGGTTCGCGACCATGGCGCCGTCGAGCAGCTCCTGCCAGTCGGCGGTGCGCCGGAACCGCAGGACGTCCTCGGTGAGGACCGCGTCCTCCAGCGCTGCCAGGGTCCGGTCGGGGTCGGTGAGCAGTCCGAGCGCCGCGCCCCGGGCCTCGTCCGCGCGGCCGTCGGCGGGCAGCGCCTCGATCCGCTCGACCCGGTCCGCGATGGGCGGGTGCGAGTCGTAGGGCGAGGCAGGTTCGGTGGGCAACTCGGTGCGCAGACCGACCAGTTCGAGCTGGCGGGCGGAGAGCATCCGCCCGTAGCCGCCGAAGAACTCGCCGCGCGGCGGAAGCAGCCGGGCCTCGGCGCCGAGCGTGGCGTAGCTGTTCATGTAGAAGCCGAACGCGGCGTCCAGCGCCGGTATCTCGCGCAGCGCCGAGGCGGTGGCGTCGCGGCCGGCGATCCGGGCGGCCGCGGCGTCGGCGGCGTACTCCTGGCGGCGCGAACCGGTGAGCGTGGCGCGGATGTAGAGCTTGCCGTAGCCGGCGTAGATCCACGCCATCGCGCGGTAGGTGATGCCCGCGCCCGTCGTGTCGATCTCCTTGGTCTTCTTCCCCTTGGCCGCGGTCTTGGCGTTCTTCTTCTCCAGCCGGGCCCGCTCGCGTCCCGCGGTCCTGTCGGCCCGCTCCTCGAAGTCCCCGATGGTGCGCAGCACCTGGGCCCGGCCGCGGGCGGTGATCGCGGCGAGCCTGGTGTCCGCGTTCGAGTAGTGACCCAGTTCATGGGCGAGGACCGCGCGCAGCTGCGCCTCGGTCAGGCCCTGCGTCAGCGGTATGCCGAGGTAGAGGTGGCGCGGTCCGGGCAGTAGGCCGAGCAGCCGGGCGTCCTCGCTGACGGCGGCGTTGACGTCGGCCGTCAGGACGATCCGGGACGGCGCCCGGGTGCCGACCGCGGCAGCCAGTTCCCGTACGGTGCGCCACAGCGCGGGCTCGTCGGCCTCCGTCACCGGCAGGCCCGGCGGATCCTCGCCCTTCGGCGTCCGCAGCATGAACAGGCCGCGGACCAGCGGGATCGCCAGCAGTACGGAGACCACGTAGAGCTTGGCGGCGAGGCTGGAGGGCGCATGCAGGTAGAGCAGGTAGTCGGCGCCGGCGAGCGCCGCCAGCAGGAGCACGCCGAGCAGATAGAAGCCGGCGAGCAGCACGAGGGCGCGCAGTGCGCGCAGGGTCGCGCCCATTGGGCAGAGGTCCCCCCACGGGAAAGATCGCGAACGATCATTTATGCGTTGAAAATGGTCAAAGTCGGACGGCTTGAGGCGTGTCCATGACCAAAAGGTGTGAGGGGCGGAGTATTTCGCACGGATGTGCGGGGTCGCAAGGGCCGGCCTGAGGGACGGGCCCCGCGACCCGGTCGGTCAGTGCGGCAGCGTCGCGGGACTCCCCCCGTTCGCCTCGTAGCCCGCCACCGCCAGGGCCCGGTATATCGCGTAGTCGGCGGCCGGGTCGGAGGTGAGGGTCCAGGGAAGGGCGCCCACGTGCCCGTCGACGTGCATGAGCTGGTCCATGGCCTCGGACCAGCGCTCGGAGCGGACCAGGAAGAAGACCAGCAGGTGGCGGACATGGGCCAGCATCGGATCGTCCGGCCGCGCCGCGTGCACCGCGAACAGCGCGCCGTGGATCGCCTTGGTGACGACCTCGCTGCGGTAGAAGCCCTGCACCAGGTTCACCTCGGGCAGGTGCTCGAAGACCGCGAAGAGCGGCATGGCCGCGAGCAGCGACCCCTGCCGGGCACGGGCCGCCGCCGCCTCGGCGAAGGAGTACGCCAGCTCCCGCGAGCCGTGCCACTTCTCGCACCAGTAGTGCAGGGCCGCGATGTGGGCGCCCATGTGGTCCGGGGCACGGTCCAGGATCTTCAGCCAGAGCTGCTCGAACTCCGCGCGGGGGTACGCCAGGCCACGCGCCACCGACAGCTCGATGATGTACGGGATCGGGTCGCCGGGGGCCAGCAGCGCCGCGTCACCGCACGCCGACCTGGCCTCCTCCATGATGATCCGGAAGTCGTCCGTGCCGGGCGTCGACGTCCGCCACGCCTGCTGCACCAGGAACTCCGCGTGCACCGCGGCACCGCCCGCATCCTTGGGCGCCTCCGCGCGCCACACCCGCAGCCACTGCCCGCCCGGCGTCTCGCCCACCCCGCCGGGCCGCTGCGCCAGCTCCAGCGCCGCCGCACCCGCGAACGCCTGCACCCGCTGCCAGCGGACCTCGCCGGCCGCCTCCGTACCGGCCAGCAACTGCTTCGCCGCCCGGTAGTCGTGGGAACGCTGCACCACGTCCAGCACGTCCAGCAGATCCTGGTCGGGGCCCGGCATCCGCACGTCCAGCAGCTCCTGCCGCACGAACCCGTAGTCCGCCGGGTCCGCCGCGTCCGGGTGCCCCGCCTCCACCTGCTGAATGCCGGCCCTGCGGCGCGCCAGGATCGGCCACGCCACGAAGCCGATCATGAGCATCGCCATCAGGACCCAGAGAATCTCCATGCCACAAGGGTTCCAGACCCGGCCGACAATTGCCCAACCCGGCCCGTCGCCCTGTGGACAACTCCGGTCCCCACACGGCTCCCGGCGAAGCCGCAGGGACACGAGGCGCCCCGAACCCCCGCGACCGCTTACGCTCGGTACCCATGAGCGACAGCCACACCAGCCAGCACTTCGAGACCCTCGCGATCCACGCGGGCAACACCGCGGATCCCCTCACCGGCGCGGTCGTCCCGCCGATCTACCAGGTCTCGACCTACAAGCAGGACGGCGTAGGGGGCCTGCGCGGCGGCTACGAGTACAGCCGCAGCGCCAACCCCACCCGCACCGCGCTGGAGGAGAACCTCGCCGCCCTGGAGGGCGGTCGCCGCGGTCTCGCGTTCGCGTCAGGCCTGGCAGCCGAGGACTGCCTGCTGCGTACGCTGCTCAGCCCCGGCGATCACGTGGTCATCCCCAACGACGCCTACGGCGGCACCTTCCGCCTCTTCGCGAAGGTCGTCTCCCGCTGGGGCGTGGAGTGGTCGGTGGCCGACACCGCCGACCCGACTGCCGTCCGGGCCGCCCTCACCCCGCGCACCAAGGTCGTCTGGGTGGAGACCCCCTCCAACCCGCTGCTCGGCATCACCGACATCCCTGCCGTCGCCCAGATCGCCCGTGAGGCGGGCGCCAGGCTGGTCGTCGACAACACCTTCGCCACCCCCTACCTCCAGCAGCCGCTCGCGCTCGGCGCGGACGTCGTCGTGCACTCGCTCACCAAGTACATGGGCGGCCACTCCGACGTCGTCGGCGGCGCACTGATCGTCGGCGACCAGGAGCTGGGCGAGGAACTGGCGTACCACCAGAACGCGATGGGCGCCGTCGCCGGACCCTTCGACTCCTGGCTGGTGCTGCGCGGCACCAAGACCCTCGCCGTCCGCATGGACCGGCACAGCGAGAACGCCACCAAGGTCGCCGACATGCTCACCCGGCACGCGCGCGTGTCGAGCGTGCTCTACCCGGGGCTGCCCGAGCACCCCGGGCACGAGGTCGCCGCCAAGCAGATGAAGGCGTTCGGCGGCATGGTGTCCTTCCGGGTCACCGGCGGCGAGGAGGCGGCCGTCGAGGTCTGCAACCGCGCCAAGGTGTTCACCCTCGGCGAGTCCCTGGGCGGCGTGGAGTCCCTGATCGAGCACCCGGGACGCATGACGCACGCCTCGGCGGCCGGTTCGGCCCTGGAGGTGCCCGCCGACCTCGTACGCCTCTCCGTGGGCATCGAGAACGTCGACGACCTCCTGGAGGACCTCCAGCAGGCCCTCGGCTAGACCCGGGCCCGGGCGCTCACCAGCCCGACACGGGTGGGGTCGTCGTCGACGGCGGCTCCACCCAGGGGCGGACCGTCAGCGCCCACACGACGAACGCGACCACGGCGGCCCCCAGCAGCACCCACAGCACGTGCCGGGCCACCGCGCGGCGCCGCAGCATGCGCCCGCCGCGCCGTACCGCCGCCCCGCACAGGTCGGGCGGCACCTGCACCGACTGGCGCTCCAGGATCTGCCGTACGGCCGCCTCGCGGTCCCGCAGACTCATGACGGCGCCACCTTCACCACCTTCTTCAGGGCCGGTTCGCGCGGGGGATGCAGGACCGTCGCCATCGCGCGCAGACAGATCGTGGTCACGCGCTCCACGGGCAGCCCGAGCAGCGCGGCCGTCTGCTCCGCGGCGACCCCCTCGTAGAGCCGCAGGACGAGGATCAGCCGCTCCTGCGGGCCGAGAAAGGCCAGTGCCCCGCCGGGCGGCGGGCGGAAGAGACCGTGGTGATGCCACGCCCCGCGCGCGAAGCGGACGGCCAGCTGCTGCCGCGTCCGGTCGTAGGGGTCCTCGCCGCGCAGCCGGTCCCAGGTGGCGTACGTGTGGGCGAGCGCATGGGTCAGCAACCGCCGCGCGCGCGGGTTGTCGTCCGGCGGTTCCGCCGTGAGCAGGGTGGCGGTCTGCAGCAGCCGCCCCGCAGCACCCGCGACGAACGCCTCGAACTCCCTGGCCCGGCGGGCGCCTTGGGCCACCTGCCGATCTCGCACCACGCCTCCCGCCTGAGGCCGACCCTGAGGGGAACGCAGCCCGGTCGCGCGCGGATCGGTCTGCCGCGTACGGATACGTCGGCCGCGTACGACGAGGGCCCGGTCTCATATGAGGCCAGGAGCGGGGGCGCGGTCAAGGGTCAGGAGGGCGACGGTGCCTCCGGCGCGGCGGCCATGCGGGTCGAGAGCGCGGTGTTGAAACGGGTGAGGAGGGAGCAGAACGCCTCGCGCTCCTCGGGGGCCCAGTCCTGGGTGAGTTCGTCCATCAGCTGACGCCTGGAGGAACGTACCTCCTCAAGGCGGGACAACCCTCGCGGCGACAGCTGGAGCACCACGGCGCGGCCGTCCTCCGGGTGCGAGGTGCGCTTGACGAGTCCGGTGTCCACGAGCGGTGCCACCTGGCGGGTGACCGTCGAGGAGTCGATCCCCATGCTCGCCGCGAGCGCCTTGACGCCCATCGGCCCTTCCTTGTCGAGGCGGTTGAGCAGCAGGTAGGCGGCACGGTCCATGGAGTTGCGCACCTGCCCGACGCCGCCGAGCCGGGTCTGTTCGGCACGGCGCGCGAAGACCGCGACCTCGTGCTGCAGCGTGTCGAGAAGACCGTTCTCACCGACGGTCGTCATGTCCATCGACATTTCAGGTGTTGTGGGCATGGCCAAAGGCTCAATTCATGCGTGGGGCGCTGGGTTGGGGGACAGAGTACGCGGACCGGGCGTGGGGTGTACGGGCCCCGGTGAAACCCGGTCCCGCCCCTTGGTCACACCCGCGTTCGGGCCCTGTGAACTGCGAGACTGTGGTCATGGGCTACAGCACGGCTGACTCCTTTCCGCGCGTGACGATCGACGACGTGCGGGGCGCGCAGAAGATGCTTACGGGTGTTTCACGTGTCACCGCCATGGAGGGCAGCAGGCATCTGACGCAGCTCGTCGGCGCGCCGGTGCACCTCAAGTGCGAGAACCTCCAGCGGACGGGGTCGTTCAAGCTGCGGGGCGCGTACGTCCGGATCGCGGGCCTGCTGCCCGAGGAGCGGGCCGCCGGAGTCGTCGCCGCGAGCGCCGGCAACCACGCCCAGGGCGTCGCCCTCGCCTCCTCGCTGCTCGGTGTGCGCTCCACGGTCTTCATGCCGAAGGGCGCCCCGCTGCCGAAGATCAGCGCGACCGAGGAGTACGGCGCCGAGGTGCGTCTGCACGGCACGGTGGTCGACGAGACGCTGACCGCCGCCCAGGAGTACGCGGCCGAGACGGGCGCGGTTTTCATCCACCCCTTCGACCATCATGACGTCATCGCAGGTCAGGGCACGGTGGGCCTGGAGATCCTGGAGCAGTGCCCCGAGGTGCGCACGATCGTCGTCGGGGTCGGCGGCGGCGGACTCGCGGCGGGAATCGCGGTCGCGGTGAAGTCGCTGCGGCCGGACGTGCGCGTCGTCGGCGTCCAGGCGGAGGGCGCGGCCGCGTACCCGCCCTCGCTGGCCGCCGGGCTGCCCATGGCCGTGGCGAACCCGGCGACCATGGCCGACGGCATCAAGGTCGGACGGCCCGGCGACGTGCCGTTCGGGATCATCGCGGAACTGGTGGACGAGGTCCGCACGGTCTCGGAGTACGACCTCTCCAGCGCCCTGCTGCTCTGCCTGGAGCGGGCCAAGCTGGTCGTGGAACCCGCCGGCGCCAGCCCCGTCGCCGCCCTGCTGCGCGACCCGGGGTCCTTCGAGGGCCCGGTCGTCGCGGTGCTCTCCGGCGGCAACGTCGATCCGCTGCTCATGCAGCGCATCCTGCGGCACGGCATGGCCGCCGGTGGCCGCTACCTGCAGGTTCGCCTCCGGCTGACCGACCGCCCCGGTGCTCTCGCGACCCTTCTCGGGGTGTTGTCAGTGGTCGACGCCAACGTCCTCGACGTGAGCCACGTGCGGACCGACCCCCGGCTCGGGCTCACGGAGGTGGAGGTCGAACTGCACCTGGAGACGAGGGGACCGAAGCACTGCGCCGAGGTCGACCACGCCCTCCGCGAGGCGGGTTACACCGTCCTCGACTGAGGCCGACGGCCCGCCGTCCGTCACTCGTTCGGGGAAGTCCATTGAGAGACGCGATACATCGCGTTATGGTGTGTCACGATCGGTTCGGCGGCGCGGCCCACGCTGCGAGTCGGACAGAACAAAACGTACAAACTTAGGCTTTGCGAAGGAACCCCAAAGACGTGGAGAAATCACATGCCAGGTGCCATTCATGCCGAAGGCCTGGTGAAGACCTTCGGTGATGTGAAAGCCCTGGACGGCGTGGACCTCGATGTTCCCGAGGGCACCGTCCTGGGTCTGCTCGGGCCGAACGGCGCGGGCAAGACGACCACCGTCCGCTGCCTCACCACCCTGCTGCGGCCCGACAGCGGCAGAGCCGTCGTGGCCGGCATCGACGTGCTGAAGAACCCCGACGCGGTACGGCGCTCGGTCGGCCTCTCCGGCCAGTTCGCCGCGGTCGACGAGTATCTGACGGGCCGCGAGAACCTGCAGATGGTCGGCCAGCTCTACCAGATGCGGGCCAAGGACGCGAAGGTGCGCGCGGGCGAGCTGCTGGAGCAGTTTCATCTCGCCGACGCCGCCGACCGGCCCGCCAAGACGTACTCCGGCGGTATGCGCCGCCGGCTCGACCTGGCCGCCGCGCTGGTGGTGTCGCCGCCGGTGATGTTCATGGACGAGCCGACCACCGGACTCGATCCGCGCAACCGCCAGCAGCTGTGGGAGGTGATCAAGCAGCTGGTCTCCGGCGGCACGACCCTGCTGCTCACCACCCAGTACCTCGAAGAGGCCGACCACCTCGCCCACGACATCGCGGTGGTCGACCACGGCCGCGTCATCGCCCGCGGCACCTCCGACCAGCTCAAGGCCCGCACCGGCGGCGAGCGCGTCGAGGTCGTCGTGCACGAGCGCGAACGCATCCCGGACGCCATCGGGGTGCTGACCGGCTTCGGCAAGGGCGAGACCACCGTCGAGGAGCACACCCGACTGCTCACCGTGCCCGTGACCGGCGGCGCCAAGCTTCTCGCCGAGGTCATCCGCGAGCTGGACACCCGGGGCATCGAGATCGACGACATCGGTCTGCGCCGCCCCACCCTGGACGACGTGTTCCTCTCGCTGACGGGACATCTCGCCGAGGTGAAGGACGAGGCCGAGGGGCAGGCCGATACCGCCGACGCCAAAGGGCGGGGCCGCAGGAAGGAGGGGGCGAGGTGAGCATCGTCAAAGGCGCCGTGCGGGTCGTGCCGCCCGGCAATCCGATCACCCAGTCGGTCAGGGACTCGCTGGTCGTCGCCAAGAGAAATTTGATTCGCATGAGCCGGATCCCCGAGATGGTGATCTTCGGGCTCATCCAGCCGGTCATGTTCGTCGTGCTGTTCAGCTACGTCTTCGGCGGCTCCATGAACGTCGGCGGCACCACCGACCCCGCCGTCTACCGCGAGTTCCTGATGGCCGGCATCTTCGCGCAGACCGTCACCTTCGCCACCGCCGGTGCCGGCGCGGGCATCGCCGACGACATGCACAAAGGGCTCATCGACCGCTTCCGCTCCCTGCCCATGGCACGCGGGGCCGTCCTCACCGGACGGACCCTCGCGGACCTGGTCCAGACGGCACTCACCCTGGCCGTGCTGGCCGTGGTCGCTCTCCTCGTCGGCTGGCGCACCCACACCAGCTTCGGCGAAGTGCTCGGCGCCTTCGGCCTGCTGCTCCTGCTCGGGTACGCGTTCACCTGGGTCGGCGCGCTCATCGGTCTCTCGGTGCGCACCCCGGAGGCGGCCACCTCCGGCGGGCTGATCTGGCTCTTCCCGGTCACGTTCATCTCGAACGCGTTCGTGGACTCCAGCCGGATGACGCCCTGGCTGCAGCATGTCGCCGACTGGAACCCGTTCAGCGCCACCGTCCAGGCCTGCCGCGAGCTGTTCGGCAACCCGGGGGTGTCGCCGTCGGACGCCTGGCCCATGCAGCACCCCGTGTGGGCCTCACTGATCTGGTCGGTCCTCATCATCGTCATATTCCGGACCCTGTCCGTACGGAAGTACCGCTCGGCGTCGGCGTGAGAGGCGTGGCGTGAGAGGCGTGGCGTGAGAGGCGTGGCGTGAGCGCCGGCCGGCCCGGTGCACGACCGGACCCCCGGCGCCGAGGGGGCGCCGGGGGCCACGGGACGAGCGGGGGCGATCAGCTCTGGTAGGGCACGGCCTTGAGGATCTTCACCGAGGCGAACTTGCCGTTCGGCAGCTCGTACTGCGCGTCCTGGCCGACCTTCTTGCCGGTCACACCCGAGCCGAGCGGGGACTGCGGCGAGTAGGTCTCGATGTCGGAGCTGGCGTACTCACGGGAGGCGAGCAGGAAGGTCACGGTGTCGTCCTCGTCGCCGTCGAAGGCGATCGTCACGACCATGCCGGGCGCCACCGCGCCGTCCGCGGAGGCCGGTGCCTCGCCGACCTTGGCGTTCTCCAGAAGCTGGGTCAGCTGGCGCACCCGGAGCTCCTGCTTGCCCTGCTCCTCCTTGGCCGCGTGGTACCCGCCGTTCTCGCGCAGGTCGCCCTCCTCGCGCGCGGCCGCGATCTTGGCGGCGATCTCCGTGCGCGCGGGACCAGACAGGTAGTCCAGCTCGGCCCTGAGCTGGTTGTACGCCTCCTGGGTCAGCCAGGTGACGTTCTCGCTGGTCTGGGTCACAGGTGCTCCTCGTAGGTACTGGGAATACAAAGCATCGCCCTACACAGAAGAATGTTCCTTCTCGAGTGGGCGAAACCACGAGCCTAACAATTCGGTGGCCGAAGGGGGAGGACATAAACCACAAGCATTACGTCGGCGCAGGTCACCGCGCAGGTCACGGCGTACATACGGAGGGGCGGAGGGCATGCGCGGGCCAGAGGGAGGCCGGGCCGGGTCCGGGTGCGGTGCTCAGCGGTCCGGGACCGGGTCAGCCGGCGTGGCAGCCGAGGAGCTCGGCCGTGGTGCCGCGTGAGGTCGTCCTCAGCGTGACGATCTTGTCGATGTCCGTGACATCGGCGGCGAAGCGGAAGTCGGCGCGGCCGACCTCGGCGCCGTCCTCGGACTGGGAGCGCACGGTGCAATAGCCGTCGACACCGGCGTCCTTCTCGCCCCTGAGGTGCACCTTCACCGCGTGCGCGGAGGTATCGAAGGTGTAGATCTCGACGCTGATCCTGTTTTCGGCGACGTAGTGGTAGGCGAACCAGCCGATCAGGACGAGAAGGGCGGCGCCGAGGACGCTGCCGATGACCTTGAGCTTGCGGTCGGCGCGCTCGTCCGCGGAGCGGCCGTAGCGGCCCTCGGGAAGCCGCGTGCTCGCCGTCGTCATGGTCGTCCTCTCGGAAAGGGGCCGGGAGCGTGCTCCCGGCAGGGGCGTCCACGCATCGGACCGGGAATATCCCGCCCCCCGATGCCGTCACTATAGAAGCCCCCCGCCCAGCGCCTGACGGCCGCCCCGCACCGGGTGTCCGAGCGGGACGGCAGTATGGACTCTCCGGATCGCGCCGGGCCGAGTCACCGAAGTTCAGGCCGGGCGCCGAGTTACGAGGGAATGAGTCTTGACTGACCAGCTGCGACTGATGGCCGTGCACGCACACCCCGACGACGAGTCGAGCAAGGGTGCGGCCACCATGGCGAAGTATGTGTCCGAGGGGGTGGACGTGCTGGTCGTGACCTGCACGGGCGGGGAGCGCGGCTCCATCCTCAATCCGAAACTCCAGGGCGACAAGTACATCGAGGAGCACATTCACGAGGTTCGCAAGAAGGAGATGGACGAGGCCCGGGAGATCCTCGGCGTCGGCCAGGAGTGGCTCGGCTTCGTCGACTCCGGCCTTCCGGAGGGCGACCCCCTGCCGCCCCTTCCCGACGGCTGCTTCGCCCTGGAGGACGTCGACAAGGCGGCCGGCGAGCTGGTCAGGAAGATCCGCGCGTTCCGTCCCCAGGTGATCACCACCTACGACGAGAACGGCGGGTACCCGCACCCCGACCACATCATGACCCACAACATCTCGATGGTGGCGTTCGAGGGCGCGACGGACACCGAGAAGTACCCCGAGGCCGAGTACGGCCCGGCGTACCAGCCGCAGAAGCTGTACTACAACCAGGGCTTCAACCGTCCCCGCACCGAGGCGCTGCACAACGCCCTGGTGTCCCGTGGCATGGAGTCCCCGTACGGCGACTGGCTCAAGCGGTGGGACGAGTCCGAGCACAAGGACCGCACCCTGACCACGCACGTGCCCTGCGCCGACTTCTACGAGATCCGTGACAAGGCCCTCATCGCCCACGCCACGCAGATCGATCCCGACGGGGGTTGGTTCCGGGTTCCGATGGAGATCCAGAAGGAGGTCTGGCCCACCGAGGAGTACGAGCTGGCGAAGTCCCTCGTGGACACCTCGCTCCCCGAGGACGACCTCTTTGCGGGCATCCGTTAGCCCTGGGGGACAATGCCAGACATGAGCGTAAGCCTGGCAGTCACACACCTCTTCCCCCTCGCCAAGGAGCTGGACAAGGACAAGGTCACCCCCGGCGTCCTCGGCTTCATCGTGTTCGCGGTGATGGCTCTGGCCGTCTGGGGCCTGATGAAGTCCATGAACAAGCACATGGGCAAGGTCGACTTCAAGGAGTCGCCGGACACGGACGCCTCCGTCGAGGAGACGGCGACGGAGGCGAGCGGGAAGGCGACGTCCGCGAAGGGCTGACGCCCGGGGCGCGATGTCCGTGAAGGACTGACGCTCGGGGCGACGTCCGCGAAGGGCTGACGCCCGGGGCGGTTCTGCGACGCCGTGGCTCCGTGGCACCGCTCGGGTGTCGCGGAGTCGCACGGCGCGCGTCGCCGTGACGGGCGCCCGGTGCTCCTCCGCCGTGACGGGTGCCCCGGTGCTGCTTGGGACAGGCGCCCCGGTGCCCTTCGCTCACCCGTGCCCGCCCGGCACGCCCGTCACCGGTACCCCCATCACCTCCCGCGCGTGGCGGTTCGGGACCATGCCGAGGGTCCAGGCGCGCCAGCCGCTCTCCAGGTTCACGCCTCGTTCGAGCAGCAGCTCGTACGCCTCGATGTACTCGGTGAGTTTCTCGTCGCGCAGCGGGTGGGCGGTGCGGGAGAGGTGGGCCAGGTCCTCCTGGGCGACGGCGGTGCCGATCTCGACACCGCCGGGGGCCGCGTACGGCAGCAGGGTGCACTTGAGGAAGCGGGCCCAGTCCTCGCCGCGGCGGTCGCCGTAGGAGGTGAAGAGGCGGGTCGCCTCCTCACAGAGGGCCAGGGCCTGGGGGGTGCGGGCGTTGCCCGCGTCCACCACGGCCAGCTCCAGGCAGGTCCAGGCCTCGCCGTGGGCGACGCCGATGCGCTGGAAGTCCGCGCGGGCGTCGACGAGGAGCTGGCGGGCGAAGCCGGAGTTGCGCAACGAGCCGGTCTGGACAGCCCGCTGGTCGCGGGTGACGCGGGCCGAATGGTGTCTCGCACAGGCCAGGCCGTAGACGTCCCGCATGCGGGAGAACATCGTGCGGGAGCGTTCCAGCTCGCGGACCGCCTGGTCGAGGTTGCCGGTCTCCTCCAGCGCCTGGCCGAGGTAGTAGCCGCTCCAGGCCTCGCCGCGGGCGTCCTCGTTGTCGCGGTGGCGCGACAGGGCCTGGCGGAGACCGTCGACGGCGGCGGAGGGGTCACCGGCGACGAGGCGGGCGCGGGCGAGCTGGGTCATGGACCAGGCCTGGCCCCGGGTGTCGCGGGTCCGGCCGAAGAGGTCCAGGGAGGTGCGCAGTTCGCTCTCCGCGCGCGGTATCTCGCCCATGCGCAGCAGCAGTTGACCCAGCTGGAAGTACGCCCAGCCCTCGCCGTGCAGGGACTCCTGCTGGCGGTGGATGACCAGGGCGCGGGTCAACAGGTCCAGGGAGTCCGCCAGATGGGAGCGGTCGCGTTCCACCGCCGCCAGGGCGTGCATCGTCCAGGCGCGGTCCGCCGCCAGCTGGGGGGCCGACTGGAGCTGCAGCGCCTCCAGGAGCTTCTCCGCCGCCTCGGTCAGGTTGCCCTGGTGGTGCAGGGTGATGCCGAGCGAGCACAGGGCACGGGCGGCGCCCGCGTCGTGGTTGGTCTCCCGGTAGAGGCCGACGACCGAGGCGAGCGTCGTGCGGGCCTTGTCCAGCTCGCCCAGCTGCCGGGCCGCGATACCCGTACGCCACTGCACCGAGCGGGTCAGCAGGCCCTGGTCGACCGACTGGGCCAGCTCGCTCAGCTCACCGAGGCGGTAGAGGTCGCCGCGCAGCAGGCAGTAGTCGCACAGGGCGCCGAGAAGGCTGAGGACCGCCGCCTGGTTCACGCCCTCCGCGTGCCGGAGCGTGGAGGTGATGAAGCTGGTCTCGTCGTCCAGCCAGCGCAGCGCCTCGTCCAGGGAGACGAAACCGTGCTGGCCGAAGCGGTCCGAGCGGGTCGACATGTTGCCGTCGACCAGACGCAGGACGGAGTCGGCGAGGTCGGCGTAGGTGACGATCAGGCGTTCCTGCGCGGCGGTGCGCTCGCTCGGCTCCTCCTCGTCGAGGAGGCGGGCGTGGGCGAAGGCGCGCACCAGGTCGTGCAGACGGTAGCGGTTGCCGTGGACATGGTCGATCAGGCCCGCGCGGGCCAGCGCGGTGAGGTGGCGGGTCGCCTCCGTCTCGTCGGTGGCGAGGAGGGAGGCGGCCGCCGCCGCGCCCAGCGAGGCGCGGCCCGCCAGCGCCAGGCGGCGCAGCAGCCGTCGGGAGGGGTCCGACTGGTCGGTGTAGCGGAGCCACAGCGCCCGTTCGACCGGCTCGACCGGGCCGTACGCCCCCAGTTCCGTGGCCAGTTGGCCCGGCGTGCGCGGACCGAGCGACGAACCGGCGATGCGCAGGGCGAGGGGCAGGCCGCCGCACAGCTCCCGGATCCGGGCGAGGGGTTCGGCGTTGTACGTGTGCGGGTCGATCGCCTTCACGGAGCCCGCCGAGGACGAGCCGCCGTACGCCTGTGCCGGCGGACCCGAGGACAGGACCCCGGGCTCCGAGGCCGTTGTCTCCAGGAGTTCCAGCGCGCCCTTCCCGTCGAGCGCCTCGACCGGGAGCTCGTGGACCCAGGCGGGCAGGTCGGCGGGCAGGGCCAGCGCGGAGCGGGCGGTGACCAGGACGAGGCTGTCGGAGCGCTCGGGGACGAGGGCGCGGACCTGCTCGGGGTCGGAGGCGTCGTCCAGGACGATCGTCACCGGCACGGCCGCCAGATGCTGGTGGTACAGCTCGCTGAGCCGCTTGACCTGCTGGTCCTGCGAGGTGCGCTCACGGAAGAGGAGCTGGTCGCGGGGGGCGCCGAGGCGGTTCAGCAGATGCATCAGCGCGTCCCGGGTGGAGAGCGGGGTCTCCTCCGGGCTGTCGGCGCGCAGATCGACCACGCAGGCGCCGCGGAAGTAGTCCCGCAGCTCATGGGTCGCGCGCACGGCGAGGGCGGTACGGCCGGAGCCGGGCGCGCCGTGCAGCACGACGACCGTCGGCCGGGTCTCGGTCTCGGCGCGGGCCGCCTGCACCCACTGGCGGATCCTCCCCATCTCCGTGCGCCGGCCCGCGAAGCGGTCGTCCGCCTCCGGGATCTGCAGGAACGACTGCTCCAGCACGTTGCGCCGCCGCGCCGCCGCGCTCTTGTCGGCGCCGCGCAGCCGGGGGGCCTTCTTCTGCGGCGTGGACGCGGCGAGTACGCGCTGCTGGTCCAGGAACGGCCGTATCCCGCGCACCTCCAGTGCCGTCAGCCACTGCAGCCGCAGCTGCTCGGGGCCGCCGGGCTGGCCCAGGGCGCCCGCGCGATGGTGGGCCGCGGGTACATGGGAGGCCGTCACCTTCAGGACCGTGGCCACGGCGCTCGCGATGCCGACGATCAGGCCGGTGCTCACGGCGGTGCCGGCGCCGACGCCGAAGGAGAGGTCGGCCACGACCGCGGTGCCCGCGGCAACGCCCGCGACCAGCAGGGGAGTTCCGGCGCCCTCCTTCGCGTAGCGCTGGCCGAAGGTGAGCCGGCCGGCCTGCGACTCGTCCAGTGCGCGGGTGTACGTCTCGTACTCCTCCGCCGCGTTGCGCGCCATCGTGTCCAGCGCGGCGCGGGCGCGGCCCAGGAGCACCACCCCGTCGGTACGGCCGCCCGACCTGCGGACCTCCTCCTCGACCGCCCGGACCAGCAGCCCTTCGGCCTCCCCCCGGTGGCTGTCCCGCATCACACGTCCCCCTTCGCCGCACGGCATGCCTCCGGCCAGTGTGGGGCGAGAGGCGCGACTAATCGAGAGGGCGTGATCCCTGCCGGGGACGAGGTTCGGGGTTTCGCCGTGGGGGCGGGGGTTGTTCGCCGACCGAGGGTCCGTCGTGGTCGCTCGCGCGGTTCCCCGCGTCCCTTTCGGGGGCGCGCGCCTGTGCTGAACTGCGCTGCCCGGGTACTGGTGAATGATGGTGCCCATGGCGAATCGACTGGCCCACGAGACCTCCCCCTACCTCCTCCAGCACGCCGACAATCCGGTCGACTGGTGGCCCTGGTCGGCCGAGGCGTTCGAGGAGGCGCGGCGGCGGGGTGTGCCGGTGCTGCTCAGCGTGGGGTATTCGAGTTGCCACTGGTGTCATGTGATGGCCCACGAGTCGTTCGAGGACGGGGAGACCGCCGCGTACCTGAACGCCCACTTCGTCAACATCAAGGTCGACCGCGAGGAGCGCCCCGACGTCGACGCCGTGTACATGGAGGCCGTGCAGGCGGCGACCGGGCAGGGTGGGTGGCCCATGACCGTGTTCCTGACGCCGGAGGAGGAGCCGTTCTATTTCGGGACGTACTTCCCGCCGGAGCCCCGGCACGGGATGCCCTCCTTCCGGCAGGTGCTGGAGGGCGTGCGGGCCGCCTGGGCCGACCGGCGGGACGAGGTCGCCGAGGTCGCCGGGAAGATCGTGCGGGACCTGGCCGGGCGGGAGCTGAAGTTCGCGGCGGTCGACGTGCCCGGGGAGGACGAGCTGGCGCAGGCGCTGCTGGGGCTCACCCGGGAGTACGACGCGGCACGCGGCGGGTTCGGCAGGGCGCCCAAGTTCCCGCCGTCGATGGTGATCGAGTTCCTGCTGCGGCACGCGGCGCGCACCGGTTCCGAGGGCGCGCTGCAGATGGCGCGGGCCACGTGCGAACGCATGGCCCGCGGTGGCATCTACGATCAGCTCGGCGGCGGCTTCGCTCGGTACTCCGTCGACCGTGAGTGGGTCGTGCCCCACTTCGAGAAGATGCTGTACGACAACGCCCTGCTCTGCCGGGTCTACGCCCATCTGTGGCGGGCCACCGGCTCCGAACTCGCCCGGCGCGTCGCGCTGGAGACGGCCGACTTCATGGTCCGTGAACTCAGGACGAACGAGGGCGGGTTCGCCTCCGCGCTGGACGCAGACAGCGACGACGGCACCGGTTCCGGGAAGCACGTCGAGGGCGCCTACTACGTCTGGACGCCGGAGCAGCTGACCGAGGTGCTCGGCGAGGAGGACGCGGCGCTCGCCGCGCAGTACTTCGGGGTCACGGAGGAGGGCACCTTCGAGGAGGGCGCGTCCGTGCTGCAACTCCCGCAGCAGGAGGGCGTGTTCGACGCCGAGAGGATCGAGTCGGTGCGGGAGCGGCTGCTCGCGGCACGGTCGCGGCGCCCCGCTCCGGGCCGGGACGACAAGGTGGTCGCCGCCTGGAACGGGCTGGCCGTCGCCGCGCTCGCCGAGACCGGCGCCTACTTCGACCGCCCCGACCTGGTGGACGCCGCGATCGCCGCCGCCGACCTCCTCGTACGCCTGCACCTGGACGAGCGGGCGCGGCTTGCGCGGACCAGCAAGGACGGCCAGGTGGGGGCCAACGCGGGGGTGCTGGAGGACTACGCGGATGTCGCGGAGGGGTTCCTGGCGCTTGCCTCGGTCACGGGGGAGGGGGTGTGGCTGGAGTTCGCGGGGTTCCTGCTCGACCATGTGCTCGCGCGGTTCGTCGACGAGGAGTCGGGGGCGCTGTACGACACCGCCAGTGACGCGGAGAAGCTGATCCGGCGGCCGCAGGACCCGACCGACAACGCCACGCCGTCCGGGTGGAGCGCGGCGGCCGGGGCGCTGCTCGGCTATGCCGCGCACACCGGCTCCGAGCCCCATCGCAGGGCCGCCGAGCGGGCGTTGGGCGTGGTGAAGGCGTTGGGGCCGCGGGCGCCGAGGTTCATCGGGTGGGGGCTGGCGACCGCCGAGGCGTTGCTCGACGGGCCGCGCGAGGTGGCGGTCGTCGGGCCGCAGGGGCATCCGGGGACGCGGGAACTGCACCGGACGGCGTTGCTGGGGACCGCGCCGGGTGCGGTGGTCGCCGTCGGGACCCCGGACAGCGACGAGTTGCCGCTGCTGGCCGACCGTCCGCTCGTCGGCGGTGAACCGGCCGCGTATGTCTGCCGTAATTTCACCTGTGACGCTCCCACGACCGATGTCGACCGGTTGCGGACGGCTCTCGGGGTGGCCTCGACCGGCTGAAACTCGCCGGTCAGAGACCGGGACAAGATCGAACAACTGTCAGGAATCAGGTCGGTGTGTGGACACATCCGACTACATGTTCCCTCGAACGGAAACACGCTTTTTATCGGAAGGGCTCCCTGGGTTCACAGTTTCCCCCTAGTCTCCTCACAGTGACGCGACGGGAGTAACTCCCCTCGCGTCAGGGGGTATTCGGATCCGGGGGGATCTCTTTGCTTACCTACGTCCTCATAGGCGTCGTCTCGCTTGCCCTGTTCTGGATGGCGGCTTTCACCCTGTGGTGGCAGATGCACGCCTGGCGCACGCCCGAAGTGCTCGCCTCCACCCGGTTCAGCAGACCGGACGGCGACGAACACGTGTCGTTCTCACTGCTGCTGCCCGCCCGCCATGAACAGGCCGTGCTCGACCACACCATCCAACGACTGCTCGAATCGAGCCACGACGACTTCGAGATCATCGTGATCGTCGGACACGACGACCCGGAGACCACCGCGGTGGCCCGGGCGGCCGAGGGGCGTGACCCCCGGGTCCGCGTGGTCGTCGACCACCACGAGAAGAAGAACAAACCCAGGGCCATGAACACGGCGCTGCCGCACTGCCGCGGCGGCGTCGTCGGCGTCTTCGACGCGGAGGACCAGGTCCATCCCGAACTGCTGTCCCACGTCGACCACGCCTTCGCCACCACGGGCGCGGACGTCGTGCAGGGCGGGGTGCAGCTCATCAACTTCCACTCCAGCTGGTACAGCCTGCGCAACTGCCTGGAGTACTTCTTCTGGTTCCGGTCCCGGCTGCATCTGCACGCGCAGAAAGGGTTCATCCCGCTCGGCGGCAACACCGTCTTCGTCCGGACCGGCGTCCTGCGGGAAGCCGGCGGCTGGGACCCCGACTGCCTCGCCGAGGACTGCGACCTCGGCGTACGGCTGTCGAGCGTCGGCAAGAAGGTCGTCGTCGCCTACGACTCCGACATGGTGACCCGGGAGGAGACCCCCGGCAGCCTGATGTCGCTGATGAAGCAGCGCACCCGCTGGAACCAGGGCTTCCTTCAGGTCTACCGGAAGAGGGACTGGAGGCAACTGCCCGGCTTCCGGCAGCGGTTGCTGGCCCGCTACACGCTGATGACACCGTATCTCCAGGCCGTCTCCGGGGTGATCATCCCGCTCAACGTGGCCGTCGCGCTCTTCCTCGACGTCCCCGTCGGCGTCGCCTTCATCACCTTCCTGCCGGCCGTCACCGCCCTCGTCACCTTCGTGTTCGAGGTCGTCGGACTGCACGACTTCGGCAAGCAGTACGGCCTCCGCGTCCGGTTCACCCACTACGTCAAGCTGATCGTCGGCGGCCCCTTCTACCAGGTGCTCCTCGCCCTCGCCGCCGTACGCGCGGTGTGGCGTGAGCAACGCGGCCGCAACGACTGGGAGTTGACCAGTCATGTCGGCGCACATCTCGCGCACGTGAACCGAGAGGACGTTCCTGCGTGACCTCCACACTTCCCGCGGCGACCCAGACCGAGGTCAAGGTCCCCGCGCAACGGACAGCTGCGCCCGCAACCGGTTCGACCGGTCGAACGACCGCGTCCGCTTCCCCTCCGACAACACCGACGCGGCTGCGCGATTCGCGCCCCGACCTGATCCTCTGCGGTCTCCTCCTCGTCGCGATCATGATCGTGCAGGGGTGGAACATCGCCGACTACCCGGCCCTCAGCGACGACGAGGGCACCTACCTCGCGCAGGCCTGGGCCGTGCAGGAGGGCAGAGGGCTCGCCCACTACACCTACTGGTACGACCACCCGCCCCTCGGCTGGATCCAGCTCGCCGTCCTGACCTGGATCCCCGCCCAGCTCGCCCCCGAGTCGATGACCGTCGGCTCGATGCGCGTGGTGATGCTGGCGGTCAGCGCCGTCAGCGCCGTCCTCGTCTACGTCCTCGGCCGCCGCCTCTCGCTGCCCCGCTGGGCCGCCGGCCTCGGCATGGTCCTCTTCGGGCTGTCCCCGCTGTCGGTGGTGCTCCAGAGGGAGATCTTCCTCGACAACATCGCGGTGATGTGGACGCTCCTCGCGTTCTGCCTCGCCGCCTCACCGAGCCGTCACCTCTGGCACCACTTCGGAGCGGGGCTGGCCGCCGCCGCGGCCGTGCTCACCAAGGAGACGATGCTCCTCGTCCTGCCCGCCGTGCTGCTCACCATGTGGCGGCACAGCCATCGCGACACCCGGAAGTTCGCCCTCACCGGCGCGGTCACCGCCTGCGTCCTGATCGGCGCCTCGTACCCGCTGTTCGCCCTGCTCAAGGGCGAGTTGTTCCCCGGAGCCGGCCATGTCTCGCTGTGGGACGGCATCGTCTACCAGATGAGCCGCCCCGGCTCCGGCTTCATCCTCACCGAGGGCACGGGCAGTCACGGCGTCCTGCAGTCCTGGCTGTACTACGACCGCGTCCTGCCCCTCGGCGGCCTCGCCGGCGCGCTGCTGCTCCTGGTCACCTGGCGCTGGTCGGTGACCGCGCGCGCCCTCGCCGGACCCGCGCTCGCCGTCGCGATCCTCGCCGGCATGGCCCTGCGCCCCGGCTATCTGCCCGCGATGTACGTCCTGCAGGCCCTGCCCTTCCTGGCCCTCGTCCTCGCGGGCGGTACGGCGAGCGTCGCCCACGGCGTCCTGCGCAGAGGCCGCGGCGCGACGGAGAGACGGCCTCTGACCTGGGCGCGCTACACGGTCGCCGTCGCCCTGGCCGCCCTCGCGACGGCGTACGTCGCCCCCCGCTGGTACGAGGGCAACCACACCGCGATGACGTTCAACGCCAACGCGCCCTACCAGAAGGCCGCCGAGTGGCTCGGGCGTGAGGTCGACGATCCCGAGGGCACCCGGGTCCTGGTGGACGACGCACTCTGGCTGGACCTCGTCCACGAGGGGTACGAGCCGGGGCTCGGCGTCATCTGGTTCTACAAGGCCGACCTCGACCCGGCGGTGACGAAGACGATGCCGCGCGGCTGGCGCGACCTCGACTACGTGGTCGCCTCCCCGACCGTTCGGCGCGACGCGGTCGACCTGCCCAACGTCAGGAGCGCCATGGAGAACTCGACGCCGGTCGCCACCTTCGGCACCGGCGAGGACCGGATCGAGATCCGCAGGATCGACACCGCCGGCGGCGACGACCGCGCAGGCGGAGCCGGGGAGGCGGACGACGATCGCGTCGAGACCGAGGCCGCTGACGCCCCCGACCCCGACCCCGCCCCTGACACCGACCCCGACCGCGTCCGCGACACCGAGGCCGCTGGAGGCGACCGATGAACAGCGGAAGCTACGAGTCCACCGCCCCCGGGGAGCTGGACGACCCGGCCGTACGCGGCGTCGAGATTCCCGAGCCCGGCGCCGTCACCATCGTCGTACCGACCTTCAACGAGTCCGCCAACGTACGGGAGTTGCTGCACCGGATCACGGAATCGGTGCCCGCCCGGCTGCCCTGCGAGGTCGTCTTCGTGGACGACTCCACCGACGACACCCCCGCGGTGATCGGCGAGGCCGCGCGGGACTGTCCGTTCCCCGTGACCGTGCTGCACCGCGACGAACCGGTCGGCGGACTCGGCGGCGCGGTCGTCGAGGGCATCAGGGCGGCCGGCTCCGACTGGATCGTCGTCATGGACGGCGACCTGCAGCACCCGCCGTCACTGGTACCGGAGCTGGTGGCGACCGGGGAGCGGTCGTCGGCGGGTCTGGTGGTCGCCTCCCGCTACATCAAGGGCGGCAGCCGGGCCGGGCTCGCGGGCAGCTACCGCGTGGCCGTCTCCCGAGGGGCGACCTGGCTCACCAAGGCCCTCTTCCCGCGCCGGCTGCACGGCATCAGCGACCCGATGAGCGGCTTCTTCGCGATCCGCCGCAGCGCGGTCACCGCCGACATCCTCCAGCCGCTCGGCTACAAGATCCTCCTCGAACTCGCCGTGCGCAGCCGCCCGCGCCGGGTCACCGAGGTGCCGTTCGTCTTCCAGGACCGGTACGCCGGCGAGTCCAAGTCCACCGCGCGGGAGGGCTTGAGGTTCCTGCGCCACCTCGTCGGGCTGCGTACCGCCTCGCCCGTGGCCCGCATGCTGGTCTTCGGGCTGATCGGCGTCACCGGCTTCCTGCCGAACCTGGCCGGCCTGTACGCCCTCACCTCGGCCGGCATGCACTACCTCCCGGCCGAGATCCTCGCCAACCAGCTCGGGGTCCTCTGGAACTTCTTCCTCATCGAGCACCTGTGCTTCCGCGAGCGGCGCAGGCACCGCAAGGGGTGGGACCGCGTCGGCCGGTTCGCGTTGCTGGCCAACGCCGATCTGGTGCTGCGCATCCCGCTGATCGCCCTGTTCGTCGGCCGCTTCGGGATGGGGGCGCTGTCCGCGACCGCGCTCGCCCTGGTGACCACGTTCGTACTGCGCTTCGTGGCGGTCGAGGCGCTGGTCTATCTGCCGCGAAAGGCGTCTCGCCGTGGGGAGCACGGCGAGCAGAAGCAGGCCGAGCAGAAGCAGGCCGAGCCGGCAAGGAGAGCCGTGTGAAGAACCATTTGATGAGCCATCCGATGAGCCATCTGCGGGGCCGTTCGCATCTGGGCCGCTTCCGTCTGCGGGGCCGCTTCGGGATCCGCCGCAGACCCGGGCCCCTGCCCAGGGTCAGACGGAGCACGGCCCTGCTGGCGGTCGGGGCGCTCGCCGCCGGCCTCCTGCTGGTCTCGCCCCAGTCCGCGTCCGCCGCCAACCTGGTCCAGAACCCCGGTTTCGAGACCGCCGGCACCGACGGCATGCCGTACTGCTGGGAGAAGTCCGGCTGGGGCGACAACGACTTCACCTTCACCACGGTGGCGGGCGCCCACTCCGGCACCAAGGCCATGAAGGTCGAGCTGACCCGCCGGGTCTCCGGTGACCGCAAGGCCCTCATCACCGAGTCGGCGGCCTGCGCGCCCACGGTCACGGTGGGCAAGCAGTACGACCTGGCCCTCTGGTACAAGTCGACGACCCCGGACACGTCCGTCACCCTCTTCCGGCACGACACCACGGCCGGCTGGCAGTACTGGACCGACCTCAAGACGCTGGACATGGCCGGGAGCTGGACCGAGGCGACGGTCCGCACCCCCGAGATCCCGGCGGGCACCGACCGGATCACCTGGGGCGTCTCGGTCTACGGCACCGGTTCGGTCACCACCGACGACTACACGATGGACCAGGTCGCCGACCCCGTCCCCCAGCCGCAGTGCACGGGCACGCCGGACGAGTGCCTGAACGGCCGCTGGGACGTGCTGCCCACCAAGAACCCCGTCCGCTCCATGCACTCCGTCGTCCTCAACAACGGCAAGGTGCTGCTCATCGCCGGCTCCGGCAACAGCGAGCAGATGTTCGAGGCGGGGACGTTCACCTCCGCGGTCTACGACCCGAAGAACGGCACGTACAAGCAGATCCCGACTCCGGACGACATGTTCTGCGCGGGCCATGTGCAACTGGACGACGGCCGGGTCCTCGTCATGAGCGGCAACAAGGCGTACCCGGTGGCGGGCGGTCACGGCTACGAGGGCTACAAGGACTCGTACGTCTTCGACCCGGTCACCGAGTCCTACAGCAAGACCAACGACATGAACGACGGCCACTGGTATCCGTCGGCGACGATCCTCGGCAACGGTGACGTCATCTCCTTCGGCGGACTGCGCGAGGACTCCACGGGTTCGGTGACGGCCGAGCTGTGGTCGGACGCCGAGCAGAAGTGGCTCGAACTCTGGAAGGTCCACCAGACCTGGTCGTACTGGGGCCTGTACCCGTCGATGATCCTCATGCAGGACGGCCGCCTCTTCTACTCCGGCAGCCATGTCTTCGGCAACAACATCCCCGGCACGGGCAGCGCGATCTACGACTACGGCGCCAACACGATCACCCAGATCCCCGGCCTGCAGAACAAGGATCAGCGCGACCAGTCCGCGAGCGTGCTGCTGCCGCCCGCACAGGACCAGAAGGTCCTCACGCTCGGCGGCGGCAACATCGAGTCCAACCCCGACGCCAACCGCCTGACGGACGTCATCGACCTGAAGGCCGCGAACCCGGCGTACGTCGCGGGCCCGCCGATCCCGCAGGGCACGGTGGACCTCGGCAACGGCAAGGTCGCCCAGACGGGCAACCAGGGCAAGATGTACGTCTCGGCGGTGCTGCTGCCCGACGGCAAGGTCCTGGAGACGGGCGGCGCCCTGCACAACCGTGCCGACCCGGTCTACGAGTCGTCGATCTACGACCCGGCGACCAACACCTTCGACCCGGTGGCGACGGACCCGGAGGAGCGCGGCTACCACTCCTCGGCGTTCCTGCTCCCCGACGGCCGTGTCATGACGACGGGCGACAACCCGGGCAACGGCACCTGGAACCACGACGTGTCGGTCTACACCCCGCCGTACCTCTTGAAGGGTCCCCGCCCGAAGATCACATCGGTGATCGACAAGGAGTGGGTGTACGGCGACACGCAGCGGATCACGGTGGACCGGCCGATCGTGAAGGCGGAACTGATCCGCCCCGCGGCGGTCACGCACTCCTCGGACCCGAACCAGCGGTTCGTGGACCTGCCGCTGTCCGTCGACGGCAACAACATCGACCTCAACGTGACGAGCAACCCCAACCTGGCGCCGCCCGGCTGGTACATGCTCTTCGCGGTGGACGCCAACGGCGTCCCGTCCGTCGCGGAATGGGTCCACCTCCAGGGCCCGTCCGCCCTGGCCGCGGCCTCCGGCGACGCCCCTTCGGCCCATGTCCACGACTTCGCGGACGCCCCGAAGGGCAGGACCACCGGCCCGCAGAAGAAGACGAGGTCGAAGAAGGTCAGCCCGACGATCTCCGGCTGCGACCGCCACTACGGCAGCGCCAACATCTGCGTTCCGACCACCTTCCCCGACGAGGTCGAGAAGACGACGGGGTCCCGCTGCGAGTGGCTGAAGGAGAACGACTACGGCCGTCTGAAGGTCAACGGCGGGGACGACCCGCTGAAGCTGGACCGGAACAGGGATGGTCTGGCTTGCGGGAAGGGGGATGTGAAACGCGGCTGACGATCGATGAGGTCGGCACGATCGGCCCCGTATCCGGCGGTGGTCCGCCGGATACGGGGCCGTGGCGGTGACGCGGGACGGACGATGTGCGCGGCACCGGGCCATGCCAGGGGCAGGGCGGACCGCGCGTCACCGCCCGGCCGGAGCCGGGGAGGCGTGTGCGCGTCACCGGGCGCCTGCGGCGCCGCTCAGCCGGGGCCGGACTGTGGCGGCCGGGCCTCGTCGGCGACCTGCCTTCCGGAGTCGCGTGCCTGCTCGGTCACCTGGGCGGCCTGGTCCTGGGCCTCGTCCTGCGTGGCGCGGGCGGCCTCCGCGGCGGTGTCCTTCACCTCCTGCGCCGCGCCTTGGGCGGCCTCCTTGGCGCCCTCCTTCAGGTTCTGCGCGGAATCGAGGACGGCCTGCTTCGCCGGTTCCAGCGCCTCGCCGCCGCGTTGCATCAGCTCGGTGGCCTTCTCCTGCTCCATCTGGGAGGCAGGCAGCATCGAGGCCGCCAGCAAACCGGTGCCGAAGGCGATCAGACCGGCGGCCAGCGGGTTCCCCTGCGTCTGGCGCATCACCTGGTCCGGAGCCTGCCGTACGGCTTCACCGGCCTGGCCCCCCGCCTCACGCGCGGTGTCGACCGCCTGCTGGGCGCCCTCCTGGACGGATCCGGCCATGGACTGTGCGCTGCCGCCGACTCCATGGGCGGTCTGGGAGGCGGATCCCATGACCCGTTCTCCCAGGCCCGAGACCGCGCCGCGCATCCTGCGGGTGCGACGACGGGCCATGCGGCGGGGGCTCGCCCGATCCGCGAGCCGGTCCACGTCGGCGGACAGCCGGTCCCGGGTCGCGGTGATCTCGGCCCTCATCTGGTCGGGTGACGTGCCCATTGCGCATTCTCCTTCAACGTCTCGACTGTCTGTCCGGGCTTCGGGTGCACGGTGCGCATCTGGGTGCGGCCCCGTTGGTACAACACCGCCGCGACCGCCGCCCACACCGCGGTCACGATCAGGGCGGCCCAGCCGCCGTCCATCACGTTGGCCAGGCCCAGCACCGCGGCCACCGACAGGAAGAGCAGAACCATGTACCCGGCGAAGCCCGCGCCGCCGTACATGCCGGCCGCCTTACCCGCCTTGGTCGCCTCCCGCTTGACCTCGGTCTTGGCCAGTTCGACCTCCTGCTGGAACAGGGTCTGGACGTCGGAGGTCACGGCGGACAGCAACTCGCCCACCGAGGCGTCCCGACCGCGTACCTCCACCGGGCGGGCGTGGAGCGTGGACATCGCTCACACCTCCGAATAGGGGCGAGCGGACGCGCCACCCGGGGGCATGCCGACGGACGGCTGCAGCTCCGGCGGCGGACCGGACGGGAGCGCCGTGGGCAGCCCCGAGGCCGGAGCCGCGGGCTGCTGTCCTCGCTCACCCGCCCCGTCGGGCTTCGCCGCCTTCACCAGCCGCCCGACGGCCAGCCCTGCCAGCAACGCGCTGCCCAGGAAGATGCCGGGACGCCGGCGGGCGAAGTCCTGCACGTCGGTGAGGATCCCGTCGACTCCCTGTTCGTCCAGATAGTCGGCCGCCCGGCGCCCGCCGTCGGCCGCCTGAGCGGCGAGGCTACGGGCGGGCGAGTCGCCCTGGGCGTTCTCCGCCATCCCGGCCAGGTCGTCCGCCCAATGGCGCAACGAACCGGAAGCCCGTCGGGTCTGCTCCTCGGCCTCGTTCATCGCACGGCTCCGCAGGTCGTGGGCGACCGCCCCTACCTGCTGCCGGGCCTCGTCCGCCACGGTCCTGGCCTGGTCCATGGCGGTACCCGCGACCTGTCCCGCGGCCTGCCTGGCCTGATCGGCGGTGGCGGACGCCTCGGCCCTGGCCGTCTCCCCGGTCTGCCGCACCCTCGTCGTGTCGCCCTGCGCTGCCTCGCTCATCAGCCACTCCTCCTCACAAGATCACGAACTATTGATCCGTTTGATCCGTTGTGTAAGCGAGTGACTGTTTTGTGCCCGTTCACACCCTTTCGGTGGGTTTTATGGGTCGGCGGCCGGCATATGCACCGCAGCAGGTGTGGTGGCTGTGCGCGGTGCCCGATCGGACTGCCTGCGCGGCGCTTCGGCACTCGGCTCGAAGTCAGCCCGTACGCGTCCTCAACGCCTCCCGCACGATGGCCTCCAACTGCTCGTGGTGCGCGCCCTTCCAGTACGCCCGGCCGCATGCGTCGCACTGGGCGAACACGTCGTACGACTTCTGGGTGCCGCCCTCCAGTCGGTCGGCGACCTCCTCCTTCGTGGCCGGCTTGAGCAGGCCGTTGCAGGCGGTGCAGCGGGTCCAGGGGTGCAGGTCGGGGGCGAAGCGGGCCAGTACGTCCTGGAGTTGGTCCTCCGGGTGGGTGCTGTAGATGTACGCGCCGGCCCACAGTTCGCGTCGTCGCAGGAGGCCCCGGTCGCGGCTGAGCAGCACCCGCTGTTCGGCGGCGGAACGGGTGGCCAGCGCGGGGTCGCCGATGTCCGTCGACTCGTAGGCCGTGTCCACGCCCAGCAGGCGCAGGCGTCGGGCGAGGGTGCCGAGGTGGACGTCGAGGAGGAAGCGGAGCGGGGCGCCGGGGACGCGCTGGGGGCGTTCCACCGGGCGCACGGTGACCGACTCGCCGTGCGTCGGGATGTGGGACACCGGGACTTCGCGGCCGTCGACGACCAGTGCGCCCACCTCCGTCAGTGGGACGCCGAGGGACTCGACCACGTGGCCCAGGGTCGAGATTCCGTCCGTGGCCAGCGGGGTCGCGCCCGCGCGGCGGCCGTGGGGGACGAACAGGGCCAGTTCGGGGGCGACTTCGATATGGATCTCGGCGGCTTTCACCAGGTCAGGATGGCACGGGGGAGGGGGGCGGACTCAGGGATTTCCCCTCGGCAGGCCGTGTTGGAGCGTGGTCAGGGTGCGGTCGACGAGTTCGGCGAAGTCGTCGCGGTGGTCGTTCTCGGCCCAGTAGAGGGACGTCTCCAGCAGACCGCCGATCAGGGACATGGCGTAGACCCGTACCTCCAGGCTGTCCGGGTCCCGGCCGGTGCGCTCGGCGACGGCGGTGCAGAGCATGCGGCCCGTGACCGACATGCTCTCCATCATGCGCGAGCGCACCGCGGGGATCTGGACCATGAGGCGCGTACGCAGCCGCGCCACCGCCGCGTCCTCCTCGACGCCCGTGCGGACGGCCTCCCGCATCACGTGACGGATGCTGTCCGTCCAGGGCTCGTCCGCCGGCCGGGTCCGCAGTTCCTCCAGGAGGACCGGGTCGAACTCGTCGGTGAGGACGATGTCCTCCTTGGTGGGGAAGTAGCGGAAGACGGTCGACGGCGACACCTCCGCCCGGTCGGCGATCTGCTCGATCGTCGTGGCGTCGTAGCCCTGCTCCTCGACCAGCGCGTAGGTCGCGGCGCGGATCGCCTCGCGGGTCTTGATCTTCTTCCGCTCACGAAGTCCGAGCGGCGGGCGGTCGGCGGGAGTGCCGGTGGGGGTGCCGGTGGGGGTGCTGGGGCGTGCGGCCGTCATGCGGTCATTGTCGGGCATCGGCCCGCGAGTCGGCCAGGTCAGGCCCGGTTTCCGCGCCGCCGGTGCTCTCGCCCTCGTTCGCCGTCGGCGCGCTCGGCAGGAGAGCCATGGCCAGCAGCGCGGCGACCAGGGCCGTGGCGCCGCACACCAGCAGGACGAGGCCCATCCCGTGGACGTACGAGGCGTTCGCGGAGGTGAGGGGATCGGCCGCGCCCGTCCGTTCGGCGACCATGTGGGCGGCCACCACCGAGTCCCCGGCCGTGTCGGCGGCCGGCGCGGGCAGCCCGGCGGTGTCGATGTGGTCCCGGAAGACGCCCGCGAGCAGGCTGCCGAGCAGGGCGATGCCGATCGCGCCGCCCACCTGACGCAAGGTCATCAGCAGGCCGGAGCCTCCCCCGCTGCCTTAGGGGCGTGGGGGGACCCCCAGCCCACCCGGTCGGCGGGCGGGGTGCCGAGGGCGCCGGACTGGGCCAGTGCGCCCACCACCGACCCGGCGAGGAAGATGCCGAGCCCGGTGATCAGCATCCGCCGTCGCCCGAAAACCGGTCGCCGAGGAGCCCGGCCGGGAGCATCAGGGCCGCGAGGACCACGATGTACGCGTCCGCCATGAACTGCTGCTCACCGGTGGTGGCGCCGAGCTGTCCGGCCATGGTCGGCAGCGCCACGTTGAGGATCGTCATGTCGAAACCGAGTACCAGCATGCTCGCGACGAGGGCGCCGAGGGCCCACCAGCGGCGGGGGCCGGGCCGAGCCCGGGAAGGGGTGATGGCAGTCTCTATGAAATGACAATAGCTCTCAAAAGATGGCGTATGCCAATTGCTGGATGGTTGATCGGTACGGGGAGTGCTGCGCGGGCGGGCATGCGGAAGTGGCCGCGGCTTGAGAGCCGCGGCCACGGAAGAGTGGGCGTGTCCGGTCGTCCCGGAGGGTCAGGCGTGCTGGTACGCCACCATCGAGATCCCCACGTAGTGCACGACGAACGCGGCGAGCGTGAAGGAGTGGAACACCTCGTGGAAGCCGAACCAGCGCGGTGACGGGTCCGGGCGCTTGAGGCCGTAGATGACTCCGCCGATGCTGTAGAGCAGGCCGCCGACGATCACCAGGACCAGGACGGCGATGCCGCCCGTGCGCATGAAGTCGGGCAGGAAGAAGACCGCCGCCCAGCCCATCGCGATGTAGCAGGGGGTGTAGAGCCAGCGCGGGGCGCCGACCCAGAAGACCCGGAAGGCGATGCCGGCGACCGCCGCTCCCCAGATGCCCCAGAGCAGCCACTGACCCTTGGCGCCGGGCAGGAGCAGCATCGTGAGCGGGGTGTAGGAGCCCGCGATGATCAGGAAGATGTTGGCGTGATCCAGCCTGCGCAGGACGCCGTCCATCTTCGGGCTCCAGGTGCCCCGGTGGTACAGCGCGCTCACGCCGAACAGCAGGCAGGCCGTGAGCGCGAAGACCCCGCACGCGATGCGTCCGCGTGTGGAGTCGGCGAGGGCGGTGAGTACCAGACCGGCCACGAGTACGGCCGGGAACATGCCGAGATGCAGCCAGCCGCGGAGTCTGGGCTTGATCTCGTCGGTGATCTGATGGATCTCGTCGGTGATCTGGTGGGCGATCTGATGCGGCAGGGATCGCGCGTCGGACGTGCGGCTGTCGGCCGGCGTCTCCGGGTGCGCATCGGGGACGGACGCTGTCATACCTTGCATCGTACCTACGGAACCGTAACTTACGGGACCGCGCGTCCTGTTCGCCCGCTCGGAAGTGGCCATCGTCTCACGGGTAGCCCTCGGAGGGCGTCCGGCCGCTCGTATGGATACCTGCGGTGAACCGGCGGTGACGCAAAGAAACCTTTCGGGCGCGGTTGGGTGAGTGGTGATGGTCACCATGCTCACGTGTGAGGCCCTATGGACATATGGGCACTCTCGTCGGATGATCAAATGAGTGCAGTCGGCACCGGATGAGCGCCAAGGGCACCACTGATGAAGCATCCGGGTCGCAGCCCCCACGGGGCCTCCCACAAAAAATCCCTCATTTTAGGAGCAATCGTGGCGCGCGACATCGCGGCTCCCCCTTCAACCGTCCCGACCGCCCACCGAGAACTCGTGGCGTGGGTGAACGAGATCGCCGAACTGACCGAGCCGGACAACGTGGTCTGGTGCGATGGATCCGAGGCCGAGTACGAGCGCCTGTGCGGGGAGCTCGTCGAGAAGGGCACCTTCCGAAGGCTCGACCCGATCAAGCGCCCGAACTCCTACTACGCCGCGTCCGACCCGACCGATGTCGCCCGGGTCGAGGACCGGACGTTCATCTGCTCGGAGAAGGAGGAGGACGCGGGCCCGACCAACCACTGGAAGGCCCCCGCCGAGATGCGGGACCTCTTCCAGGGGGAGAAGGGTCTGTTCCGCGGCGCGATGCGCGGGCGCACGATGTACGTCGTCCCGTTCTGCATGGGGCCGCTCGGCTCCCCGCTCTCCGCCATCGGCGTCGAGATCACCGACTCCGCGTACGTCGCCGTCTCCATGCGCACGATGACCCGTATGGGACAGCCGGTGCTGGACGAGCTGGGCTCCGAGGGCTTCTTCGTGAAGGCCGTGCACACCCTCGGTGCCCCGCTGGAGCCCGGTCAGGCCGATGTGCCGTGGCCCTGCAACAGCACCAAGTACATCTCCCACTTCCCCGAGAGCCGCGAGATCTGGTCCTACGGCTCCGGGTACGGCGGCAACGCGCTGCTCGGCAAGAAGTGCTACGCCCTGCGCATCGCGTCGGTGATGGCGCGGGACGAGGGCTGGCTGGCCGAGCACATGCTGATCCTCAAACTGACCCCGCCGCAGGGTGAGTCGAAGTACGTCGCCGCCGCGTTCCCGTCGGCGTGCGGCAAGACGAACCTGGCGATGCTGGAGCCGACCGTCAAGGGCTGGACCGTCGAGACCATCGGCGACGACATCGCGTGGATGCGCTTCGACGAGGACGGGCAGCTCTACGCCATCAACCCCGAGGCCGGGTTCTTCGGCGTCGCACCCGGCACCGGTGAGCACACCAACGCCAACGCGATGAAGACGCTGTGGGGCAACTCGGTCTTCACCAACGTGGCGCTCACCGACGACGGCGACGTGTGGTGGGAGGGGATGACGGAGGAGACTCCGGCCCACCTCACCGACTGGAAGGGCAACGACTGGACGCCGGACGCCGAGGCGCCGGCCGCCCACCCGAACGCCCGGTTCACGGTGCCCGCCTCGCAGTGCCCGATCATCGCGCCCGAGTGGGAGAGCCCCAAGGGCGTGCCGATCTCGGCGATCCTCTTCGGCGGCCGCCGCGCCACGGCGGTCCCGCTGGTGACGGAGTCCTTCGACTGGAACCACGGGGTGTTCCTGGGCGCGAACGTGGCGTCCGAGAAGACCGCCGCGGCCGAGGGCAAGGTCGGCGAGCTGCGCCGCGACCCGTTCGCGATGCTGCCCTTCTGCGGCTACAACATGGGCGACTACATGGGCCACTGGGTCGATGTCGCCAAGGGCAAGGACCAGGCGAAACTGCCGAAGATCTACTACGTCAACTGGTTCCGCAAGAACGACGCGGGCAAGTTCGTCTGGCCCGGGTTCGGCGAGAACAGCCGGGTCCTGAAGTGGATCGTGGACCGGCTGGACGGCAAGGCCGAGGGTGTGGAGACGCCGATCGGCATCCTCCCGACGCCGGAGGCGCTCGACACGGAGGGGCTGGACCTGTCCGCGTCCGACCTCGACTTCCTGCTGACCGTCGACAAGGAGGTGTGGCGGGAGGAGGCCGCGCTCGTGCCCGAACACCTCAACACCTTCGGTGATCACACGCCGAAGGAGCTGTGGGACGAGTACCGGGCGCTGGTGAGCCGTCTGGGCTGACGTCCGCGTGTGTGCTCCGCGATCGGCCGGATATGGGTTGCCCTGACCAGCGACGTCTCCTTCGGCCGATCGCGGATTTTTTGTGCGCGCGTCGGGATGTGGTGCGCCCAGTCGCTCGGGGGTGCGGGTTTCGTCGGCGAGTGCGGCTCCGGTGGGGCTTCTCGCGCAGTTCCCCGCGCCCCTAGAGGGCCTACGGCCCTTTCGGGCCGAAAAGCACGGGGCGCAGCCCCTGCTTTTCAGGGGCGCGGGGAACTGCGCGACAAGCCCCCACCGGGTCGGCGGCTGGGGGTTGAAGGGGCGCAGCCCCTGAAGGATGGGACGGGTAGGGGCGGAGGGGGCGAAAAGGGCTGCCGCGCAACGGATTTCGCGGGACACTCGGGACATCCGCACCGAACCCCGAAATGAGGTGAGCGGGGTGTGTACACCCGTAAGTGACCCCCTGAAGATCGGCCCGTACAAGATAGTCGGCCGCCTGGGATCGGGCGGCATGGGCTGGGTCTACCTGGGCCGCTCACCCGCCGGCCGCGAGGTCGCCGTCAAGGTCGCCCGCCCCGAACTCGCCGCGGAACCCGAGTTCCGCGAACGCTTCGCCCGCGAGGTCGCCGCCGCCCGTGTGGTCAGCGGCGCCTACACCGCAGCCGTCGTCGACGCCGACCCGACCGCCGAACTCCCCTGGCTGGCCACCCTGTACGTCCCCGGCCCCTCCCTCGCGGAAGCGGTCCGCGCCGACGGCCCCCTTCCCGAGGCCCAGGTCCGCCCCCTCGGCGCCGGACTCGTCGAGGCGTTGCAGGCCATCCACGCCGCGCGCGTGATCCACCGCGACCTCAAGCCGGCCAACGTCCTGCTCGCCCAGGACGGCCCCCGCGTCATCGACTTCGGCATCTCCCGGGTCGACGGCGCCCCCGGCCTCACCCGCGTCGGTGTCGTCGTCGGCACCCCGCCGTTCATGTCGCCCGAGCAGATCCGCGGCGACCGGGTCGGACCGGCGAGCGACATCTTCTCGCTGGGCGGCGTCCTGGTGTACGCGCTCACCGGCCGCTCCCCGCACGGCAGTGGCGAAGGCGTGCGCGTGGAGGTCGTACGAGGAGAGCCCCGGTTGGACGGCGTACCGGCGGGACTGCGGCCCCTGATCGCCCGCTGTCTGGCCAAGCGGCCCGAGGACCGGCCCCGACTCGCCGAGATCCTGGCCGAGTTGGTGGAGGAGGACGCGAGCGCCGAGGTGTGGCCGCCCCCGCAGGTGGCCCGGACCATCGAGGTGCGGTACGAGGAGCTGAAGGAGCGCCACCTGCGCCGTACGACGAGCGAGTCCGTCCCCTCCTGCCTGCTGCTCCACGCACAGGCACTGCTCGACGCCGGTCTGACCGACGCCATGGTCGCCGGGGCGGTGGTCCGTGACGGTGCCTGACTCCTACCCGGGTCACAGCTCCCACCCGGGCCAAGGCTCCTACTCCGGCCGGGAATCGTCCACGGGCCGGGAGTCCTCCGGGGGCCGCGAGGCGTATCCCTCGGTCAACGCCGAGATACACGACCTCGGCACACACTGGCGGCAGTTGGTGCAGAACTGGGTCGCCCGGCGGAATTACCACACGGTCCACGACACCGTATCCGTGTCCCTGCGATTCGATCTCCCCGAGGCGGGGCGGATGGTCACGGTGAGATTCATGACCACCAAAAGACTTCTCGTGGCCTTCGCGACGGACGGGCATTTCCTCCGGCAGGATCAACTCGCCATGGCGGCGGCCGCGTCGAACGCATGGAATACCGAACAATTGATTCCCATGCTTTCCGTGTGGGACGTGCGGGGGCCCCGGCCCTGCCTCGCCGGGGTGTGCGACCTGCCGCTGACGTGCCGCATCACCCAGGCGGACTTCGACGCGCTGGCCAATGACTGGGTGGAGAGGGCGCGACAGATGTTCAGCCGTTGCCATCAGGTGTTCAAGTTGTAGAAGTGAAAAGCGTACTGATCGTAAGTCGACGAAAGTCGCCGTAACTCCACCGGCGGAATGCACCAAACCCTTCCGGCCGCCCCGTCGCCTGCTCCACTATGGGATGGGCTATTTCAGGGCCGCGGGGGGGTGCCTTTCAGGCCACGGGGGGTGGGTGCGATGGGTGCGATCGGGCGTTTGTCGTTCGTCGGTGTGCTGGTGGGGTCACTGGTCGCACTCGTGCCGGGTGGGCCGTCCGTGGCGGTCGCCGACGCATGTGCCGACCGGCTCACCGAGCAGCTGGAGTGCTGGGCCGAGGTGATCAAGGACGGCCCCGTCGTGATCACGCTGGACAAGCCACTGGCGTACGAGGACGTCGAGGAGCGGCAGCACCAGGACATCGAGACATTGCGCAGGGACCGGTACCCGCTCGTGGTCCGCGTGCAGAAGGACAAGGCCACCGGTGAGGGCGGTACGGCCCTGCTGGTCCTGGCCGAGGGGCGGCTCGTCCACCCCGAGGCCCGCATCGACCGGCTGCGGCCCGGCCCGATGAGAGCCCTGAAGGACGCGGGCCTCTGCGTCGACCGCACACTGATGTGCGAGTTGATCGAGCGCAGGGGCGACAAGTCCGCCCCTCTGGACGGCAGGGCGCTGATCGACGCGGGTCTGGCCGCCGACGTCACCAGCCATGTCGACGCCATCGGCCCGGGGGACGACGACGGGAAGCCGCCCGCCGACACCTCCCCGGGCGGATCCGCCGAGCAGGGCGGCCAGAAGCAGGGCGGCCAGAAGCAGGGTGGCCAGAAGCAGGGCGGTGAACAGGCCGGCATCACCGACGACGAACCCGCCGGTTACGGCAGCGGCGCCTGGACCGCCTTCTGGATGGGTCTCCTCCTCGCCCTGCTGCTGCTCGCCTTCGTGATCGTGATCCGGCGGTCCAGGGGCCCGGTGGCCGTGGGCCATCGGGCGGTGTCTCCCGGGCGGGCCCTCGGCGGACCCACCCGGGCGGCGCCGGCGCACGCGGCGCGCGGCGGAAACGGAAGCGGGAGCGGGGGCGGAAACGGGAGCGGGAGAGGGGGCGGTAACGGCCTCGGCGGCGCGGCCGACGAGGGGGACGAGGCCACCACGCGGCTGCGCGCCGCGCCCGCACCCCGGTACGGGCGTCAGGTGGGACCCCGCCCGACGCAATCCCGGACCGCCGTCGTACGGACCGAACTCCACCCGCAGGGCTATGTCGAACTTGACCGGGTGCTGCGCCGGGCCGTGTGGGCCGAGCCGGGGCGCCCACCACCCGCCCCCGGCGCTCTCGTCGACGTCACCGACGCACGGGAACGGGATACCGAGGTCCTGTACGCCTTCCCGCCGACCGCCGCCCGGCACGCGAAGGGCACGCCCAGATGACCCCCGGCGGCGCCGGCCGGCAGCCACCGGCCGGCAAGCGCCGGCCGCGACCCCGGCAGCCATGACAGCACCAGCCGCGAGCCCGGCAGCGGCGACCGCGACACAGGCATCGGCAACACAGGCATCGGCAACACACAGGCACAGGGGGAAGAACCATGCACCGCGAATACCCGCCCACACTGCCGGCGG
Source organism: Streptomyces sp. NPDC002324 (assembly GCF_053593335.1). Classification (NCBI taxonomy): domain Bacteria; kingdom Bacillati; phylum Actinomycetota; class Actinomycetes; order Kitasatosporales; family Streptomycetaceae; genus Streptomyces; species Streptomyces sp. NPDC002324. Next base: position 58,496 of record NZ_JBSFCF010000008.1, read on the forward strand.
AGTACGCCGACATCGAGTTCGAGAACAACGCCCAGCGCATGCCGCTCGTGCTCTGCCTCGACACGTCCAGCTCCATGGCGGGTCCGCCGATCCAGACGCTGAACAACGCGCTCGCCGAATGGACCCGCGAACTCCACGACGACGTCAGCCTCAGCTACAGCGTGGAGGTCGCCGTCGTCACGTTCGGCGGCCAGGGTGTCGGCGCCTGGCGCGGACCCCAGCTCCTCGACCCGCGCACCCGCACGAGCCCCTTCATACCCGCGCACGCATTCCAGGCACCGCAGCTCACGGCCGCCGGAGTCACCCTGATGACCGAGGCGCTGGAGCTGGCGATGCACATCGTCGCGGCCCGCAAGGCCGAACTACGGGCCTCGGGGCTGCAGTACTACCGGCCGCAGATCTGCCTCGTCACCGACGGCCTGCCCACCGACCCGACCGGTCATCTCACCGACTCCTGGCACCGGCTGGTCCCCGTCCTCGCCGAGGAGCAGAGCGCCCGCCGCTTCCGGCTGTACGCGATCGGGGTCGGCGGGATCACGGACCGGGGGGAGCAGGTGCTGCGCGCGTTCGCGCCGAAGTTCAACGCCCGGCTGCAGGGCTTCCCGTTCCGGGAGCTGCTCCAGATGATGTCCGCCAGCGCCAACGCCGAGCAGAAGGGCGCGGGGGACGAGGTGTTCGAGAAGATCTTCAGCCAGTTCAAGACGCAGCGCCCGGCCTGGGAGGCGTGAGATGACCGCCGCCGCGCCCTGGCGGATCCACGGTCTGAGCGTCGAGGGCTACCGGCACCGGCGCCAGGGACTGCCCTGTCAGGACGCGTGCGCCGCCACCGCCACGGCCTCCGTCGCCGTGCTCGCCGTCGCCGACGGGGCCGGCAGCCGGCCGCGCTCGGAGGAGGGCGCGCGGCTCGCGGTGCGGCTCGCGACGGAGCACTTCGGGCGGCGGGCCGAGGCGGCCCTGGAGGTGCCGCCGGGAGAGGCCGTGCACGAACTGCTGCGGGACTCCCTGCACGACGTGAGCAAGGACTTCCTCGACCGGACCGGCGCCGACGCGCAGGACTTCGCCACGACCCTCACGGTGGTGGTGCTCGCCCCCGGCTGGATCGGTCATGTCACCGTCGGGGACGGCTTCGTCGTCGTACGGGCCGGGACGGAGGACGGGGAGCGGCAGTTCCATCTGCTGCCGCAGGCCGCGGCGGCGAGCGAGTACAGCAACGAGACGGTGTTCCTCACCTCGCCGGACGCGGCACGCTGGACCCACACCGAGTGCGTGGCGGACGACGGGGTCGACGGGGTGCTCCTGTCCACGGACGGCCTCGCCCAGGCCATGCTCAACCGGGCGGCCGACGGCGCCACGTCCCCGAACACCTCGTTCGCCGACGCTGTGTTCCGCTCCCTGGACACCGCCGCCGAGGACGACCGCGACCCCAATCTGGCGGCCCTCCTGCGCTCCGACCGCCTCACCGCCCTCAACGCCGACGACAAGACCCTGCTGCGAGCGGTCCGCACGCACCGGCGATGACCGCACGGGCGATGACCGCTGCGCACGACGGACGACTCTGCCGGTCGTGGCCCTGCCCCCAGGCCGACGCGTCCGCGCGGCGGCGACCGGCCCAATGACACCCGGAGGTACGGCCATGAGCGGCCGCACGGTCTTTCTCGACGGCAGGCGGGTCACGCTGGCCGAGTTGCCGCTGAAGGGCGGCGGGCAGGCGGCGGTGTTCCCCGTGGAGGGGGACGCCGGGATCGTCGTCAAGATCTACCGGGACACACCTGGGCCGGACCAGGAGCGACGGCTGGCCCGCATGCTCACGATGTCCCCGCTGGCCGCCCGCCCGACGGACGCCAACCAGCCGCCCGAGCTGGCCTGGCCCACCGCGATCGCCCGGGGCACGAACGGCGAGTTCCTCGGCTACGCGATGCGCCGGTTCGGCGAGCCCCAGCACGTGCAGCTGGTGGGCCTGTTCACCCGTGTCCAGCGCCTCAAGCTCTTCCCCGACCGGGCCGACTGGCGGTTCCTGCTGGGCGTCGCCTGGAACCTCGCCTTCATGACGGCCCGGATGCACTACGACGACCTCGTCATCGGCGACTTCTCCAGCAGCAACGTCGTCGTCGACGGCAACGGCTTCGTCACCTTCCTCGACTGCGACTCGATCGCCTTCACCGACCCGGTCACCGGCGAACTCTTCCCGTGCCTGATGCACACCACCGACTACTCGTCCCCCGAGCGCCAGGCGGGCGGCCCCGCGACCCGGCAGAGCGACGACTTCGCCCTCGCCGTCCTCGTCTACCAGCTGCTCACCGCCGGCAACCACCCCTTCGGCGGGGTCCCGCACGAGAGTGCCTCCGAGTCGACCGTCAAGGACAACATCGCCGCGAGCTGCAGCTATGTCGTCCGCCCCGAGCGGGTCACCATCCCGCGCGGCACGATCGACCCCTCCGTCCTGCCGACCGAACTCCTCACCCTCGCCAAGGCGGCCTTCGGCGCCGGCGTCGAGAACCCCGACGCCCGGCCGAAGGCCGAGGCCTGGCTCCGCGCCCTCGACAAGGAGCGCGGTGAGGTGCGCGCCTGCACGGTACGGCCCCTGCACACCTACGGCTCCCATCTGCCGACGTGCCCCTGGTGCACCCGGGCCGCGGTCACCGGGCACGACGTGTTCAACGGACCCCGTCCCGCGACGGCCCCGGGGGCCCCGTGGGTGGCTCCGCCGGATCAGCCGCCGTCCCCGTACGCGGCGTTGAAGGTGCTGGCGGTGGTGGTGGGGGTGGTGTTGCTGATCGTGATCCTGGCGAACCTCGGCTGACGGCTGCCCGCCGGTCGTAGGGGGTGATGCGGGTTGCGTCGGCGGGTGCGGGCCCGGTGGGGGCTGATCGCGCAGTTCCCCGCGCCCCTAAAAGCCCAGGCCCTGGCGGGCCTGGAAGGCGACGGGTCCGCGGGCCTGAGAAGCACGGGGCGCAGCCCCTGCTTTTCAGGGGCGCGGGGAACTGCGCGAGAAGCCCCACCGGACCCGCACCCACCCACCACGCACCGACCCGCCCCCTCATCCCGACCGGTCCTCCAGGTACCGCGTGTGCGACTCCTGCCGACGTGCCTCCGCATCGCGCAGCGCCGCCGCGAGACGGCCCAACTCCTCATGCAGTAAGCCGAGTTGGCGCTCCAGGTGGCGTTCCGGGGGTTCCGTTCCCGGGGTCAGCCGGGTCCACCAGCGAGTGCGTACGAAGGTGTCGACCGCCTCGGGGACGTCCTGCCGTACGGCCCGGGAGAGAGCGTGGACGCCCTCCGGGTCGCGGGCGAGGATCTCGGCGACCCAGCCGGGATCGAGGAGGGCGGTGAGGAGTTCGGTCAGCTCGGTGAGCCGGCCGGACGCGGCGGGTGGCAGCTCGATACCGGCCAGGTACTCCCGCAGGGTGCCGAAGTCGGTCCGCACCTCGTCGAGCTGGGCCGAGGGGTCCGGGAAGTCCGGCGGCGGGGGGCGCTCCGGCGGGGCGATCAGGGCGCCCGCGCCGTACAGCCCGACGACCACGACCGGCCAGTACGGTCCCGCGATCCCCGCGAAGGTCAGTCCGAGTCCGGCGATCCCGAGGGCGCTGCCGGTGAGGTTCTTGCGGGACTCGACGTACGCCATGAATCTACTGGTAGCCACGGATCTCCTCGAAGGCGCCGTCGAGTGAGCCCTGTCGGGCGTCGAAGAGGCGGCCGCCGGTCAGGTCGGCGATGTGCTCCAGTTCGCCCTGGTCGGAGTCGCCGAAGAGGATCGGGAAGACGGGGATCCGCCGGTCGGCGGCGGGCAGCCGCTCGTAGAAGTCGTCGAAGTCGGCGGGGCTCGCGCCCTCGGTGTTCTCGCCGTCCGTCATCAGCACGATGGAGGTGAAGGTGTCCCGGTCGGCGGCGCCGAGATGCTCGTACGCCTTCCGCAGCGAGGTGTAGATGGCGGTGTCCCCGGAGGCGGACAGCTTGCCTGTGTCGGCGCGGATGCCGTCGAGCCCGGCCTTCGGGTCCTCGGGCCGGACGACATGCGTCGTCACGCTCTTCACGTCCGACCCGAACGGCATCAGCGTGACCTCCTCCCGGTCGCGGAAGTCGCCGGTCAGCTCGGTGAGCGCGGTCTTCAGCCGGTCGAGCCGGTCGCCCTCCATCGAGCCAGAGGTGTCCAGGACGTACACGGTCCGCGACGGGCGGCGCAGCTCGTTCTCGTACGCGTCGAGAAGGCCGTCGGCGACGGACCGGGAGCCGGGGAAGGGGAGTTCGCGGCGGCGCGTGGTGTCGAGACCGGCCGCGGGCGGGACGGAGGCGACGACCGGGCGGCGCAGCGTCCTCTCGGTGATCAGGCGCTGGATGTCCGGGGTGCGCAGGGCGTCGGTGAGCCGGCGTACGTCGTCCCGGACGTCCTTGCTCGTGGACGCCAGCGACGAGAGCGGGTAGTCGGCGGTGACGACCCCGTCGCGCGGCCGGATCACCGTCAGGTCCTGGCGCGACTTCAGCACGGACTCGTAGTTGAGGAGCGCGTCGACGTCCCCGCGCCGGTCGTACGCCGTCGCCAGCCAGCCCGAGGACCCCGACGTCAGCTTCTGCCCGGCGAAGAACTCCTTCAGCCGGGGCGTCGCCCGTGCCACGTCCGCGTCCGTGAGCGCGGACTGGGCGCCGGACAGGCCGGACGCCACCGAGATCAGTGTCGAGAAACCGGAGTTGGAGCGGGAGGGGTCGGTCATGCCGTACGTCAGCTTCCCGTCCGCCACCGCGTTCTCGATGTCCGGCCAGGTGACGCGGTCGGGCTTCCACCCCAGCTTGCCGACGGTCTCGTTCTTCACGCCGATCGCGACCGGGCTGGACATCACCGGCGTCTCCGACACGACCTGCTTCGCCGCGTCCGGGCGCAGCCGCAGATAGTCGTTGGAGGAGAGCCACAGGGCGTCGTACGAGCCCGTCGCCCGGGACCCGGTGAGCAGGTCCACCGCGTCGAGCGTGCCCATGTAGGTGGGCCGGACCTTGATGCCGGTGTCCTTCTCCACGCGCTCCAGCACCGGCTTCATGTCGGCGAGTTCGCTGGAGGCGAGGACCCGCAGGGTGCCGGGAATGTACTGGGTGGCCTCCGCCGGGCCGGGCCCCGCCTCGTCCCCGGCCGTGCAGGCGGTGGTCAGGAGCACGAGCCCAGTCACCGCGGCGACGGCCGCCGTGGCGCGTGCCCTCGTGCGGGTCGCCGTCCCCGCTCTTGTCGGTGTGCTCATCCGAGTCCCCCTTCCAGCGCACCCTGGTTCCGGCTGCGCTCCAGGTACTGGCTCGCGTTCTGGAGTTCGGAGGTCAGGGACTCGACGGTCGCGGCCATGGTCTCCGTGGCCTGCACCTTGTAGGTGTCGATGGCGTCGAGCGTGCGGTAGATCTGCTGGAAGGCCGAGCGGAGCGTCTCCGCACCGACGGCCGGATCGGCGGCGATGCGCTGGATCTCGCCGCTCTGGGTGGACAGCATCTCGGCGTTGCCCCGGATCAGGTCCTCTGTGGTGCCGCGCAACGCGTTGACCTGGTCGACGACCTTGCGCTGGTTGTCGAGCGCGGAGGCGAGCATCACCGAGATGCGCAGCGCCGACACCGTGGTCGTGGCGGCCCGGTCGACGCCCTTGATCAGCTCCTCGTTGTTGCGCCGTACGACGTCCATGGCCAGGTAGCCCTGGGCGCAGACGGCCAGCTGGGTGAGCAGGTCCTGGTGCTTCTGCCGGACGGGGAAGAGGACGTCTGCGCGCAGGGTGTCGCCCTGCTGCGGGTCGACGCCGTCGACGTGCGTCCGGATGTGGGTTTCTACGGCCGTGTCCAGGGCCTCTGTCAGGACGACGTACTCCTGGAGCTTGCCCATGGTCTCCCACAGCCGGACCCGCTCGGTCTGCAACGCGGCGCTGTCGCGCCGCAGTTCGTCCTGCCCGCCGCGCAGGGAGCCCACGATCCTGTTCAGCGTGCCCTGTGCGGAGGCGTACTTGGCGACGTGGTCGCGCAGCTTGTTGCCGCCGGGCAGCCGGGACAGGAACCTGCGGCCCCTGCTCGCCGGCAGATCCCTCGGGTCCAGGTCCTCCACCACGCGCCGGAGTTCGACGAGCGAGCCCGCGACCTGCGACTGCGCGTCCCCGCCCTTGCTCGGCAGGCTGCGCACGGTCCGCTCCAGCATCCGGTTGGACTGTGCGGCGGCGGTGCGCATCTCGCCCGCGCCGAGCGAGGTGATCTCCCCGACCTTGCCGGCGAACTCCGGGGAGCGCGCGTCGAGGACGGTGAGCCCCCGCACGTACTCCTCGGCCCTGCGGGCCATGTCCGTCCGCACGGACTCCTCGACCGGGACGAGTCCGCCGGCCTTCTCCCGGGGCACGGCGGCGACCGGTGCGGGAGGGGTGAGCGTGAAGGTGTGGTCGTCGTTGCCGTCTTCGATGGTCATGTGTCGTCTTCCCCTCGTCCTACTGGCCCCTGGCCCGGCGCGCCATCTCGTGCAGCACCTCGGAGGTGGGCACGGGCGCCTGCCGGACGGTCAGCTTCTGCATCAGGTGGGTGGTGTGGCCGGCGGTCGCCGACGTGAACTCGGTGGCCGCGCCCTGCGGCCGGAAGCCGTGCCGGGCCGCCAGTTTGCGCAACACCGGGTCCGTGCCGAGGAGTTCGCCGAGCGCACGGCCCTCGTCGGTGACCGGCACGACGGTGTGGTCGCTGAAGACGGTGGTGTCCGGGTAGAGGACGACCAGGTCGTCGACACGCCGGTCCGCCGTGAGCAGCGCGGCGACCTGTGACTCGTAGACCAGCACGAGGGGATTGCCGACCCCGCTGACGAAGTCACGGAACGCCGCGTCGGTGCTCGGCTGCTGGGCGCCCTGGACGCTGATCAGTTCGTGCATCAGCGGGGCGGTCCTGTCCAGGTCCGCCTTGCTCGCGACCACACGGCCGCCGTTGGCGACGTTGGAGGCGGCGGCGAGGTAGAGCGCGCCCGAGTTGGAGGTGGTCGGGTCGGTGGTGGCGATGTAGAGCAGCCCCATCAACTCGCCGTACTTCTCGGACCCCTTGAGGTCCTGCCATGTCCGGCTCTTCTCGGCGGCCTTCAGATAGGCGGCCATGTCGAGGACGCCCCGGCCCTTGTCGAGCGTGGCGAACCCGTTCCCGCGCAGCACCTCGGCTGCGTCCCGGTGGGCGACCACGACGAGGGGGGAGTAGAAGGGGCGGGGCAGTGGTTCACGGACCTTGTACTTCGCGGCCAGTTCGTCGGCGGGTGCCTTGCTGGACGGGAACGCGAAGTCGTATCCCTTCAGATCCAGGCCGTCCATGGCCCAGGATCCCGACGTCTCCGTCTTCACGGTGTAGCCCTTGGCGGCCAGGGCCTTCACCACCTGGGGGTCGGCGAAGAACTCCGCCTTCTCCGACCCGATCACTCCTCGCACGGTCTTCGTTGCCGTGCTCGTGTCCCCGGTGTCCCGGCCTGCCACGACGGCTGCCACCACGCCGCCGATCAGCAGGACCGCGAGGACGATTCCTGCGATTCGTCTCACAGGGGGAGAGTGCTCCCGGAACCCAACGTTCCTCGTCGTTCCGGGTGAACGGGGGGTGAAGCGGTGGTCCCGGAACGCAACGGGCGGCTGCCGCCGGGGGTGCGGGCCTCGGTGCGTGTTTCGGTGCGTGCTTCAGCGCGGGCCCGGTGGGGCTTCTCGCGCAGTTCCCCGCGCCCCTGAAGGCATGGGGCGCGCCCGGCTGTTTTCGGGTGCGGGTGCGGTGGGGGCTGGTCGCGCAGTTCCCCGCGCCCCTGAAAAGCAGGGGCTGCGCCCGCCGCTTCTCAGGCCCGCAGGCCGTGGCTTTCAGGCTCGCAGGTCCTGGCCTTCTCAAGCCCGTAGGGCCTGGCTTTTCAAGCCCGTAGGGCCTGGGCTTTCAGGGGCGAAAGGCTGAGCTTTCGTAGGTCCGTAGGGCCTGGGCTTTTAGGGGCGCGGGGAACTGCGCGGGAAGTCCCACCGGAGGCGCGCTCGACGATGGGTCCGTACCCCCGGGCTGCTACGCGCTCAGCGGGATGGCCGCGTGCGCGTCCATCCGCTCGGCCGCCAGGATCGCGGACGCCGTGTCCGCGCGGGACGCCGCGACGACGAGTGCCCGCCCCGCGAGCGCGTGCGCGCGACGGTGCAGCGCGGCGACATCCCCCGCGCCCCCGCCGGAGGCGACGCGGACCGGCGGCAGCCCGCCCCGCAGCCCGGCGACCCGCGCGGCCAGCGCCTCCGCGGCGGCGTCGAGGTCGTCGGAGGGGCTCAGCGCGCGGAGCTCGTCGGTGGCCGCCAGCAGCGCCGCCAGATGACCCGCGAGTTGAATGTCCAGCTCCTCCTCACGCGAACGGTGAGGGAAGTCGGAGGAGGTCGTGCCGGCCATCGTGTGGACCGACTTCGTGCGGATCGGCTCGTACATGGGATGGCCTCCAAGCTCTCGGACGACCACTCTACCTTAGATTCGTTCTAAAGTTGAGCGAGGTCCGAAAGCTCCGGTCCACCACCCGCGCCGCGCCGCTAAGCCTGCGCGTATCCGTCCAGGAAGTTCCCGATCCGGGTGATCGCGGACCGCAGATCACCCACCGTCGGCAGCGTGACCACCCGGAAGTGGTCGGGCTCGGCCCAGTTGAACCCGGTGCCCTGGACGACCATGATCTTCTCCTGCCGAAGCAGGTCGAGGACCATCCGGCGGTCGTCCTTGATCTTGAAGACGTTCGGGTCGAGGCGCGGGAAGAGATACAGCGCCCCCTTCGGCTTCACGCACGTGACGCCCGGGATCTGCGTCAGCAGCTCGTACGCGACGTCCCGCTGCTCCTTGAGCCGCCCGCCGGGCAGGACCAGGTCGTTGATCGTCTGGCGTCCGCTGAGCGCGGCGACCACCCCGTGCTGCCCGGGCATGTTCGCGCACAGCCGCATGTTCGCGAGGATCGTCAGACCCTCGATGTAGGAGTCGGCGTGCGCGCGGGGCCCGGAGATCGACATCCAGCCCACCCGGTAGCCGGCCACGCGGTACGCCTTCGACATGCCGTTGAAGGTGAGGGTCAGCAGATCGGGGGCGACCGAGGCCGTCGGGGTGTGCGTGGCGTCGTCGTAGAGGATCTTGTCGTAGATCTCGTCCGAGCAGACCAGGAGGTTGTGGCGGCGCGCGATGTCCGTGAGCCCGCGCAGCATGGCCTCGTCGTACACCGCGCCCGTCGGGTTGTTCGGGTTGATGATGACGATCGCCTTGGTGCGGTCGGTGACCCTGCGCTCGACGTCCGCGAGGTCCGGCATCCAGTCGGCCTGCTCGTCGCAGCGGTAGTGCACGGCCGTGCCGCCGGACAGGGAGACCGCCGCCGTCCACAGCGGGTAGTCCGGGGACGGGACGAGGACCTCGTCGCCGTCGTCGAGCAGGCCCTGCATGGCCATCACGATCAGCTCGGAGACGCCGTTGCCGATGAAGACGTGCTCGACGTCCGTCTCGATGCCGAGGGTCTGGTTGTGCATGACCACCGCGCGGCGCGCCGCGAGCAGGCCCTTCGCGTCGCCGTAGCCGTGGGCCGACGACACGTTGCGGAGGATGTCCTCCAGGATCTCGGGCGGGCACTCGAAGCCGAACGCCGCCGGATTGCCGGTGTTCAGCTTGAGGATCCGATGCCCCGCGGCCTCAAGTCGCATCGCCTCCTCGAGCACCGGGCCCCGGATCTCGTAACAGACGTTGGCGAGCTTCGTCGACTGGATCACCTGCATGCCCGTGAGCTTACGGCCCGGTAACGCGTTCCGTGTCGTGTTTTCCACCACCCGGGGCGGCCTCTCCCGCCCGAACCGCCCCACCGTCCCCCGATCTCCCGCCTTCTGGCCGAAGATCGTGCGGCCGGAACCAACTCCTTGCTCGGCCATCACCCGGCCTTCACAATGCGCATGACAAACTGCGGTGGCCGAAAGATCTTCAGCCCCACCGCACGACAGCCCGCACGGCACCGCTCGGCCCGCACAGCACAGCCCGCACAGCACAGCCCGCACAGCAGCTCACCCAGCAACCCACGCAGCAATCCACGTAGCAAGAGGGGACCCCCACATGAGAAAGCCTCTCGTCGCCGCGCTGTTCGCCCTGGTGATCACCGGGGTGGGCGCGGCACCGGCGGTCGCGGCGCCGGAGCCCGCGGCGGCTCCCGTGAAGTCGGCCGTCGGCAGCGTCGTCGACACGGCGAACAAGGCCGTGGCCGACCTCGCGGCCCCGGCCCCGGCGATCCAGGCCGTCAACTTCGCCGGCACCGTCTCGCTCAGCAACTGTTCCGGCTCGGTCGTCCGGATGCCCGCCTCCGAGGACAACGACCCGGCGCTGGTCATGACCAACGGCCACTGCCTGGAGACCGGCTTCCCGGCCGCCGGCCAGGTCCTCGTCGACCGGGCCTCCACCCGCACCTTCGGTCTGCTCAACTCCGCCGGCACCCGCGTCGGCACCCTGCGCGCCAGCAAGATCGCCTACGGCACGATGACCGACACGGACATGGCGGTGTACCAGCTCACCACCACGTACGCGCAGATCAAGAGCACGTATGGCATCGACGCCCTCGTCTACGACACCGCCCGCCCGACCGTCGGCACCCCCATCACCGTCGTCTCCGGGTACTGGAAGCGGACCTACAGCTGCGCCGTCGACGGATACGCGTACCGCCTGAAGGAGGGCGCCTGGACCTGGAAGGACTCCATCCGTTACACCTCCGCCTGCCAGACCATCGGCGGCACCTCGGGCTCCCCGGTCCTCAACAACACCACCGGCAAGGTCGTCGGCGTCAACAACACGGGCAACGAGAGCGGCGGGCGCTGCACCGACAACAACCCCTGCGAGGTCGACGCCAACGGCACGGTGACCGTCCGCCCGGGCATCAACTACGCCCAGCAGACCTGGCACGTCCCCGCCTGCTTCGGTGTGGACAACAAGCTCGACCTCACCCGCAGCGGCTGCATCCTTCCCAGGCCGTAGGGAACCCGTCAGGAGCCACGCCGGACCGCCCGGCCCGCCAGTACGTCCGTCCGCCGGCCGTCCTCGATGACGAGGCGGCCGTCGACCAGGACGTACGGGATGCCGGTCGGCAGGGTGCGCGGTGCCTCGTACGTCGACCCGGTGGCCACGGTCGCCGGGTCGAAGAGCACCAGGTCGGCGCGGTACCCCTCGCGGACGAGTCCCCGGTCCACGAGGCGCAGCCGCGCGGCGGGGCGTGAGGTGAGGTGGGCGACGCACTCCTCCAGGGAGAGCACGCCCAGCTCCCTCACGTACCGGCCGAGATAGTGCGGGAACGTGCCGTACGCGCGCGGGTGCGGCTTGTCGCCGCGCAGGATGCCGTCGGAGCCGCCGGTGTGCGCCCGGTGGCGCATGATGGTCCGCACGTTCTCCTCGTGCCCGACGTGCTGCAGGATCGTGGAGCCGAGCCGGTCCTCGACGAGCAGCCGGCGGGCGGTCGCCCAGGAGGTCTCGCCGCGCTCTTTCGCCGCCCGCGCGATCGTCCGGCCCACGTACGACGACAGCGCCGGGTCGGTGACGCCCGAGATCTCCACGGTGTCCCACGCGACGGGCACGCCGTGGCAGCCGTCGGCGCCGACGGCCTCCATGTGGTGCCGGACCCGTTCGGCCGTCGTGTCGTCCCTCAGCCGCGCGAGCACCGCCTCCGGGCCGCCCTCGCCCGCCCAGCTCGGCAGCAGCGCCACGAGCGTCGTGCAGCCGGGGGTGTAGGGATAGGTGTCGAGCGTGATGTCCGCGCCCGCCGCGAGCGCCTCGTCGAGGAGCGTCAGCAGCTGAGGGGCCCGCCCCTCGTTCACGCCGAAGTTCATGGTGGCGTGGGCCAGGTGGAGGGCGCAGCCCGCCTCCCGGGTCAGGGCGACCATCTCCTCGTACGCCCGGAGCGCGCCCGCCCCGTAGGAGCGGTGGTGCGGGCAGTAGTAGCCGCCGTAGGACGCCACCACCCGGCACAGTTCGGTGAGTTCGGCGTCCCCGGCGTACATGCCGGGGGTGTAGGTGAGCCCCGACGACATCCCGACCGCGCCCTCCCGCAGGCCCGCCGCCACCGCCTCCCGCATCCGGTCCAGCTCCCGCGGTGTCGCCTCCCGGTCCTCCCAGCCCACGGCGAGCATCCGTACCGTGCCCTGCGGGACGAGGTACGCGGCGTTCACGGCGATGCCCTCGCCGTCGAAGCCGTGGTCGAGGCGGTCCAGGTACTCGCCGACCGAGCGCCAGGTGAAGTCGATGTCCTCGCCGTAGCCGTTCCAGCCGGTGATCGCGCGGCGGACCTCTTCGAGGGTGCGGTCGTCGACCGGCGCGTACGACAGCCCGTCCTGGCCGATGACCTCCAGGGTCACCCCCTGCGCCGCCTTCGCGGTGTGCTCGGGGTCCCGCAGGAGCGCGAGGTCGCTGTGCGCGTGCATGTCGATGAAGCCGGGGGCCAGGACCAGGCCCTCGGCGTCGATCTCGCGCTGGGCCCTCGGCCGCTGGCACCCGGCCGCGGCCGCCTCCTTGACGATCGTCGTGATCCTGCCGTCCGCCACGACCACGTCGGCGCGGTAGGAGGGCTCGCCGGAACCGTCGACGACGTCGGCGTCACGGAGGACCAGGTCCATGTGCGTCACCTTTCAGGGCGGTGCCGGGATCGGCAGCGGTCGCCGCCCGCTCAGAAGAACGTGCGGACGTAGTCCACGACCGTGCCGTCCGCCTCCACCACCGGGATCAGCTTCCACTTGTCGAACGACGTGCACGGATGCGACAGCCCCAGCCCCACCCAGTCACCGACCTCCAGCGCTGCCCCGGCCCCGGTGCGCAGCCACGCGTGCTGGTCGGACAGCCCCGTCACCGTGATTCCCGCCGCCTCGCGGACCTCGCCCGTGCTCGCGTCCCGCACCACCTCGGCCGACGGCAGGTCCAGGTCGTGCGCGGCGTCGCGCTTGCCCGCGTTGGCGAAGGCCTGGTCGGGGGAGGGGCGGGAGACGACCTGGGCCCAGAGCCGGAAGGCGGGCTCCAGGGTGCCCTCCTCGGGGACGCGGTTGAAGGGGGTGAGCCGGCGGTAGTGGCCGGCGTCGTGCGAGACGTACGCGCCCGACCGCAGCAACTTCAGTACGGGCAGGGACAGTTCGGGAAGCTCGGCGAACACCTCGGCCACCGTGTCGAACCACGCGCTGCCGCCCGCGCTGACGATCACCTCGTCCAGCCCGGCGAACCGTCCCGCCTTGTCGAAGTCGACGGCCAGCGCGGTCAGCCGGCGCAGCCAGGCCCCCACCCGCTCGGGGTCGGCCCCCGGAACCTCGCCCTCGTAGCCGGCGACCCCCACGAGCCGCAGTGTCCCCGTCGCGGCCACCGCGTCCGCCACGGCCGCGCACTCCGCCTCCGTGCGGACGCCGGTGCGCGCGCCTTCGCCCGCGCCCAGCTCCACGACGACGTCGACCGGGCGGGCGGGGTCCCCGGCGGCCCGCAGCGCCGCGTCCATCAGCTCGACACCGCGCACGGAGTCGACGTAACAGACGAAGCGGAAGGAGGGGTCGGCGGCCAGTTCGCCGGCGATCCACCGCAGGGCGGCCGGATCGACGACCTCGTTCGCCAGGAAGACCCGCTCGATCCCGAACTCCCGTGCCACGCGCACCTGATGGGGCACGGCCAGGGTGATGCCCCAGGCGCCGCGCTCGATCTGCCGCCAGAACAGCCGCGGTGCCATGGACGTCTTGCCGTGGGGGGCGAAGGCGAGGCCGTGGCGGGCCGCATAGGTCTCCATCAGCGCCAGGTTGTGCTCCAGGCGCTCGGCGGACAGGGCGAGCACGGGGGTGGTGAAGCCGTCGGTGAACAGGTTGAGCCGCCGGCCGGCCAGCTCGGCCACGGTGCTGCCGTCGGTGTCCGGCGGGAGGCCCTTGAAGCGGTGGTCGACGCGTTCCGCGGCCAGCCGGGCCAGCGCTTCGACCTTCTCGGCGCCCATGGGGTCCTCCCAGACGAGGTTTGTTGCATCACATGCAACGTTCATTGCGTATGTCGCTTAAAGCTGTCTAACATCCCAGCCAGACCTGGGTCAACGGTGCCGAACCCACCCCCCCCGACGCGACGAGGAGCCTCCACCATCGTGACCGCCGACGGACTCCGTTCCCCCGGCGCCGCTCCCGCCGGCGTCGACGTCGTCGCGCTCGGCGAGTCCATGGTCACCTTCCTTCCCACCCGCCCCGGACGGCTCGCCGACGTCCCCTCCTTCGACCGGGCCGTCGGCGGCGCGGAGTCCAACGTCGCGTGCGCGCTGGCGGCGGCCGGACACACCGTCCGCTGGGTGAGCCGGGTGGGCGCCGACGGGTTCGGTGACCACCTGGTCGAGACGATCGGCGGACACGGCGTGGACGTGACCTCCGTGGGCCGGGACCCGGCCCGTCCGACCGGCGTGTACTTCCGCACGGCGGGGGACCGGGCCACGGACGCGCACGAGGTCGCCTACTACCGGGCGGGTTCGGCCGCCTCGGCGATGTCGGTCACCACCGTGGACCTCGCGGCGGCACGCGCCGGACGCGTCCTGCACCTCTCCGGCATCACGGCCGCCCTGTCCGAGGACTGCCTGAGCCTGCTGCGCGACCTGACGGCCCCCCACCCCGACCGCCCCCTGATCTCCTTCGACGTCAACCACCGCCCGCGCCTGTGGCGCACCGCCGACGGCCCCCGCGTCCTGCTCGAACTGGCCCGCGCCGCCGACCTCGTCCTCGTGGGCGAGGACGAGGCGGAGGAAGCCTGGGGCGTCACGGGCGGCCCGACGGCGATCCGGACGCTGCTGCCGCAACCGGCGACCCTGGTGGTGAAACAGGGAGCCCACGGAGCCACCCTGTTCGCCCGCACGCCCGTCGGACCGGGGACGTACATCCCCCGGCGCGCCTTCGCCGACACGACCACTTCCGAGCCCGCCCTGCACGTGGACGTGGTCGCCCCCGTGGGCGCCGGTGACGCCTTCGCCGCCGGCTTCCTCTCCGCCACCCTGCGCGCCCTCCCCGCCCGCGCCCGCCTCCGCCACGGCCACCTGACGGCCGCCGCCGCGCTCACCGTCCCCGGCGACCTCGCCACCCCACCGCCGCGCGACCACGCCGACCGCCTGGCGGCCCTGGACGACGAGGCGTGGGGGAGACTTCGACTCGGCCCCGGCTGGACACAGGCCGATCGGGCCCCCGAGGAGGTACACACCCCATGAGCCAGACCGTCGACCGCGCGCTGAGCATCCTGCCGCTGCTCGCCGAGGGCCCCGCCGACCTCGGCCGGGTCGCCGACCGCCTGGGCGTCCACAAGTCCACGGCCCTGCGCCTGCTGCGGACCCTCCACGAACACGGTCTCGTCTACCGCCAGTCCGACCAGCGCTACCGCCTCGGCGCCCGCCTCTTCGCCCTCGCCCAGGAGGCCGTCGAGAACCTCGACCTCCGCGAGATCGCCCACCCCCACCTCGTACGCCTCAACGAGACGTGCGGCCACACCGTCCACCTCGCCGTCCACGAGGACAACGAGGTCCTCTACATCGACAAGGTGGAGAGCCGCTACCCGGTCCGCATGTACTCCCGCATCGGCAAGCCGGTCGCCATCACGGTCGCGGCCGTCGCCAAGCTGCTGCTCGCCGACCTTCCCGAGGCGGAGCGCCGCGTCCTCGCGGAGAGGCTCGACTACCCCCTGTACACGCCCCGTTCGACCCCCAACGCCCCCGCCTTCCTCAAGGAGCTGGCGCGGGTCCGCGAACAGGGCTGGGCCACCGACCTCGGCGGCCACGAGGAGTCCATCAACTGCGTCGCCGCGCCCGTCCACGGCACCGACGGCCGGGTCGTCGCCGCGATGTCGGTCTCCGCGCCCAACGTCGTCGTCACCGCCGACGAACTCCTCACCCTGCTCCCGCTGGTCCGCCGCACCGCGGACGCGATCAGCGGCGAGTACTCCGGCAGAACCCCAGCGAAGGACACCGTATGAGCCACCGGTCCGGGCCGGCCGAGAAGGTCGCCCTCACCCCCACGACCCACACCGCCCCGCCCGCGAAGTTCTCCCACGGCGTCCGCAGGGGCAACATCCTCCAGGTCGCCGGCCAGGTCGGCTTCCTCCCGGCCGTCGAGGGCGAACCCCCCACCCCCGCCGGCCCCACCCTGCGCGAACAGACCCTCCAGACCCTCGCCAATGTCAAGGCGATCCTGGAAGAGGGCGGCGCCACCTGGGACGACGTGATGATGATCCGCGTCTACCTCACCGACGTGGACCACTTCGCCGAGATGAACGCCCTCTACAACGAGTACTTCGAAGAACACCTCACCGGGGTCCCGGCCGCCCGCACGACGGTCTACGTCGGCCTCCCGGCGGGCCTGCTGATCGAGATCGACGCGCTGGCCGTCCTGGGCGCCTGACCCCGCTCCTCGCGCCTGGGGGCAGGGTCATGAAATCCAGATACGGACATATGCCCGGCCCGACTGTCCCCGGCACAGGATCGTCGACCATACTGCCCGCTGTGGAGCAGCGCATCGGTTCGAACAACCAGCCCCTGGCCGCCGCCGCGGTCGACCCGTCGCACATCCCCGGACTCACGGCACCGGTGTCCGTGAAGAAGGAGAAGCAGGAGGAGCCGGAGGACATCAAGCCGACGGAGCCCGTCGAGCCGGACGAGGCTGCCCCGGAACGGAACGAGCCGGCGGCCGCCGAGCCGTCGAAGCCGTCCCTCGACAAGTCGCCCGCCGAGAAGACCCCGGCCGACGACGACGAGACGGACGTCGAGGACGAGGCCGAAGCAGAGGCGGACGCGGAGACCGAAGCGGAAGCCGACACAGACGCCGACACAGAAGCCGGCGCGGCCGACGGTCCCGTCTTCGAGGCCTCCGACCGCCGCGCGAAGATCATCGCCGACAGCCGTGGCGTACGGCTGCGCCTGGACGACCAGGAGTGCGAGTTCGGCTGGGACGAGATCGGCGCGATCGAGACGGAGTCCCCCCGCTTCGGCAAGCGGTTCACGATCACGGTCCACACCCCGGACCGCCGCTGGTACTTCCTGGAGATCGAGGCCAAGGCCAAGTCGGAGCACGCGGCCTGGGAGAAGCAGATCGACGAGGTCCTGGACGCGTACTTCGACGAGGGTTCCGCCGAGAGTTCCGCCGAGGAGGAGCAGGAGTCCGAGGACACCGGCTCGTAGCGGGCACGGGGAACCGCGGGACCGGCCACGACGGTCCCGCGGTTCCCCCTCACCGATCGAAACCCTCGGCTAGCAGTACTGCGCTTCCTTGCCGATGGACCGGTACATGCAGTCCGAGTTCTCCAGCAGCTGCAGCACCGCGTCCCGGTTGCGCGAGGTCTCCCGGGCGATCACCTCGTCGGGCGGATAGAACCCGCCCCCCGAGGCAGACCCCGGATACATCTCGAACGTGTACCCGAAGATCTTCTGGTTGCCCCACAGCCAGTCGTCGATCGACCCGTCCGTGATGTAGAGGTCACTGGACTGTTCGGGCGTGTACCCGTTGCTCGCGGCCATCTTCCCGCCGACCGTCGCGAACGCGTTGCGGTCGTCGGCCGTCATCCCGGTCGCCGTGTCGGCGGTCGTGTACCCGAACGGCCACAGCACCAGCTCGCTGTACGTGTGGAAGTCGATCCCGGTCCTGATCTGCTGGACCCCGCCGACGACCCGGCTGCGCACGAAGTTCGCGACGACCTTCACCTCGGGCGCCGACTCGGCGGCCGTACCCCGGTAGGTGTCCGAGGACGTCGACCCGGACGAGCCGCCGCAGCAGCCCCAGCGGTAGTTCCAGTTGCGGTTGAGGTCGGTACCGACGGCCGACGAACCGCTGTTGGGCTGCCGGTTCTTGCGCCACGAGCGGTACGAGCCGGTGGCGACGTCGTACTCGCCGCCGTCGGGGTTGACGTCGGGGATGATCCAGATCTCGCGGTTGTTCACCATGTTCGTGACCCGGGAGTCGGTCCCGTAGTCGGAGGTCAGCTCGTTGAGCAGGTAGAGCGCCATCTCCACGGTGAGGTGTTCGCGGGCGTGCTGGTGGTGGGTGAACAGCACCTCGGGCTCGGCCTCGTCCGTGCCGACGTTGTCGCTGATCTTGATGGCGACGATGTTCCGGCCCTGGTACGTCGTGCCGATGACCCGCTGGCTGGCGATCGAACTGTTCGCCGCGACCACGGAGTTGATCTCGTTCGTCATCTCCGCGTAGTTGTGGTACCGGGAGTCGGCGGACGGGAAGTCGAAGAGGCGTACGTCGTCCTCGCCGTTGGAGCGGTCCGGGACCGCTCCGAGCGCCGTGATCTCGTAGCCCTGCTGCCGCAGCTTCTTGATCTGGTCCGCGCGTCCGGAGACGAAGACCGAGTGGTCGTCGGCGTCGTCCACGGTCACGCCGGACCGTTGCAGCGCCGTGCGGGACGCGCTGTCCGAGTGCATGTGGACCTCGTACTGGCGGATGTCGTCCGCCGAGGCCCGGGGCCGCTCGGCGCTGGTCGCCGTCGCGTCCGTGGTCGTCGCGGCGACCGGGGCGGCGAGGGCGAGGGCCAGCAGGGTGGCCAGGCCGGCGGTGCGGCGGCCCGATCTCCTGCCCGTGCCGTCGGGCGTGGCCGACCTGCCGCGTATGCGGAGTCGCATGAAGTCTCCTCTGGTCTCCAGGAATTCCGGGGTCTCCGGATGTGGGGAGTGGAGCGGGGGGTGGATCCTTGCGACGTGCCTCGGGCCTGGCGATGACCGTGGGGGCGTTCGGCAGGCCCTCGTGCGGGTGTGGCGCTCATGGTGCGGCTCTGGCATGACCAGGTCAAGAGTGGGAAGACGGTCGACGGGCGCGTATGCCGCGCACGACCGCGTAGGGGCACATGGGTGTCATAGGGCACTAATTGTGGACATAGCCGGGCGGGAAACAGGTATATGCGCGGCCGGAAACGGGTAATCCTCCCCGTGCGCCGAGTACGCGTGGCGGCAACCCTGGAAGCATGCTGCAACTCTCCGGGGGTCTCTTTCCGGATTCCGGCCCCCATTTCGCCTCGTACCCCCAACCACCCATGGGCGCGGGCCACTTGAGCGTCGAGTACGACCCCCGTCCCACCGCCGCCGCCCAGGCCCGCACGCAGGTGCGCCGGCAGTTGGAGACATGGGGACTGCTCGACCAGACCGACACGGCGGAGCTGTTGGTGAGCGAGCTGGTCACCAACGCGCTCGTGCACGCGGGGAGCCGGCTGAAGCTGACTCTGACGGCCGCGCACGGTGTACTGCGCTGCGAGGTGTCGGACACGGACGGCCGCCCGCCGCGGGTGCGCCGGGCCACGGGGATATCGGAGAGCGGCAGGGGGATGTTCCTGGTGGACGCGCTCGCCGGGCGCTGGGGCTGCCAGGAGGACGGGCCGGGCAAGACGGTGTGGTTCGAGCTGGGCACGTGCGGGGCGGACGGATGCGGGGGGCCTCCGGCGTAGCGTCTGGGGGGTTCGGGGGGTTGGGGGGTGCGGCTCGGGCTGGTTCGGTCTTGGGGGGTCGTCCGGCCGCGGGTGCCGTCGTGGCTGGTCGCGCAGTTCCCCGCGCCCCTACGGGCGCGCCCGGGCGTGGCTGGTCGGGCGGTTCCCCGCGCCCCTACGGGCGCGCCCGGGCGTGGCTGGTCGGGCGGTTCCCCGCGCCCCTACGGGCGCGCCCGGGCGAGTCCCCGCGGGGCCGATCGGGTGCGCTTGTGTGGCTTCCGGTCTGGTGGGGCCCGGGTAGGCCCTCTTGTCCGGCGCGGGGCTTTGGGGTTTCTTGACCTGCATGGCGGACACCACGGGAAACCCCACAGACACCCCCGCATCATCCGGCCCCACCCCCCCACCCCGCGCATCCAGTTGGAAGTACATCGGACCCGGCATCGTCGTCGCCGCGACCGGTGTCGGCGCCGGTGACCTCGTCGCGACGCTGATCGCGGGCAGCAACTTCGGTTACACCCTGCTGTGGGCGGCCGTCCTCGGCTGCCTCGTCAAGATCTCCCTCGCCGAGGCGGCCGGCCGCTGGCATCTGTCCACCGGCCGCACCCTCTTCGACGGCTGGGCGAGCCTCGGCCGCTGGACGACGTGGTTCTTCGTCGTCTACGTCGTGATCTGGGGCTTCGTGTACGGCGCTGCCGCGATGTCCTCCAGCGCCCTGCCCCTGCAGGCGCTGTTCCCGGACGTCATGGACCTCAAGTGGTGGGCCGTGCTGTGCGGCCTGAGCGGACTGGTCTTCGTCTGGTTCAACAAGTACGAGGTCTTCGAGAAGGTCATGACGGTCCTCGTGGGCGTCATGTTCGTCGTCACCGTCTACCTGGCGATCAGGGTCACCCCGAACCTCGCGGACGCCTTCGCCGGCCTCCTGCCCGTCCTGCCCGACGAGAAGGACTCGATCCTCAACACCCTCGGCCTGATCGGCGGCGTCGGCGGCACGATCACGCTCGCCGCGTACGGCTACTGGGTCAACGCCAAGGGCTGGACGGACACCGGCTGGATGAAGGTCATGCGCCTGGACAACCGGGTCGCCTACATCACGACCGGCATCTTCGTGATCTCGATGCTCTTCGTCGGCGCCGAACTGCTGCACTCCGCGAACATCGCCATCGCCTCCGGCGACAAGGGCCTCATCCAGCTCGGCGACATCCTGGCCGACGAGTACGGCACGGCCACCGCCAAGTTCTTCCTGATCGGCTTCTTCGCCACCTCGTACACCTCCCTCATCGGCGTCTGGCACGGTGTGAGCCTGATGTTCGCGGACTTCGTGGAACGCTTCCGCCGCAAGGGGGCCGTGACGGGCGAGGAGGTCGCCTCCGGCCGGCGCGAGAAGTCCTGGCCGTTCCGCGCGTACCTGCTCTGGCTGACCTTCCCGCCCATCGTCCTGCTCTTCCAGGGCCAGCCGTTCCGCCTGATCATCCTCTACGGCGTCCTCGGCGCGGCCTTCCTCCCCTTCCTCGCCGCCACCCTCCTCTGGCTCCTCAACTCCGCCCGCACACCGCGGGAATGGCGCAACGGCATCCTCAGCAACACGATGCTGGCCGTCGCGGGCCTGCTGTTCCTGGTCCTCGCCGTGAAACAGATCTGGGACCAGCCGTGGGCGGACTTCTTCTGAGCCCGTTCAGCAGCGGAGGGACCGGCTAGCCCAGCGCCTTCCACGTCTCGCTGGTCGCGATCTCCCGCAGCTGCGCCATGGTGAGCGCGGGGGCCTTGCGGGTCGCGGCCGTGTGCTGGGCGCCGGAGTTGAAGGCGCTGATCACGACCCGCAACCCGTCGGTGCGGAGCGTGTCCACGGTCCACCTCACGACCCCCGCGCCGCCCTTCTCACCCGGCTCCTGCCGGATGGCGACCTTCGTGCCGTCCGGCAGGGTCTCGGCACCGGTGCCGAACAACGAGTCCGCGACGTCCGCCATCCCCGGCTGCACATTGATCTGCACCAGGCTCCGCCCCTCGCCGTCGTCGAGGACGACGTAGGCGAAGTCCGACGCCTGGTTGCCCTCCTCGACGGCATGGACGCCTTCGGGGAGGAGTGCGCCGAGGTTCTTCTGGATCGCGCCGCCGTCCACCGTCGGAGCGTCGACGGACCCGGCATCGGGCCTCTCCGTCGACGACGGCGGCCGGTCCCCGTCGCCCGCCTCGTCCTCGGGGATGGCCTCGACGACCTCGCGCCACTCCGGGGCCGTGACGATCGTCCGCAGAAGGGCGGTGGACAGGGGCGGCTCGGGCCGGGTGACCGGCGCGTCCTTCTGCGCCGCCGCGTTCCACTCCATGACGCTGACCTCGAACCCGTCCGGGTCGACCACCTGCGCGTACCAGTGCTTGGTGTCCGCGCGGCGGTCCGGGTACTCGTACCCCTCGAAGAGCATCAGGCGCGAGCCGTCCGGCAGGGTGCTCTCCACACAGGAGTCGAACTTGACGAGCGCCTTGTCCGGGCAGTCGGTCAGCTGCCGGGCCTGCTCGCTGTCGGGATCGATCCGCCCGAGCCCGAGCTGTACCGCCGCCGCGCCCTTCCCGTCGTCGAACACGACCTGCGCGTACGGCCCCGGCCGCGCGCCCGTGCCACGCGCCGCCTCCCCGCTGAACTTCCCCGCCGGCAGCAGATCCTTGAGCCGCTTGACGAGCTGGGCGCCGGACACCTCGCCGTCGTCGTCCCTGGGCTTCGGCTCGTCGGGCCGCGCCGCCGCCACGGACTGCTTGCCGCCTCCGTCACCGGCCCCGGGCAGCAGCACCACCCCGCCCACGGCGGCCAGCGCGACCCCGCCCACGGCGGCCAGCGCGACCCCGGCGGCCCCGCCCAGCATCGCCGCCCGGCGCCGGAACAGCAGCCTGCGTCCGCGTGCGGCTCCGCCGTCGACCAAGGCGTGCCCCTCGGTCCCGAAGCCCTCGCCGGCCCGGCGCAGGGCGTCGCCGAACCTTTCCTCGAAGGGGTCTCCGTGCTGGTCAAGGGGCATGACGAACCACCGTTTCTCGGAGTGGGTGTGACTGTGGACGCGCTGGGTGGGTGTGATCGCGGGCGGGCGTGCCGTCGGCATCCGGCGGGACTCAGGGGGTGACGTACTCTCCGATGGTGTCGCCGAGGAGGGCGCGCAGCCGGGCGAGGGCGCGGACGCACCGGGTGCGCACCGCCGCCGAACTGGCGTTCATCGCCGCGGCGGTCTCCTCGATCGACCGGTCCTCCCAGTACCGCAGGACCACCACCGCCCGGTCCTTGGGCGGCAGTTGGGCCAGTGCCTCGACGAGGGTGAGGCGCAGGGAGGAGTCGGAGCCCGGCGCGGCGGGCACGTCGGGGAGCACGTCGGTGGCCCGTTCCCGGCTGCTGCGTCGCCGTTGGTGGGCGAGGAACGTGCGGGTCAGCACGGTCTGCGCGTACCCGGCCGGGTTCTCCGCCCGGCGCACCCGTCCCCACTTCACGTACAACCGCCCGAGCGTCTCCTGTACGAGATCCTCGGCGAGATGCGTGTCCCCGCCGGTGAGCAGGCACGCGGACCGGTACAGAGGCCTCGCACGCGCCGCCGCGAACTCCTGGTACCCGTCCGCGCGGACCTGTCTCATCTCCGGCTCCCCCTGACCGTGCCCGTACGGGCCCTGGCCGCTGCTTCTCTACGTCGTCTCTCACTCCCTTGATGCGGTGGCACCCGGAGAATGTTTCACGCGTGAGGGAGGGATACGGTGCCGTACGAGTCATCACCACGGGGCAGGGGAACGAACCGCCATGGACCAGTCCGAACAGGGCCACCGGCCACCGCCGTCACCGCCGTGGACGCCGCCGGGAGGCCACCCGGGCTTCGGCCCCCCGCCCCCGCCGTACGCACCCCCGGCCGCCCCTGCCGGCCAGCCACAGCCGTACGCGCAACCGCAGCAGCCGTACGCCCAGCCCCCGCAGCCGTACGGGCAGCCGGTGCCGCCCGCCCACCCGTACCCCCAGCCGCCCGCGGGCGAGGCTGCGGTCCAGGGGCCGGAGTTCATGGCCGTCGACCGCCACAACTCCGTCGTCGTCGACGTCAGCGGTGTCGCCTTCGAGGACCACGGCGTCTGCGTCGACTTCCCCTGGCCGGAGATCCGCAGCGTCCACTACAAGGCGAGCGGCAACGGCAAGGCCCTCATGGTCGCCGTGATCCACGCCGACGGCACCTTCTTCGAGTGCTCGGTCGAGGCCAAGCCCCGTGAACGCCTCCACCAGTGGTTCGCCCACCTGGCCCAGGTGCTCGGCCACTACCGCCCGATGGGATGACCACGGACCCTGTCCCCGCCGGAGGACGACACCCCGGGCAGGGACGGTCTCATCCCTGAGAACTCGGCTCTACGAACTCGGCCGCTCGCGGTACGCGTCGACGACGGCCCGCTCCAGGACGGCGGTCTCGCTCAGGATCATGCCCTTGGCGCCCATCGGGCCGTCCGACGTCAGCCGGCTGCGTTCGCCCAGGTACGTGAGGGTGTCCCGGTCGAAGACCCACTCGGTGGCCCACCCGGCGCGTGCGTCGACGCGGCGGATGCCGACGCCGTGCCGTCCGGCCGGGTCGACGGCGTCGTCGGTACGGGTGACCCCGGGGATCTTCGCGGCGGCCTCGTAGAGCGCGGCGGCGGTCCTGGCGGGCATGACCGTCTCGCCGAGCAGTTCGCCGATCCTGTCGAAGACGGCCTGCGCCTTCTCCTCGCCCTTCCACGTCCTGGTCAGCCGGTACAGCTCGGCGAGCAGGTCGTCGGGGTCGGTGGGCAGCGAGGCCAGCCACCGGTACGTGGGGCGGTCGATCCCGGCGGGGACGCCCGGCGAACCCGGCGGCAGCAGTTCCCTCAGCGGGGAGTACGCGCCGCCCTCGTAGTGCAGGGCCAACTGCTTCACCGGGCCCGGCTCCTGCGACACCCACACCTCCCGCCGGTGCGGCTTTCCCGGCTCGTACGGGCCGTCCTCCACGGCCTCCGCCCCGGCCGTCAGGCTCCTGACGTAGACCAACTGGTCGTCGCGGACCGGCTCGACCTCCGTTCTCGCGGCGACGTCGGCGATCCGGTCGAGCAGGACGACGGCGCTCGTGCCGTCGTCCCGGCGCGCCCCGTCGCCGGAGCCGGTGGTCGTGACCAGGCCGACGGTCAGCGCCCCGGCCAGGGCCAGCGCGGCGGCGGGCAGCCACAGCGCCGGACGGGCCATTCGGGGGTGCGGACGGGGTGCCGGCGGGGTGGGAACGACGGGCGCCGTGGCCCTGTCGTCGTCGATGAGTCGCATCAGACGGTCCTTGTGGTGGGTGAGGCGACCAGGCGGCACGTCCCGTTCGGGCGGGGGCGGCAGCAGTCGGGCCAGCTCCTCGTTCATCGGGATCCCTCCTGGATCTCCTTGAGCGGACGGGCCGCGAACACGGCCTCGCTCTCTGCCTCTCCGCGGCGACGCCCCGGTTCCCCGCATGCGGGACGCTCCTCGCGCAGCCGCTCGTCCGTCAGGCGGCCCAGACGCGCCCGCGCCCGCGAGAGCCGCGACCGCACGGTCCCCACGGGGACGCCCAGCGCCTCGGCCGCCTGCCCGTAGTCGAGGCCGGCCCACACGCACAGCGCCAGCACCTCCCGCTCCCCGCGCCGCAGCCGCCCGTACACCTCGCTTACGGCGGCGAGGCGGCGCGTGTCGTCGAGGCGCCCGGCGGTCTCGTCGGCGAAGTCGGCCACCGGGGCCGGTGCGGGCCGGCGGGCCAGGAAGGCCAGCCGGCGGCCGAGGCCGCGGTTGGCGTTGCGGGCCTTGTTGGTGGCCATGCCCAGCAGCCACGGCTTCACCGAGCCGCCGTCCGGCTCCAGCCGCTCCCGGGTGCGCCACGCGTCGAGGAAGGTGTCCGCCATCACCTCCTCGGCCGTCGACCAGTCGCCGGTCAGCCGGTAGGCGTGGTTGTAGACCGTCCGCGCGTACGCGTCGTAGACCTCGGCGAAGGCCTCCCGGTCGCCCGCCCGGATCCGCGCCCGTGCCGAGGACTCGGCCCGCGCCTGCGCCCGCTCGGGGTCACTCATCTCGTATGCACCTCTCCCACCTCACACCTGTGTCTCTCCGTGCGGTGGGACAGGTTCCGGTGACCTGCGCCACAACAGGACGCAGGCCACCGCTCGTCGTCTCCTCTTCCTCTACGTCCTCTACGTCCTCTATTCCTCTGCTACCTCTGCGCCCTCTACGGCAGCCCGTGCACGTGCGGCCCCACCGCGTTCGACCACGCGTTGCCCGCCGTGGCGTCCCAGTTGGTCGACCAGGTCATCGCGCCCCGCAGGTCGGGGTACGTCCGCGGCGGCTTGAAGGAGCCGCAGTTCGTGGCGCGGGTCAGACAGTCGAGGGCGTTGTTCACCACGGCCGGCGACACGTACCCGCTGCCCGCGCCCCGCGTCGAGGCCGGCAGACCCAGCCCCACCTGGGAGGGGGCGAGGCCGCCCTCCAGCTGGATGCAGGCGAGGGCGGTGAGGAAGTCCACCGACCCCTGGCCGTAGACCTTGCCGTCGCAGCCCAGCATCGAACCGCTGTTGTAGTACTGCATGTTGACGACGGTCAGGATGTCCTTGATGTTCAGCGCGGTCCGGAAGTACGCGTTCGACGTCGACTGCATGTCGATGGTCTGCGGCGCCATCGTGATGACGAGCGACGGGCCCGCCTTCGACGACAGCGACCGCAACGCCTGCGTCATGTAGATCGCGTCGAGCCCGTTCTCCAGGTCGATGTCGACGCCGTCGAAGCCGTACGTCTGCATCAGGGCGTACACCGAGTTCGCGAAGTTCGTCGCGGAGGCGGCGCTGTTCACCGCCACCGTGCCGCGCTCACCGCCGACCGACACGATGACCTTCTTGCCGGCCGCCTGCTTGGCCCGTACGTCCGTCTTGAACTGGTCGACGGTGTACCCGCCGAGCCCGGCAGAGTCGAGGCTGAAGGTCACCGCGCCCGGCGTGGCGGTGGCGTCCGCGAAGGCCACGGCGATGATGTCGTACTGCGACTGCACGTCCGAGAGCCTCTGGACGGCCGCCCCGTTGTCGAAGTTCTGCCAGTAACCGGTCACGGCGTGCTTCGGGACGCCCGTGCCGCCGCCCGGGGTCGCCGTCGTCGTACCCGTCACCGTCGCCGAACGGGCCGACTCGCCCGCCGCGTTCGTCGCCGTGACCTGGAAGGTGTACGAGGTGGAGGCCGCGAGCCCCGTCACCGTCGCCGAAGTGCCCTCGGCCGACTGGACCTTCGTGCCGCCCCGGTAGACGTGGTAGCCCGTGGCGCCCGCGACCGCGTTCCAGGTCAGGGACACCGAGGAGGACGTGGAGCCCGACACCGTCACCCCGGCCGGGGCCGAGGGGACGGTGGGCGGCTGGTCGCCGCCACCGCCGCCGTCGGGGCCGAAGAGGGACACGTCGTCGGCGAGGTATGCCGCCTGCCCGTACCAGCCGTGCGTGTAGACCGTCACCGAGGTTGTCGAGGCGCCCGTGGTGAAGGTCGTCGACAGCTGCTTCCAGGCCGCCGAGTCAGGCGTCCACGTCGAGACGTCGGTCGTACCGGTACCGGTCGCGCCCAGGTACGCGTACCCGCCGCGTACCCAGGCGCTGAGCGTGTACGTCGAACGGGGCTTCACCGCCACCGCCTGGGTGCAGCGGGCGTTGTCCTGCCCGGCCGGAGCCGCCCGCAGCGCGGACGCGCCCCCGTGCACGGGGGAGGAGACGGTGCCGCCGCTGTCCGCCGAACAGTTCCAGTCGCTGAGCCCCGACTCGAATCCGGCGTTCCTGACGTTGTTGATGTCCGCGGCGGAGGCCTGTCCGGCGCCGACCAGCGAGAGACCGAGGGCGAGGGCGGTGACGACGGCCGTGGTGACGGCCCCCGACCGCAGGCGCGTCCGCCCCCGTATACGTCCTGGCGCTTTCATCCGCATCTGTATGCGTTGTGGGTGTCTGAACATGCCCGGTACGCTGGTCCAGACCAATTGAGTTGTCAATACTCCCGGTCGAAAGCCGTTCACCCGTACGGGTGCCCCAACCGGCCTCCCCACCTGCCGAGTTGAGGCATATGCGTCTCACTCTGCGTGGATACGGCCCGCACCTTCCGTGAGTTGATCAAGAAGATCCGGTGTTGATCTGGCCATGCCGTGGATATGGTGCTGATGCAAGAGGATGCAGGAGGGACGGCGGGCACGACGCCGTTCCTCACAGGGGCCATCTGAGGCGGTGGTCGACCACCCCGCCGAAGCGAACGGGGTGGTGTGCAGCGTGCCGACCGCGATAGCCGTCACCAGCTCCGGCCTGGTACTCCCCCCGCTCGACCGGCAGACCCCGCCCGCGGTCGTCCAGCCGCAGGAGACCCTCGAAGCCTCCCTGTTCGGCATGCACGCACTGATCGAGCAGCACGGCTATGTCATCGCCCTGCACTCGGCCTCCGACCCCTCCGCCCTCACCCGGCGGCTGCACACGGTCCGTTCCGTGCTGGAGAGCGACCGCATCGCCCTGCTCGGCGTGGACCTGCCCCCGCTCGGCCTCGCCCTGCTGGCCCAGCAGCTGCGGCAGCTCTCCGCCTGCGACTTCAGCCCCGGAGTGCTCGCCTCCTCCGTACGCCTCCTCGCGCACTACATCTACGCCGGCGCCCTCCTCGGCTCCGTCGCCAAGCTCGACCGGGTTCCGGTCACCCTGAAGTCGCACGCCAAGTCCTGGCTGCCGGGCGCCCGGTTCGCCGTACTGGCCAATCCCAAGCCCCAGCTCGTGCGGATCGACACCGCCGGCCAGGAGCCCCTGGCCGGGCCCGAGTTCGCCACCCGGCTGCTCGTCGCGCAGGGGCCGCAGCCGCCGTCGGACTGGGTCACCGCGACGCTCGCGCAGGACTGGCAGGTGCAGGGGTCCCTGCCGGTGCCGCTGCCCGAGGGGTCCGTGCGCTGGTGGGGGACCGGCAAGCTAGTCGAGTTCGCCGCCGGGCTCTCGGACGTCTCCGTGCTCTACCAGCTCGTGTCGTCCGTACGCCGGGAGACGTGCCACTGGTGCGGCCTCGAACTCATCGGCGACCGCTGCGGATTCTGCGCGGCCCCGTTACGGGAGCTGGAAACCTCCGCCGGCCCGGCCCGGACGGCAGCCCTTCCCCGAGGGGGCACATGACAGCCGTACGACAACTCCACAGCCCGCGAGCCACCACACACAGCAGGCCCGCACCAGTGCCCGGCACGTTCCCACGAGGTGAGAAGTAGTGAACTCACGCCAGCGCCGCGGCGTCATCCTGCTGGTCCTCTCGGCCCTGTGCGCCCTCGCCGCCTTCGCCGGGGTGCTCTCGGTGATCCGTGACGTGAACGCGAAGGTCGGACCCGAGGTGACCGCCTACCGGCTCAAGGGCGACATCGCGCCCTACAAGGAACTGACGGCGGACCAGTTCGAGCGGATCTCGATGCCCGAGCGGTGGCTGTCCGGCACCGCCGTCACCGATCTGTCGGAGATCCGCGGGAAGATCGCCGTCACCCAGCTGCGCAAGGGCTCCCTGCTCCAGTCCGACATGATCGTCGACCGGCCGGAACTCGAAGCCGGGCAGCAGGAGATCGCGATCCTGATCGACGCGTCGACCGGTGTGGCGGGGAAGATCAACCCGGGGTCGCGGGTCAACATCTACGCCACCTTCGAGGAGAAGGACAGCGACTCCAAGAAGGACACCTCCAAACTGATGGTCACCGACGCCCGGGTCATCGACGTGGGCAGGCTGACCCCCCTGGAATCCGGCCAGTCCAGCAGCGACCGCCGCCGCACGGCCACCGAGGCGGTCCCGATCACCTTCGCGCTCGACACCGCCGACGCCCAGCGCGTCGCGTTCGCCGAGTCGTTCGCCGAGCACGTCCGGCTCGCCCTCGTCGGGGGCGGCGAGGCCACCGTCGTCGTACCGGACGACCGCTCGTACACCCTCGACGAGGACAAGGAGGAGGCCCCGCGATGAGGTCGGTCCGGAACGTGGGCACGGGAACGCCTCGAACTTGGGTGCGTCGAATGCCGATGCGGGTGGGTGTGCCGAGGGTGGGCATGCTGAAGGGGGCACGGCGAACGGGGGTTCCGCGCGAGCCCTGCCGGTGCGCGGCCGCCGAGCCCCGCACCTCCGCGAACGGAACGGGGATCCGCCGATGACCATCCGCATCCTCCCCGCCGCCGGGGACCTCGACTCGGCCCGCGCCCTCACCACCCTGCTCGACCAGCTGGCCGACGCCGAACCGGCCCCGCACGTCTCCGACTCCACGGCCCTGCTGGACACCCTGGCGCGGCTGGCCGCCGACTCGCTGGACGAACTGCCCGAAGTGGTGATCGTCCACGAACGCATCGGCCCCGTACCGGCGTTGGACCTGGTCCGCGATCTCGTCCTGCGCTTCCCGGCCGTCGGCGTCGTCCTCGTCACCTCCGACACCAGCACCGGCGTCCTGACCGCCGCCATGGACTCCGGCGCCCGCGGCATCGTCAACCTCCCCCTCTCCTACGAGGCCCTCGCCGAACGCGTCCAGGCCGCCGCCGCCTGGTCGGCCGGTATGCGCCGCCACCTCGGCAGCCCCACCCCGGAGCTGTACACGGGCCCCGGCGGCACCGTCGTCACCGTCAGCGGCGCCAAGGGCGGAGTCGGCGCCACGGTCACCGCCGTCCAGCTCGCGCTCGCGGCCCGCGCGTCCGGCCGTACGGTCGCCCTCCTCGACCTCGACCTGCAGTCGGGGGACGTCGCCTCGTACCTGGACGTCCAGTTCCGCCGCTCGGTCGCCGACCTGGCCGCCATCACGGACCTCAACCCCCGCGTCCTGCAGGAGGCGGTCTACGCCCACGACACCGGTATCGCCCTCCTCCTCGCCCCCGCCGAGGGCGAGCGCGGCGAGGAGGTGACGGACCGGGTGGCCCGTCAGGTGGTCGCCACGCTCCGCTCCCGGCACGACGTGGTGATCGTCGACTGCGGTTCGCAGGTGACCGCGGCCACCGCGGCGGCCGTCGAGATGGCCGACCACGCCCTGCTGCTGGTCACTCCGGACGTCGTGGCGGTCCGCGCCGCCAAACGCATGGTCCGCCTCTGGGACCGCCTCCAGATCCGCAAGGCCGAGGAGACCCTGACGGTCGTCAACCGCCTGTCACGCGCCACGGAGATCCAGCCGTCCCTGGTCGAGAAGGTCACCGGCACCAAGGTGGCCCGCGCCGCCGTCCCCGCCGCCTTCAAGGAACTCCAGTCCGTCGTCGACGCGGGCCGCCTCCAGGACCTCGACGCCCGCTCGGTGGTCAAACAGGCCCTCTGGGCCCTCGCCGGAGAACTGGACCTGGTCGCCGCACCGGAGCACGGCCACGGCGGCCGCCGCCGCAAGTCCTCCTCCGACCGCGGCGCCCTCGTCCTGCGCCGCAAGGGAGGCGACCGCGGCTCGGTGACCCTTGAATTCGCCGGCATGTTCCCCCTGCTCCTGATCACCATGACGATCCTCTGGCAGGCCGCGCTCTACGGCTACACCTACTCCCTCGCCGGCAACGCCGCCGACGAGGCCGCCCGCGCCGCCACCGCCGCCTACGCCGTCGACGGCGACGTGGCCGGCGCCTGCGAAGCCGCCGGCACCCAGAACCTCCCGAACGCCTGGGCCGACACCTCCATCGACTGCGCCCCCGCGGGCACCGTCATGCGAGCCGAGGTCCAGGCCAACGTCCCCCTCTTCTTCCCCGGCTTCGACGCGGGCTGGACCGTGAGCGGCGAGGCGGGCGCGGCACTGGAGGGGGACCCCCAATGACCCCGCAGGACGAAGCCGCACGGACCCGGCGAACAGGTCGCGCGGCCCGCGCACGGCGGGCGCGCCCCGCACGCAGGACCGGCCGCGTACGGCGCGAAGGGGGCGTGCCGGGGGGTGTCCGCCCGCAGCGGTTGGCGCGTCAACGCCCCGCGCCTCCCAGCCGACCGATTCCGCGCCGTTCCGAGGACGGACACCCCCCGGCGCGCACCCGACCCACCCACCGCACCGAACGCGCGCCCCACCCCCCGACGGAAAGCCGCCCGAACCCCCTCCGCCGACGGCACCCCCTCCGCCGACGCCACCCCCTCCGCAACGACCGAGGCTCCTCCATCCTGGAGTTCGCCGGCTTCCTCCCGATCCTCCTCCTCGTAGGCATGGCCGCGATCCAGCTCGGCCTCATCGGCTACGGCATCAGCCAGGCGGGCTCGGCGGCCCGCGCGGCGGCCAGAGCCGAGTCACTGCAACCCGGTACCGGCGGGGCCGCGGGCGTGGCCGCGGCGAGCGCATGGCTGAACCCCTCGGTCGACCCGGGAGGAGGCGGCACGGACACCACCACCGCCACGGTCACCGTCACCGTCCCCTCCGTGGTCCCCCTCTTCGACCCGGTCACCGTGGAACGCTCGGTCACCATGCCGAACGACCTCGACCCCTGACCGACGCCCACCGCCCCGACAACCCACCCCCCGAGAGGAGTTGACGAGAAGATGAGCCTGCGATCCCGTATCGCCGCACCCGACGAAGGGGGAACCGGACGCGAGGACGGACACCTCGTGGCCGTCTACCGCGCCAAGCTCCTCGAAGAGATCGACCTCGCCGAGATGTCGACGCTGACGGCAGCCGACCGCAGGGCCCGTCTCGAACGCGTCCTCGGCCACATCATCAGCCGAGAGGGCCCGGTCCTCTCCTCCGCCGAACGCTCCCAGCTGATCCGCAGGGTCGTCGACGAGGCCCTCGGCCTGGGCGTCCTGGAACCCCTCCTGGCCGACGCGTCCGTCACCGAGATCATGGTCAACGGCCCGGACTCGATCTTCGTGGAGCGCGCCGGCCGCGTGGAACAGCTCCCCCTCCGCTTCGCCTCGACCGACCAGCTGATGCAGACGATCGAACGCATCGTCTCCACGGTGAACAGAAGGGTCGACGAGTCGAACCCCATGGTCGACGCCCGCCTCCCCACCGGCGAACGCGTCAACGTGATCATCCCCCCGCTCTCCCTCACGGGCCCGACCCTCACGATCCGCCGCTTCCCCCGTGCCTACACCCTCCCGGAGCTGATCGACCTCGGCTCCCTCGACGAGCAGATGCTGATGCTGCTCGCCGCCTTCGTCCGCGCCCGCTTCAACGTGATCGTCAGCGGCGGCACCGGCACCGGCAAGACCACCCTCCTCAACGCCCTGTCCGGCCTGATCCCGCCCCGCGAACGCATCATCACCATCGAGGACTCGGCGGAACTCCAGCTCCAGCAGGAGCACGTCATCCGCCTGGAATCGAGGCCCGCCAACATCGAGGGCAAGGGCCAGATCACCATCCGAGACCTGGTCCGCAACTCACTGCGCATGCGCCCCGACCGCATCATCGTCGGCGAGGTCCGCGGCGGCGAGACCCTCGACATGCTCCAGGCCATGTCCACCGGCCACGACGGCTCCCTCGCCACGGTCCACGCCAACTCCGCCGAGGACGCGCTGATGCGGCTGCAGACCCTCGGCTCGATGTCCGAGGTCCTCATCCCCTTCGAGGCCCTCAAGGACCAGATCAACTCGGCGGTGGACGTGGTCGTCCAGCTCACCCGCTTCGCCGACGGCTCCCGCAAGGTCACCGAGATCGCCCTGCTCGTCTCGCACGGCCGCGAACAGTTCCGTATCGCCACGGTCTCCCGCTACGCCCCCGACCCCCTCGGCGCCGACCGTGTCGTCCGCGGCCGCTTCGAACACCTGCCGGTGCCCCGCCCCGTCGCCGAGAAGCTGTACGTGGCCAACGAGCCGCTGCCCCCCGCGTACGGAGTGACCGAGGCCATCGACCCGCTCAACACCCGCCAGGCCATCGGATAGCCCCGAGAGCCCCGAGGAGGTAGGACCACACATGGCGACAGCCCAGGCAGCCCAGGCGACCCAGGCACTCCAGGAACTCAGGGCGCCCCTGGTGACCCTGGCCCAGGCACCCCTGGACCTGGACAACACCACCCTGCTGGCCCTCGGCGCCACCGTCCTCTGCGGCACCCTCGCCGTCGCGGGCGCGCACACGTACGTCTCCGGCCGCGCCCAGCGCCAGGCCCTGGCCGACCGTCTCGCGGGCAGCCACGGCGGCGGCCCCTCGCGCACGGCGGCGGGCCGCGTCCGACGCTTCACGGCCGTCGACCGCAGGCTGCGCCGCACCCGCCTCGGCCGGGCGATCCACCTCCGCCTGACGACGACGGGACTCGACCTGACGGCGGGCGAGTTCGCCACGTACGTCGCCATGGCCGTCCTCGCCCTGTGGCTGATCGCGGCCGCCACCCTGGCCCCGTTCTTCGGCCCGATCGCGGGCGCGATCGGTGTGTGGGCGGCGGCCATCTTCCTCAACTGGCAACGCCAGAAACGCATCGAGGCCTTCATCAACCAGCTCCCCGACGTCGCCCGCCTCCTCGCCAACGCCACCGCCGCCGGACTCGCCCTGCGCACGGCCCTGGCGATGGCGGCGGAGGAACTGGAGGCCCCGGCGGGCGAGGAACTGGCCCGGGTGGCCGATCAGCTGGCGCTCGGCCGCTCGGTCGACGACGCGCTCGGCGAGCTGGCCGAACGCCTCCCCTCCCGCGAACTGATCGTCCTCGTCACCACGCTCGTCCTGTCCAACAAGGCGGGCGGCACGGTGGTGAGTTCGCTGCGCAACCTGACCCAGACCCTGGAGGACCGCAAGGAGACCCGGCGCGAGGTCCGCACGATGCTCTCCGAGGTCAACGCGACCGCCTTCACCGTCCCCCTCCTGGGCCTCGGCTCCCTCCTCCTGATCAACTCCTCGAACGACGGCGCCCTCGCCCGGGTCACCGGCTCCCCCCTCGGCCAGCTCCTGGTCCTGATCTCGATCGGCCTCTACACGGTCGGCTTCTTCGTCATCCGCCGCCTCGGCAAGATCGAAGTCTGAGAAGGGGGCGACGACACGACCATGACGACATCGACGCTCCCTCTGCTCCTGGCGCTGCTGACGGCCGTCGCCGTCGCGGGCGCCCTGCTGGGCATCCGCATGATCCGCGCCGAGGCGAAACTCCCCAGCGACCTGGCCCTCGCCCTGGAGGTCGGCGCCACCCGCGTCTCGAAGACCGGCTCGGCCGTCGACCGCCTCGGCATGCGCTTCGCCCCGCTCGTCCTGCGTCTCATGGGCCCCCGCCGGGTCGAGGCCAAGCGCCGCCGCATCGACATGGCGGGCAACCCCGGCGGCCTCACCCTCAACCGCTACGCCGCACGCCGAGCCGTGTACGGCTTCTTCGGCGCCTTCATGGGCCTGGTCTTCCTGACCAGCGACCGCCCCCTGTTCGCCGCCTTCACCTTCGCCTTCGGGCTGCTGGCCGCCGACGCGGCAATCTGGCAGGCCATCCGCGACCGCAAGGACGTCATCGACCGCACGCTGCCCGACTTCCTCGACGTCCTCGCGGTCGTGGTCTCGGCCGGCCTGGGCTTCCGCCAGGCCCTGGACCGGGTCGCCGAGAAGTACGAGGGCCCCTGGGCGGACGAACTCCGCATCACCCTGCGCCAGATGGACATGGGCGTCAGCCGCCGCCAGGCCTTCGACGAACTCCGCCGGCGCAACTCCTCCGAGCAGGTCGCCCAGTTCGTCTCAGCGCTCCAGCAGGGCGAGGAACTGGGGTCCCCGATCGCCGAGACCCTGATCCAGCTCGCCGCGGACATGCGCCGCACCGACGCGCAGAACGCCCGCCGCCGAGCCGCCCGCACCATCCCCAAGGCCACGCTGGTCACCCTGGTCTTCATGCTCCCGGCCACGATGATCCTCATCGCCACGGGCATGTTCCTGGGCTCGGGCACCAACTTCGGCGACATCCTGGGCCGCTGATGACAGGCCGACGCACTCCACCCCCGCCCGGCCCCACCCCCGGCCCCACTCCTGGCACCGGCTACCTCGCCGACGACGCCACACCCCCCGCCACCCTCCGCCTCCAGCTCAACGCCCTCCAGTCCCTCGCCCGCCAGACCTTCGCCGTCCGCCTGGTCACCCTCGCCATCGGCACCCCCTTCGCGATGGCCAACACCACGGACGGCCCCCAGAACCACGCCGTACTCCTCGCCGCCGTCCTCGGCATCACCGTCTCGTACGCCATGCTCAGGGACTGGTACCGCTTTGCCCCCCGCCTCCTCGCCCACCCCACCCTCATGGCCCTGGACCTCCTCTTCGGCGCCGTCCTCCTCCTCACCGCCTCCCCGGCCTCCCCCCTCGCCTACGCCACGGTCTGCACCCCCCTCCTCTCCGGCCTTCTCTACGGCTGGCGCGGCGCCGGCGTGCTCACCGGCCTGCAACTGGCCGTCCTCGTCACCGTCCACCGCACCTGGGAACACCATCCCGGCGCGGGCGTCAGCACCCTCCTCATCGCCGGCTTCTGCGTCGCGGCCGGCATCATCGGCGTCACCCTACGGAACCTGATGTTCCGCTTCGGTACGGCCACCCAGGCGCTCTCCGAGGCCACGTCCCGCCTCGCCGTCGCGGAGGCGGTGGAGTCCGAACGCGCCCGCCTGGCCCGGGAACTTCACGACTCGGTGGCCAAGACCCTCCACGGCCTGGCCTTGGCCGCCGACGCCCTGGCGACCTCGGCCGACCGTCCGGCCCCGGACCCGGCCCAGCTGAAACGACAGGCCGGCCTCGTCGCCTCGGCGGCCCGCCGAGCCGCCGCCGAGTCCCGCGACCTCCTCACGGACCTGCGCCGCCACACCGACCTGACGACGACCCCACCTGCGGACCTGCGCACCGAACTGGGCATCCGAACAGCGGACTTCGAGTCCCGCACCACCCTCCCCACCCACCTGACCCACACGGGCGAGCCACCCCCACCGCTCCCGCCCGAGACGACCCGCCATCTCCTGGCGATCACGTCGGAGGCGCTGGAGAACATCCACCGCCACGCACGGGCGACGGCGGCGGAGGTCCGCCTGAGCGTCACCCCGGACACCCTCCACCTCACGATCAAGGACGACGGCGTGGGCCTCCCACCCGCCCTCACCCTCGAAGAGGCGCAGGAATCCGGCCACTTCGGCCTCCTGGGCATGGCGGAACGCGCGGACCGTACGGGCGCGGCCCTGCACCTGGGATCGGACGGCACAGGTACACACGTGATCCTGACCCTCCCGCTCCCCGCCCACCCGGACGGCGCACCGGCCACCCCCGAAACCCCCCGACAGGAGGCCGCACATGCCTGACCAGCCGCAGGCACGCCCCGGCCCACCCCTCCGCGTACTCGTCGCCGACGACAACCCGGTGGTCCGCGCCGGCCTCACGGCCCTCCTGGACACGCACCCCGACATCGAGGTGGTCGCCCAGGCCACGAACGGCGAGGAGGCGGTGGCCCGAGCCCGCCGCCACCACCCGGACGTGGCCCTCCTCGACGTCCGCATGCCCGGCACGGACGGCCTCACCGCACTCCCCGAACTGGTCGCCCTCTGCCCCGTGATGATGCTGACCTACAGCACGGAACCCGAGGTCGTGGCCGAGGCGCTGCGCCGGGGAGCGGTCGGCTACCTCGTCCACGGCGAGTTCACGGCCCCCGAACTGATCGCGGCGGTACGGGACGTGCGGGAAGGCCGCGCGACCATCTCCGCGACTGTCTCATCCTCGCTCGGCGTTTCCTACGAACCTTCACACGAAAGTCACGACCGCTCTTCGCAGCTGCAACCATCTGTGAAACAGTTCAACCGGCCGTCCTTCGGCCTGAGTTCAAGGGAGGTGGAGGTGATGGACCTCATCGCGTCCGGCATGAACAACCGCCAGATCGCCGCCACCTGCTTCATCAGCGAGAAGACCGTCAAGAACCACATCAACCGCATCTTCGCGAAACTGCACAGCTCGACGCGCGGCGAGGCGATAGCCCACTGGCTGGGCACGACCCCCGGGGGGTGGCCCCGATGACCCCATCCCCGGGAAGAAGTTGGGCCCCCGGACCCACCCCCGGTACGCGCTGTCTCACGTACGGTGATCCGGTTGGTGTCGGCATCGCGCGGGAAGGCAACCGCCATGAAGGTGAAGCACCGTTTCCAGGCCTGGAGGACCACCGTCGTCTCCCGCATGCGCGGGAAGGGGCGGGACGCGGGCGCGGGGTTCGTGGAGTACGCGGGCATCATGATCATCGTCGCGGGGATCTTCGTGATGATCGACGGTCTGGGGCTGGACGGAATGATCTCGGGCGCGATCCTGGCCGCCGTGAGCAACGTCGTCGGCGGCTGACGCGCCTACGACCGTTCGACGACCGGGGGTCCACCCTCCCCCTCTACATCTGGCTGACGGCGATTCTGCTCTTCACGGCGTTGGCCTTCTTCGCGTTCGCCCAGGCGGCGTCCGCGCGTAGTGGTGCCCAATCTGCGGCGGACTCCGCCGCATTGGCGGCCGCTCAGCAGGCGCGGGACGAGTTGCTGCTGGACCTTGAAGACGCCATCGATGCGGGTAGCGCGGACTGGTTGGACTTTTTCGACCTGTCCGGCGGTGGGCTCCCCCTGGAGGGAGCGGACGCCGCCGCTGGGGCTTTGGCAGCGCAGAACGATTCGACCCTCGAAGGCGGCGCTCAGCTCACCGAGGTGAACGGTTATCCGGGGTTCCAGGTCGACGTCGTGACGGACTACACCGTGGGCGATTCGATCATTCCCGGCACCGAGAGCATGACGGCCAGAGCGCAGGCGGTCGCCGTCATTCAGCCGCGCTGCGACTTCGCTCCGAACGCTGACCCCAAGAAGCCCGTCACTCTGGACTGCGACGGCGTACCTGTGGACATTGACCCCGGAAACTTCAATCCGGGCAACCTTCCCGACGCGTCCGTGATGTTCTCTGTGCGTCTGGCCGAGTGAGAGGAAGTTGTGTTCATGAAGTTCCGGTACACCATGAAGGGCCGCATGGCTCTGTCCACGGTGACGATCGCCACCGGGCTGGTTCTCACGGTGGCCGGCTGTGGCGGGGGAGGGGACGACGACAAGTCGTCGGACAACAAGTCCTCCTCGACGCCATCCAAGGACAACGGAGAAGACGAGAAGCAGGAGTCCGAAGCGCCAGCGGCGGAGTCGGTTCTTGCCGAGGTCAAGGCCGGCGGCCTGACGCTCAAAGTCACGTCGGCGGCCCGCGACGGAGGCGGCTTCGTCACGGTCGAGGGCACGGTCACGAACGGCACCGGCAAGCCGTGGGTCGGCGCCGACTGGCGGGGGGACGAGAGTGAACTGGCCAAGAACGGCGGCTCGATCGCGGGCGCGAACCTCGTAGATCAGACGGGCAAGAAGAAGTACCTCGTCCTTCGTGACACGGAAGGGCGTTGCCTGTGCACGAAGTTCACCGGAGGCGTAGGGACAGGCGCGACCACGGACTGGTTCGCCCAGTTCCCCGCCCCCCCGGAAGACACCACCTCCGTAGACTTCCAGGTCGGCTCCATGCCCCCCGCCACGATCGAACTCTCCGAGGGCGAGTGACGTGACGATGACCGCCCCCACCCCACGCGCCGCCGTGCTGGCCGGAGCCGTGGCCGTCCTGGCCGCCCTCACCCTCGCCGCCCCCGCGTACGCCGAGGACGACCCGAGCGAACCCCCGGGCACCGTCACCACCTCCCCGCCCCCGGAGGTCGACGCGAACAGTCCGGGCCTGAAGCTCGCTCAGGGGGCCACGCTCGCCCCGGCGAAGGTCCTGGACATCAAGTCGGTCGTGGAGGACCTCGGCGGCGAGGAGCGCCGGGAGGACACCAACGAGAACGTGACGTTCGCGCTCCAGGCGGAGGTTCTCTTCCCGAAGAACAGCGCGAAACTCAACCCGCAGGCCCGCTCCCGCATCCAGGCGATCGCGGAGGAGATCAAGAAGCAGGACGCGGCCAAGATCCGCGTCTTCGGCTTCACGGACAACCTCGGCTCGTACGCCCACGGTCTGACGCTCTCCAAGAAGCGCGCCGAGGCCGTCCACGACCTCCTCGCCGCCGACCTGGACGGCAACGTCACCTTCGAGGTGCGCGGCTACAGCGAGGACTACCCGATCGCCGACAACGCCACGGAAGAGGGCCGCAAGAAGAACCGCCGAGTGGAGGTCTCGTTCCCGAGGACCGGAGGAACGACGACCGAGAGCTGACCGCGAGGTCGGCTACTCGCCGGGACCGGCATCCGGATACGCGACGAACGTGCCCTTGGCGGGGAGGGTGACGACGAGACCGCGCTCCCGCAGCTCGCGGGTGGCGCGGCGGGCGGTCAGGTGTGCCACTCCGTACTCGACGGCGAGGTCACGTTCGCCGGGAAGGCGTGCGCCGGGCCGCAGCTCACCCTTGGCGATGCGGTCAGCGATGTGATCGGCCATCTGCATGTAGACATACGCGATCTTGTGCGGGTCGATCGGCGACTGCTCGGGGTCCGGGGTCATTCCAACAACGTACGGCTGCGATCAGCTGTGCGAATCAATGAGGCGCGCATAACCGCTATACACCGCGCATGTCTACCCAGTAGCGTGCTGGTCATGCTCGACCACACCCTCCGCCTCCTGGTCCGGATGCTGCACACCTGCCTGCCCCACCCCCGCGGCCGACACCGAGCCGATCCGCCGCCGCCCCCGCCTCCACCCCCGATGCCGACCCCGGTGCCGACCCCGGTGCTGATCACCCACCCCCGCCCAACCCCACTCCACCCCCACCTCAGGCCAGACCCCCGCCCCCTGGACGACCGCATCCGCCGACGCGCCACCCGAGGTCTGCGCGAACGCCGCCGAGCCCTCTACCTCGCGTCACTCGGTCTGGACGCCGAGCCACCCGTACCCCGCGAGGCACGCGTTCCCGTCGGCCTGGCGGGGGCGAGCCGATGACGCATCGGGAGCCCCACACCCCGCGCCGCCTCCCGGTCCGCATGTGCGCCCGGTGCGAGGGCGTCACCGAGAACCCCGTACTGGTCCACGAGCACCACGGAGCCACCGGCCCCGGCTTCAACGTCTACGCCTGCGCGGAGTGCGCCGTGCACTACCCGCCCCTGACGAACGCGTTCGGCGACGCCACGGACGGCCCCTGACAAGGCGTCGAACACCATTTCCCACTATCCGTTGCACCGACTGCGTAGGCGCGTGCGGTGTGATGCGATGCGTTCACGCCACCGGAAACCACAGGGAGCCGCAGTCATGCGAAAGATCGTCCTGATGATGTCCGTGTCCCTCGACGGCTACATCGAGGGCCCGAACCGTGAGATCGACTGGCACGTGGTCGACGACGAACTGCACACGCATTTCAACGACGTCCTCAGGGACATGGGAGCCTTCCTCGAAGGCCGCGTCACCTACCAGCTGATGGACGCCTACTGGCCCACCGCCGACCAGGACCCCGAGGCCTCGCCCGTCGTCGTCGACTTCGCCACGATCTGGCGGAACACGCCGAAGCTGGTCTTCTCCCGGACCCTGCGGCACGGGGACCGGCACACGACGATCGTCCCGGACGTCGTCGTGGAGGACATCCGGGCGCTCAAGGCACAGGACGGCGGCGACCTGGCCCTCGGCGGCGCCGACCTGGCGGCCGAGTTCATGCGGCACGACCTGGTCGACGAGTACCGGATCTACGTCCACCCGGTACGCCTCGGTGCCGGCAAGCGGCTCTTCCCGGAGGGCGACACCGCCACCCCGACCGGTCTGCGCCTGATCGAGACCCGCACCTTCGGCAACGGGGTCGTCCTCATGCGCCACGGCCGAGCGGTCGACTGACCCACCGGCCACCGGCCCCGACCGTGGACCTCGGGAACGGCTAACCCCCGCCCCCGTGTTCGTCGGCGTAGGCCCGCAACGACCCCACCACCGTGTTCGTGACCGCGACCAGCGGCACAGCCACCACCGCGCCCCCGATACCCGCGATCATGCCCCCGGCGGCGACCGCCAGGACGACGGCCAGGGGGTGCACCCGTACGGCCCGTCCGAGGATGAACGGCTGGAGGACGTGCCCCTCGATCTGCTGGACGGCGAGTACGACGACCAGCGTCATGACGGCCGTGAAGACGCCCTGCGTCACCAGCGCCACGACCACCGCGAGCGCGCCCGAGACGACGGCACCCACCAGCGGGATGAAGGAGAACAGGAAGATGAACACGGCCAGCGGGACCGCCATCGGCACGTCGAGGAAGTAGATCCCGAGGCCGATGAAGATCGCGTCGATCAGCGCCACCACCACCGTGCCGCGCACGTACGCCGTCAGCGTCCGCCAGGCGCGCGGTCCCGCGTCGGCGACACCCGGCCGGGCCGCCGCCGGCACCAGCTTCAGGCTCCACTGCCAGATCCGCTTGCCGTCGTAGAGGAGAAAGAGCGTGGAGAACATCGTCAGGAGGATGCCGGTGAGCGCCTCGACGATGACGGTCACGCCCTCCAGGCCCGCCGAGGTGATCGTGTCCGTGTTGTCGCTGATCGCGTCACGGAGGTTCTTGGCGATGTCGTTGATCTGGTTCTCGGTGACATGGAACGGGCTGTCGAGGAGCCAGCGCTGCAGTTCGTCGATGCCGTCCTGGATCTGGTCGGAGAGGTCGTCGATGTTCTCCATGACCTGCCAGGTGACGAACCAGCCGATCAGTCCCATGACGACGAAGCCGAGGGCGGCGGTCAGGGCGGTGGCGAGGCCGCGCGGTACACCGTGCCGGGTCAGCCGTGCCACGGCCGGCTGGAGCACGGCGGTGATGAGCACGGCGGCGGTGAACGAGAGCACCAGCAGCCGTACGGAGCTGATGACCCGCATCAACACCCAGACGGTGCCCGCGAGCACGAGCAGCCGCCAGCCGGCCTCGGCCGCCACCCGCATGCCCCAGGGCACCGCCGACGCGGGATCGGGGCGGGCGTGGAGGACCGGGGCGGCCGTCCGTCCCCGGGCACCGCCGGGGGAGTCCGCCGGACCGCCCGCACCGCCTGAGCCGTCTTCGACCGCGTCCCCGCTCCCGGACTCCTCCGCACTCCGGGCGCCGGCAACCGCCTTGGCCGTACCGGACTCGGACCCCGCGTCAGAGGCAGGCCCCGCACCGGAGCCGAGGCCGCTGTCGCCGCCTCCGTCCGCCCCGCTGTCGCGTCGTCGCCCGGCCGGGGCGTCCCTGCCGCCGTCCGGGCCCTCGGTCTCCGACTCGATCTCCGCCCGGCGCCGCTCCAGCCGGTCGGCCCACCCGCTCAACCCGGTGCCGACTCGGCCGAGCCACCCGGGAACCCGTGACATCATTCGCCCTCTTCCCCCGTCATCTTTGCTGGTCATCACTCCTCCCGGAGGCCGTGATCCCGCTCGGCGCATCGACCGTACATGGCCGAAGCCCTCCACCAAAGGACGGTGGAGGGCTTCGCAAGGTTGAGCGGCGGGCGGTCAAGCCCTCGACGGCCTGGAGGCCTAGTACCAGTTGTTCGCCTGCCAAAACGTCCAGGCTTCGCACGGGCTGCCGTAGCGCGATTCCATGTAGTTCAGGCCCCACTTGATCTGGGTGGCCGGGTTGGTCTGCCAGTCGGAACCGACGGACGACATCTTGGAACCGGGCAGCGCCTGGAAGAGTCCGTACGCGCCCGAGGAGGGGTTGACGGCCTTGTAGTTCCAGGTGGACTCGTGGTTCACGATGTTGCTGAAGCACGTCCACTGGTCGCTGGCCACGACGGCCTTCGCCATCGCCTGGATCTCGGCGACGGTGTACGAGCTCTGCGTGGGGATGTCACCGAGCGAACCGGCGGCTGCGGACTTGGCCTTGACGTCGGCCGCCGCAGCTTCCTTCGCCTTGCGCTCCTGCTCGGCCTTCTCCGCCGCCTGCTGCTTGTCGATCGCGTCCTGGGCCGCCTTCTTACGGGCGGTCGCCTCGGCGTCCTTGCGGGCGCTCGCGTCGGCGGCGACGGCCTGGGCGTCGGCCTGAGCTGTCAGGGACGCGGTCTGCACCTGGGCCTGCTGGCCCACAGGTATGTCGGCGAGCAACGTGGTGTCGTTCGCGACCGCCTCGGCGTCGTCAGTCGTCGTCTGGGCGGTGCTGCCCGAGGCAACTCCGACGACACTGCCGACTGCGGTGACCGCGGTGGCCGAAGCCACTGCGAATCCCCGGACCGAAATCCGGCTCACACGGTTTCCTTCCAGCATCGCCCGCCTCGGTGACCCTGGCGGACGCAATCGTGCCCCTGTTCGCTGGCCTCCAACTACGGGGTCACGGAGGCGCGGGCCCGGTGGACAACTCCCTTGCGAGGAGCGCCGCGAGGTGCTCGGGCGGCATACGACGAAGGCTATGGAGTTGACCTGGTGTTGCTGTGGTGCCATACCGCTGGGGGTACAGGTGTGTCGTATGCGGGGCCTGACAGAAATGAGACTCTGCCGTAACCCGACACCGCGAGGCAATTCAGTGGTGAGTGTGAAAGCTCACACCTCGTTTGACGCCGGAGATTCACGGAAAGCCGCACGCGCCAAGGCGCCGCCCGGCTAGGCTGCTGAGCCTTTTGCCGGGCGGCGCCCTGGGGTTGGGACTGATTCCGGAAGGTCGGGGTTAAATCTGCCCGTCCTCCAGCATTTCGGTCACAAGGGCCGCGATCTGGGACCGTTCGGACCTCGTCAACGTGACGTGGGCGAAGAGCGGGTGGCCCTTCAGCTTCTCGACCACGGCGACGACACCGTCGTAGCGGCCGACGCGCAGGTTGTCGCGCTGGGCCACGTCATGGGTCAGGACGACACGGGAGTTCGCGCCGATCCGGGACAGCACGGTCAGCAGGACGTTCCGCTCCAGCGACTGCGCCTCGTCCACGATCACGAACGCGTCGTGCAGCGAACGGCCGCGGATGTGCGTGAGCGGCAGGACCTCCAGCATCCCGCGTGCGGTGACCTCCTCGATGACCTCGCGGCTGGTGACCGCGGACAGCGTGTCGAAGACCGCCTGCGCCCAGGGGCTCATCTTCTCGGACTCGGAGCCGGGCAGATAGCCGAGTTCCTGCCCGCCCACCGCGTACAGCGGCCGGAAGACCATCACCTTCTGGTGCTGCCGCCGCTCCAGCACGGCCTCCAGGCCCGCGCACAGCGCGAGCGCGGACTTGCCGGTG
Organism: Streptomyces sp. NPDC002324; assembly: GCF_053593335.1. Lineage (NCBI taxonomy): Bacteria > Bacillati > Actinomycetota > Actinomycetes > Kitasatosporales > Streptomycetaceae > Streptomyces > Streptomyces sp. NPDC002324. Next base: position 102,772 of record NZ_JBSFCF010000008.1, read on the forward strand.
CCGGCCCGGCCGCCCATCGACAGGATGCCCACGTCCGGGTCGAGCAGCAGATCCAGCGCGATGCGCTGCTCCGCGCTGCGGCCCTTGATGCCGAACGCCTCCCGGTCGCCCCGCACGAGGCGGATGTTGCCGTCGGGCGTCACCCGGCCCAGTGCCTTGCCGCGTTCCGACTGGATCGTCAGACCGGTGTGCACGGGCAGCGTGCTCGCCTCGGGAACGTGGATCGATCCTTCCTCGAAGAGGATGTCGACCTGTTCGCCGGCCAGGGTCAGCTCGGACATCCCGGTCCACCCGGAGGCGTCCGTGATGGCCAGCTCCGCGCGGTACTCCTCGGCGAGGAGCCCCACGGAGGACGCCTTGATCCTGAGCGGGAGGTCTTTCGACACCACGGTGACGTCGAAGCCCTCGGCCTGCAGATTGCGGGCCACCGCGAGGATGCGGGAGTCGTTGTCCCCCAGGCGGTAGCCGCTCGGCAGCACACTGGGATCCGAGTGGTTGAGCTCGACCCTCACGGTCCCGCCGAGCTCCCCGATCGGAATGGGGGCGTCGAGGCGGCCGTGCCGGACCCGGAACTCGTCGAGCAGGCGCAGGGCCTGCCGGGCGAAGTAGCCGAGTTCGGGGTGGTGCCTCTTGGCCTCCAGCTCCGTCACCACGACGATCGGCAGCACGACTTCGTGCTCGTCGAAGCGGCTCAGGGCGTTCGGGTCGGCCAGCAGGACGCTGGTGTCGAGGACGTAGGTGCGCCGGTCTGGCATACGGCGCTTTGTGCTGGTCACCACGGAAGGACGTACCCCCTCGGATGAGGTCGGGGAGCGACGGGTTCGAACTGGGCCGGTCGACGGCGCCGTTGCACGGGCCGAAAACCGGCCCTCCGCTGCTTCGTCCGTGCTGTGACCGCACGATCGGGCTGGTGCAAAGGGCCTCCCGGGCGGACGGCCCCGAGCCGCCCGCTGAGATCCGACACCCGTGGTTCGGGTGTCGACCTGACTGGCTTATGCCCTCGAACATGCGCCGCCATGCCAAGCGGTACGACGGCGTCCCGGTGAACTCCTCGTTACTTCTGTCCCGGACGCACTGATGCGCACCTCATCCGCAATACGGAGTTTCAGCCTCCGAAACGACGGCCACGCACCGCGTAGTCGCGCAGGGCACGCAAAAAGTCGACCTTCCGGAAGGCCGGCCAGAAGACGTCGCAGAAGTAGTACTCCGAGTGCGCGGTCTGCCAGAGCATGAATCCGGACAGCCGCTGCTCGCCGCTCGTACGGATCACCAGGTCCGGATCGGGCTGGTCGACGGTGTAGAGGTGCCTGCCGATCATGTCGATGTCGACGGACTCGGCGAGCTCCTCCATCGAGGTGCCCTTGTCCTGGGCCTCCAGGAGCATCGAGCGCACCGCGTCGGCGATCTCCTGGCGGCCGCCGTACCCGATCGCGACGTTGACCAGTATTCCGTCGACGTCCGAGGTGGATTCCTCGGCCTCCTTGAGCGCGCTCTGCATCCCGGGGGACAGCAGATCCAGCGCCCCCACGTGGTGGACCCGCCAGCGGCCGTCGGCGGCGAGGGAGCGGACGGTGTCCTCGATGATGCCGAGGAGCGGGACCAGCTCTTCCTTGGGGCGGTTGAAGTTGTCGGTGGAGAGCAGCCAGAGGGTGACGACCTTCACGTCCGTCTCGGTGCACCAGCCGAGGAATTCCTCGATCTTGTGGGCGCCGGCCTGGTGGCCCTGCATCGTGGTGGAGCCCGCCGCCTTCGCCCAGCGCCGGCTGCCGTCCACGATCACGCCGATGTGCTCGGGCACCTGGGCGTGGTCGAGGTGACCCTCGACCCTGCGTGCGTAGACCTTGACCAACAGGCCGCGCAGTGTGTCGCGCAGGTTCACGTGTTCCAGCCCCTCCGGTGCGGTGCGGTCCCCTTGGAGAGCCGAAGCCTACCGGTGCCGGAGGCCTTGGGAGGCCCGGGGGCGGGGGACTTGGGGGCGGCCCGGTGCGGTGCGCGGGGGCGCCGGCCTGCCGCTCGCTCCCGCGGGAGGGCGGTCGTGCGGGCAGAAAAAACGGGCCGGTCCGTGGGGGGGAGACGGACCGGCCCGAGGGGGGGTTTCCACCATAACCCTTCGTGAGTGATGCTGCGTGCATCGGCGCTCCACAACTACTCTCCGGAGCCGGACGACAGCGTGACGGTGAATGCGGAAGCGTTCATTCAGGGTGTGATCGAGGGGTGATCATGGCCGGATCCCGGCGGATTCGAAGGAGAAAAGGCGAAACCTCGGCGGGAATGTGAGGCTTGCGCGATGTTGTGCGGCTTCCGGGGAGAAGCGGCCCGGCGCCCCCGTACGGGTGAAGCGCGAGCGGAACGCGCGCTTGACGGTGAAGGTCGGGCGCACGGCTTCGCGCAGCCCCCTCCACCGCGCGACGCCGTACCGCGCAGCTTTGCTCACGCGAATTCCCTTGGTCTGAACCTACGTGAGTGGAGTCGGAGAATCCAAGCCGCGGGCGATAACGATGTGGACACCTCGATCTAGGTCAGGATCTGACCTCCATCGGGCCTAGCCTCGGTCCCATGACGGCGACGAGCGCTGGGGGTGCCCCCGTATGAAGGCCACGCGGACCTCGAAGAACGAGCAGGTCAGGCAGGTCAGACAGGTCAGGTCGGTCGCGCCGGTCGGATCGGTCGGATCGGTCGGATCGGTCACCTGGGAGCAGGCGAGTGCGCGGCGGACGGAGCGGCTGTTCCTGAGGGCGCCCGCGCCGGCCGGTACGCCGGTCGCCGAGGTGGCGGGGGCGATGCTGGGTGCCCACGCACAGGTGCTGTCGGCGGCAGAACTGTCGCTGGGTCTGCGCACGGCAGGGAGCACACGGGCGGACGTACGGGCCGCGCTGTGGGAGGACCGGACACTGGTGAAGACGTTCGGGCCGCGCGGCACCGTGCATCTGCTGCCCACCGCCGAGCTGCCCCTGTGGACGGCCGCGCTCACCGCGATCCCGGCCGGAACGAGCCCGTTCGCCCCGGACGTACGCCTCGGGGAGGAGCGGGCCGAGCAGGTCGTGGCCGCCATCGGCGCCGCCCTCGAAGGGAGCACGCTGACCGTCGAGGAGCTGGGCGAGGAGGTCGTCGCGCGCACCGGACCCTGGGCCGGGGACCTCGTCATGCCCGCCTTCCAGGGCCTGTGGCCCCGCTGGCGCCAGGTGCTGCACCGCGCGGGCCAGTCCGGCGCCCTGTGCTTCGCCCCCGACCGCGACCGCCGGGCGACCTACACCCGGCCACCGCACTTCGCCCCCCTGGCCTCCCCGGAGGACGGCCTGCCCACGCTCGTACGGCACTACCTGCGCGCCTACGGCCCCGCCTCCCCGCGCCACTTCGCGCGGTGGGCGGCGGCCCCCGGTGCCTGGTCCGACCGGCTCTTCGCCTCACTGGCCGCCTCCGGCGAGATCGAGCCGGTCGACTTCGAGGGGGAGCCCGCCTGGGTGGCGGCGGGCGACACCGGCTTCCCCGAGGACCCCGCCGCTGTCCTGCGGGGCGTACGGCTGCTGCCCTACTTCGACGCGTACGGCATCGCCGCGCAGCCCCGCGAGCGGCTGTTCCCCGGGGCGGCGTACGAACGGGCCCTCGCGCGCGGGCAGGCGGGCAACTACCCGCTGCTGCTGGTGGACGGTGTGGTCGCGGGCGTCTGGCACCAGCGGCGCCAGGGACGGCGTACGACGGTGACGGTGGAGCCGCTCGGGCGGCTGGACGCGCGGCAGGAGCGGGAGTTGGGGGAGCGGGTCGAGCGGGTGGGCGAAGTGCTGCAGGCGCGGGCCGAGTTGGCGATCGGGAAGGTCACGGTCGGACCGCACGCCTGAGCGGGCGCCTCACACGGCCGGCTTGCGCGCCTCGAAGAGGTGGCGGGCGCTGTGCGCGACGAAGGGACCCTCACGCTCGATCCGCTCGTGCAGGGTGCGGAGCTGCGGGAGATACGCCTCGACGGTGAAGCCGGGCACCATCCAGACGACCTTCTTCAGGAAGTGCACGACCGCGCCGATGTCGTGGAACTCCATCCGGAGCCGCTCGGCCCGCAGGTCCACGATCTCCAGCCCGGCCGCCTCGGCGTCGGCGCGCTCGTCGTCCGGGTGGCGGCCGCGCCGGGTCTCCTCGGGCAGCGGCCCGGTGAAGTGCTCGACCAGCTCGAAGACACTGCTCGGCCCCACGTGCTGCGCGAAGTACGTGCCACCGGGTTCGAGGACCCGGGCGATCTCCGACCAGGGCGGACGCACCGGATGCCTGCTGGTGACCAGGTCGAACGCCCCGTCCGCGAACGGCAGCGGCGCGCCCTGCGGCACGGCCACCACCACCGCGCCCCGCGGACGCAAGCGCGCGGTGGCCTTGGCGACGTTCGGCGGCCACCCCTCCGTGGCCACGGTCACCGCCGGGAACCGGGAAGCGGAGGCGAGCACCTCGCCGCCCCCGGTGTCGATGTCCAGCGCCGCCGAGGCCCGCCCCAGCCGCTCACCCATCGCCCGCGCATACCCCCACGACGGCCGGGCCTCCGTGGCCCGCCCCTCGAACCACGAGAAGTCCCACCCGTCGGTGGGCACGGCATCGGCTTCGGCGACGAGGTCGTCGAAGGCGCGGGAGGAGTGGGGGGAGAGGGGGGAGAGGGGGGAGAGGGAGGCCATGGGAGGGATGTTCCCAGGGGACTAAACGGGCCCGCGACCGATTTTCTGAAGGGCCGCAGGCCCCTTCAGGGGCGCGAGGAACTGCGCGACCAGCCCCGACGGGTCCGCAGCCGCTCCGTAGGCGATGCCAAGCCGGTCACCCCACCCGCACCTGCTCGGAGAGACCCGCACCTACTCGGAGAGAACCGCCTCCGCCTCCAACGTGACCCCGACCGCCTGGATCACCGCGGCGATCCGGAACGCCTCCTGCACCGTCTCCCGCCCGACCCCCGCCCGGCGGAGCGCCTGCTCGTGCGAGTCCAGACACGCCCCGCACGCGTTGACCGCGGACACGGCGAACGCCCACAGCTCGTAGTCGACCCGGTCCACCCCGGGATCGCCGATGACATTCATCCGCAGCCCCGTCCGCAGATCGCCGTACGCGTGGTCGGAGAGCAGATGCCGCGTCCGGAAGAAGACGTTGCTCAACGCCATCGTCGCCGCGGCCGACTTCGCCGCGGTGTACGCCTCGGGCGACAGCCGTGCCCTCGCCTCCGGGGCCAGCTCGCGCAGCACCCGCGCCGAGCGCGAGGCGATCGCCGTGGCCAGCACGGTCCCCCACAGCCGCTGCACCGACAGCCCGGAGTCGCCGAGGACGGAATCCAGGTTCCGGCGCAGATCCTTCGCGTACTCCGGAATCGCGGACCTCAAGGTGTCGAGCGACATGGCGTCCTCACTCCCGGGCGGGCGGCTGACGGGGTCCAGTGTGGCGGTGCCGCGGGGCCACCGCGGCACCGGCCTACTCCGTACGCAGCCCCTCCGGCCGCATCATCCGCAGCAACGGCGGCATGCTCAGCGCCGTGACCAGGACGACGACGCCCGCGCCGATGCCGGTCATCGACAGCACGCTCGCCCAGTCCACCCCCACCGGGACGTTCGTCATCCTCAGCAGGACCGCGCCCAGGGTCAGCCCGACCGCCGAGGCGAGGACGAGGCCCAGGGTGATCGGGATCGCCGTCTGCCACAGCACGGACAGGCCGAGCGTGCGGCGCCGGGTACCGAAGGCGACCAGCGCCGACAGCAGCTTCCTGCGTTCGCGAAGCTGCTCCAGCTGGGAGACGAGGAGACTCGCGCCGATGAGGACGAGCACGGCGGACGCGCCGACCAGCAGACCGGTGCGGATGTCCGCGAACTGGTCCACCCGCCGGGTCGAGGTCCACTCCCAGGTCCGGATGAGCGGATCGACCGCCACGGCGGCGTTGCGCACCTCGTCGAGCGCGTCCGGGACCTTGGGGTCGGTCCGTACGTAGACGGTGCTGTACAGGTATTTCTCCGCCTTCGCGGGCAGGGCGCCCGGTGTGGCCAGCAGCCCCGCCGCGCCCGTGCGCAGCGCGTCGGTGCGCTCGGACGCCTTCTTCACCTCGGCCGGCAGCTTCCAGGGGATGCCGGCGCCCGGCTCCTCCCCGCTGTAGGAAGGGTCGAAGTACAGCGTGTTCCCGGCGGCGCCGAGCCGCGTCGCGCTGGGATCGTCCGGGGTGCTCAGCAGGAAGACGTCACCGTCGCGGCACGAGGGGATCCGGGCGAGTTCGCGCAGCGCGGCGCAGTCGCCGACGGCCAGCTCCGTGAACTCCTCGGGGTCCTCGACCGTGTCGGCGACCGTCGTGTGGGACAGCGCCGCGACGGACGCCGCGCCCTTGGCGCCCTTCAGTTCCTCGCCGGCGACACGCGCCGGGAGGTCCTGGGGCAGGGTCAGCTCCATCTGGGCCCGCGTGGTGTCCTTGCCGGTTGATTCGGTGAACCTGCTCTCGACCCCGGCGAACAGCATCTGCAGGGCGATCGCGCCGGCCACCGCCACCGCGATGCCGTTGACCATGCGGGCCGCCGATCCGCTGCTCAGCTGCAGCCTGCGGACGGCCAGTTGCCAGGAGACGCCGCCGGAGCCCAGCCGGGCGACGAACGCCTCGACGACCCACGGCAGCAGCGCGGTGATGCCGAACAGCAGCAGGACGACACCGCCGGTCACCATGTACTCGTTGAACTGCCCGTTCTCCGAGCCCTGGCCGACCATCGGGTAGAGCAGGGCGAGACCGCCGAGCGGCAGCAGCAGCCGCCACCAGAGCCTGCGGCGCGCGGGCTTGGCCGTGCGCACCACGCCGAGCGGTTCGATGACGACACCGCGCAGCGCGAACAGGGTGACGAGGACGGCCGCCGCCGGCACCGCGAGCGCCACCAGCAGGGCGAGCCCGGGGGAGGGGTCGAGGTAGCTCGGGAACACGCTGACGTCGAGCACCTCGACCGAACCGGCGACCTCCCGGCCCAGCAGGAAGAACACGGTGCCGAAGACCAGCCCCAGCACGGCGCCCGCGAGGGCCTCGCCCGCCGCGATCCGGCGTGTCATCCGGCCGTCGGAGCCGACCAGCCGCAGCGCCGCCAGCCTGCGGTCGCGCCGTTCGCCGCCGAACCGTACAGCCGTGGCGATGAAGACGGCGACCGGCATCAGCAGCACCACGAAGACGACCAGCGTGAGCAGCAGCAGGACCGGGTCCATCTCCTCCTCGGTCTGATCGGCCTCGGACATCCCGAACTGGTCGATGCGGGCCACCACCGAGTCGTCGAGCCGCTCGGCGAGGCCGTCGGCACCGGCGTAGTAGGCGAGTTCACCCGAGCCGATCAGCCCGGTCTCGCCTATGGTGCCCACGGTCTCGTAGGGCAGCCGGTCGCGCAGCAGTTCCCCGTCGTCGGACTTCAGCAGGGCGGCGAGGGCGGGGGAGACGACCATTTTGCCCGGCGCGGGGAACTCGGTCAGTCCCGGCGGCGGTGGCGCGTCCGCGCCCTCCTGTTCGAGGAGCCGTCCCCTGATCTCGCGGTGCCGGTACTCGGTGTCGGTGTCGGCGACGAGCAGACTCTTGTCGGTCGGCTTGGACGTGCTGTTGTTCTCCAGGTAGCCGATGCCCCGGTCCTGCCGGGCCTCCTCGCGGGCTCCCCGGGTCGCCAACGCGTTCGGTATCGCCGCGGTCAGCAGCAGCAGCGCCACCCCGAGGCCGACGCCGACCCCCGTGAGCAGGGCGCGCACCCAGCCCTCACGACCCCCGGTGAAGGTGAACCGGACCCCCATGGCCAGGTCCCGGTACCACTGGCGCACGGTCGCGCTCATACGACGCGCTCCATGTCCCGCGACTTCCCGTCCCGTACGACGATCTCGCGGTCCGAGTACGCGGCCACCCGCGCCTCGTGCGTGACCAGGACGACGGCGGCGTTGGTCGACCGGGCGGCCTCGGTGAGCAGTTCCATCACGCGCTCGCCGTTGAGCGAGTCGAGCGCGCCGGTGGGCTCGTCCGCGAACAGCACCCGGGGATTGGTGACCAGCGCACGCGCCACGGCGACCCGCTGGCCCTGACCGCCGGAGACCTCACCGGGACGCTTGCGGGCGAGGTCGTCGACCTCCAGGCGCTCCATCCAGGCGAGGGCGGTCCGCTCGGACTCCTTGCGGGAGCCGCCGTTCAGCCGCAGCGGCAGCGCCACGTTCTCCACACACGTCAGCTCCGGCACGAGCTGGCCGAACTGGAAGACGAACCCGAACTCGCTGCGCCGCAGCGCGCTGCGCTCGGTGTCGTTCATGGTGGCCATCTCGCGGCCGTTGTACGTGATCGAGCCCGAGTCGGGCGGCACGATCCCGGCGAGGCAGTGCAGCAGCGTCGACTTGCCGGAGCCGGACGGGCCCATCACCGCGACGACCTCGCCGGGGTGGATGGAGAACCCGGCGCCGTCCAGGGCGTTGGTCGGCCCGTACGCCTTGCGCAGATCGGTCGCCACGAGCAGGGAGCCGGCGGGGGTCATCGGCGGACCACCGCCTCGGCCAGTTTGCCCAGTCGGGCGGCGGTCAGCTCCAGCCATCGCAGATCGGCCTCCAGATGGAACAGGGCGTGGTCGCAGATCAGCTGATCGGCCAGGTCGCCCTTGCGCTTGCGGTCGGTGAGGATGCGCATCATGCGCAGGTGCTCGGAACGCTGGGTGTCGAGGATGTCGGCCGCGTTCCGGTCGGTGAGCAGGGCGAGGACGACCTTCGTGTAGAGGGTCGACTGCAGATACGGCTCGGGCTTCTCGGGCGTCGCGAGCCACCGCTGGACATCCGTGATGCCCGCCTCGGTGATGGCGTACCGCTTGCGCTCGGGGCCGTCGCCGGGCTCGATGCCGTCGACCTCGACGAGGCCGTTCTTCAGCAGGCGCGACATCGTCGAGTAGACCTGGCCGTAGTGCAGCGGCCGGTCGTGACCGAACTTCTCGTCGAAGGCCCGCTTCAGGTCGTAACCGTGTCGGGGCCCGGACTCCAGGAGTCCCAGGAGAGTGTGACCGATGGACATGAGCACGACTGTACACAGTGGGTATACACCGCACGTATACCTGCCGTGTTTAGGTCGCCACCGGGTGTGGAGGGGGCCCAGGTCCGAGCCGATTGTCACGGTTCTGTCACCGGGGTCGGCGCCAACTCCTGCGTCTGGTGGGGCAACCATCCGGCCTGTTGAAACGTCCGTTCCGGTGGGATGAGGTCTGCGACACGCGTGCCCGCGTGCGCATTGTCACGCCACCACAGAGCGGACCGACTCCCTCTTGCCACAGTCCTCGGTGTTAGCTTGCTGAGCTGACAACACCCGAGTGACGTATGAGACCGAGAAGAAGTCGGAGCGGACCGGAGCCATGGGACGAGCGGAAGAAAGACGAGCGCGGCAGCGCGGCGGTCGCCGCGCGGCGCCCCAGCGCTCGTCCGGGAGCGAAGCGGGGGCGACGGCCGTCATATCCCCGCCCGAGGGCGGCGGCCGGGCGGCGGCCAGGGCGGCGGCCAAGGGCGGCGGCAAGAAGAAGAAGCAGCAGAGCTTCCTGCGCCGTCTCTTCACCTGGAAGAAGATCCTCGGCACGTTCTTCGGCGTCTGCCTGCTCGGCATGGGTGCCTTCGTGGCGCTCTACCTGTCGATCGACGTTCCCAAGGACGGCAACCCCCAGGCCACCCAGGAAAGCAACGTCTACAAGTTCTCCAACGGCAAGATCTTCGCCCGCACCGGTAACACCAACCGCGAGATCGTCGAACTCAAGGACGTCCCCAAGGACGTGCAGATGACCTTCGTCGCCGCCGAGAACAAGACCTTCTACTCGGACCCCGGCGTCGACTTCAAGGGCATGGCCCGCGGTGTGATCAACACCTTGTCCGGCAAGGGCAAGCAGGGCGGCTCGACGATCACCCAGCAGTACGTCAAGAACTACTACCTGACGTCCGACCAGACGGTGACCCGCAAGCTCAACGAGCTGGTCATCTCCCTGAAGCTGGAGCGCAACGAGACCAAGGACTACATCCTCGCGGGCTACATCAACACCAGCTTCTACGGCCGCAGCGCCTGGGGCATCCAGGCCGCCGCGCAGGCGTACTTCCGCGAGGACGCCAATGACCTCAGCGTCGAGCAGGGCGCCTACCTCGCCGCGCTGCTGCAGGCCCCCAGCCAGTACGACCTCGCCACCGCCACCCCGACCGGCAGGAAGCTGGTCACGGCGCGCTGGAACTACGTCCTGGACAACATGGTCGAGATGAAGGAGCTGAAGGCCTCGGTGCGCGAGGGCATGAAGATGCCCAAGCTGAAGCCGCCCCTGACCGCCCCCGGCATGGCCGGCCAGAACGGCTACCTGGTCGACGCCGCCAACAACCAGCTGGCCAAGCAGCTCGTGGTCGAGGACAAGGCGTCCGACTTCGAGGAAGCCAAGACGAAGATCGACCTGGGCGGCTGGAACGTCACGCTGAACATCAACCCGAAGAAGCAGGCCGCGCTGGAGAAGGCGGTCAAGCAGCGCCTCACCAGCAAGCTCGACACCAAGAAGCGCAAGGTCGACAAGTACATCCAGGCCGGCGCGGTCTCGGTCGACCCGAAGACGGGCAAGATCGTCGCCATGTACGGCGGCGTCGACTACGTGAAGCACTTCACGAACAACGCCACCCGCCGGGACTACCAGCCCGCCTCCACCTTCAAGCCGGTCATCCTCGCCGCGGCCGTCGACGAGGACGCCGAGACCCAGGACGGCGACCCGATCACCGCCAGCACCGTCTACGACGGTGACAGCAGGCACAAGGTGATGGACGACGGCACCGCGGTCGGCTTCAACCCGCCGAACGAGGACAACGTCGACTACGGCGACGTCACCGTCCAGACCGCCATGAACAAGTCCATCAACTCCGTCTTCGCGCAGATGGGCGTCGACGTGGGCATGGAGAAGGTCATGGAGGTCGCCGGGAGGCTCGGCATGGACACCGAGGGCATGCAGGCCGTCCCCGCCCAGACCCTGGGCTCCATGGGCGCCAGCCCGCTGGAGATGGCCGGTATCTACGCCACGCTCGACAACCACGGCAAGAAGGTCACCCCGACCCTCCTCGCCTCGGCCACGCACCGGGACGGCGAGGTCGAGTTCCCCGATCCGATCGGTGATCAGGTCATCAGCGAGGAGGCCGCCGACACGGTCACCTCGGTCCTCACCGGCGTGGTCGACGACGGTACGGCCAAGACCTCCGTCCGCGACAACCCGTCCCGCAACGGCCAGCAGGTCGCCGGCAAGACGGGTACCTCCGACGAGAACCGCTCCGCCTGGTTCACCGGCTACACCCCGAACCTCGTGACCTCCGTCGGCCTCTTCGGCGAGGACATGAGCAAGAACGGCAAGCACGTCTCGATGTACAACGCCGTCGGCGTCCCCCGGGTCAACGGCGGTGGCTTCCCGGCCCAGATCTGGGCCACCTACACCTTCGGCGTCATGGGCAAGCCCACCAAGTTCGACCTGGACACCAAGCAGGGAGCGGCGGTCGCGCCCACCGAGTCGGCGACCCCCTCGGTGACCCCGAGCGAGACCCCGTCCGAGACCCCCAGCAGCGAGCCCCCGACGTCCTCCGAGCCTCCGACGGCCTCGGAGTCGCCCTCGGAGTCGCCCTCGGAGTCGCCCCCGGAGTCGAGCCCGGAGGAGTCCCCGTCGGCGACCCAGTCGGACGACGGTGACTTCCCGTTCCCGCCCGATCCCAACGATCCACAGGTGGACGACTAGCGCGGGACCAGCGCACGACGAAGAGGGGGCGCCCGGTGATCACCGGGCGCCCCCTCTTCGTCTTCCGTGTCAGGCCTGGTTGAGCTCGAACCACACGACCTTCCCCGCACTCAACCGCGTGGCCCCCCACCGCTTCGCCAGCCGGTTGACCAGGTAGAGCCCACGGCCCCCCTCGTCCGTCGCCCGGGCCTGCCGGAGCCGGGGCAGCTGCGGCACGTCGTCGGTCACCTCGCACCGCAGCACATCGGTGCGCAGCAACCGCAGGGTGACCGGACGCGTCGCGTACCGCACCGCGTTCGTCACGACCTCGCTGATCAACAGCTCGACCGAGTCGGTCAACTCCTCCAGGCCCCAACGGGACAAAGCGTGCCGGGCCAGCCGGCGCGCGCGCCCCGGAGCCATCTCCTCCGGCTCCAGGAACCAGTACGCGACATCGCTGGGAGCGATCCCATCGAACCGCGCGGCGAGCAGCGCGATGTCGTCGTCCCGGTCACCCGGGCCGAGCATGTCGAGCACCTCGTCGCACAGCGCTTCCAGCGGCGGCGGATGGTCCGGCCCGGTCAGCTGCGCGGTCGCGGCCAGCTTCTCCCGCAACTGCTCTATACCGGTCCACACGTCCCGGAGCCGGGACTCCACGAGCCCGTCGGTGTACAGCAGCAGCGTGCCACCGGCCGGCGCGTCCAGCTCGACCGCCTCGAAGTCCACGCCGCCCACGCCGATCGGCGCACCCGGCGGCACCCGCAGCACCTCGGCACGCCCGCCCAGATGCAGCAGCACCGGCGGCGGATGGCCCGCGTTGGCGATGGTGATGCGGTGCGAGACCGGGTCGTACACGGCGTACAGACAGGTCGCCATGCGATCCGTACCGAGCCGCTGGGCCTGTTCGTCGAGGTGGTGCAGCACCTCCTGCGGCGGCAGATCCAGCCCGGCCAGCGTCTGCGCGGTGGTCCGCAGCTGCCCCATGATCGCGGCAGAGGTCATCGAATGACCCATCACGTCACCCACGACCAGCGCGACCCGGCTCCCCGGCAGGGGAATCGCGTCGTACCAGTCACCGCCGACCCGCGCCGTCTCGGCGGCCGGCAGATACCGGTGCGCGAGCCGTACGCCGGTGCACTTCGGCAGCGCCTCCGGCAGCATCGTGCGCTGCAGCTCGTCGGCGATGTACGCCTCGCGGCCGTACAGCACGGCCTTGTCGATGCCGAGCGCGCTGTGCGTGGCGAGCTGGGCGGCGACCAGCAGGTCGTCCTGCTCGAACGCCATCCGCTCCGGGCGGCGCAGGAAGACCGCGGCGCCGATCACCCGGCGCCGGCCGCGCAGCGGGGCGAGGATCGCCCGCTGGCCGGTCGGCACCGTCAGCTCCGCGTCCGGGCCCAGCAGTTCGGGCAGCGCGTCGTGTGCGGCCGGCGCGTCCGCGAAGACCGGACGCACCCCCCGCAGCACCTCGGCGAGCGCCCCTCCGGGCCGTACCTCGCACTGCTCGGCCGTGACGACCGCCAGATCCACCGGCTGCTCCGGCTGGAGCGCGGACGGCATGAAGCCGCCCTCGGTGTCCCGCTCCTCGGGGATCCGGTCGGTGCGGCGCAGCCGCAGCACCATGGGCCCGGTCGGCCGCTCGTCACCGACCGGCAGCGGCTCGCGCAGATACACGAGGATCGCGTCCGAGAACGTCGGCACGGTGGCCCGGCACAGACCCATCACGATCTCGTCCAGGTCTATGCCCCGGGCGATCCGCCGGGTCGCGGCGCCGACGAACCGCAGCCGGTCGCCGTCCCGCCGCATGGGCATGGGGGCGCCCGGCGCCACTCCCTGCCCGCTGCGCCGCTCCAGAGCGCCGACGGTCCCGCCGGACCGTTCCGCCTCACCGCCGGGCTGCGCCGGGATGGTCTCCGGCGCGGGGCGCGGGCGGTGTGGGGGGTCGGGTTCGGCGGCCGCGGGCTGGGAGTGCTCGGAGACCGCCGGCTGGGCGTGCTCCGAGGGGGCCTGTCCGCCCTTCGCGCAGGACGTCGCGGTGCCTGGCTCGGCCGGCGCGTCACCCATGCGTGCCTGAGCGGGTAAAGCCGCGGCGGGCGCGGTACGCATCGACTCCTGCGTACGCAGGAGCGCCCCGCGGGGATCCGTGGGGCCGGCGCCGCCCTGAGGGCGCTCGTGGGAGGTGGGGTGCTCCGTCACGCGTGTCGAATCCATCCGTCCGGGACTGCGCGTCGTGTGCGCAGTGCGTCCCGCAAACCCGATACTTCGTCCCGCAGAAAGGCCGATACCCGGATTACGTGTCCTGGGAACGGAATTCCCGCGTGGTCAGAGGCAGTTCCTGTGCCACACACGGTACCGGCGGGCACGGCGAACGACAGTACAGCCCGTCCACCGGGCCGTCTCCGGCTCGCCCCGGTGTAACCCTCGTACCCCTTGATCACGTCTTGCCGCCCCTCGGTGACGTACGGTCAAGCCCTGCCCGAACTGCGGGAGTTGCCCCTGTGAACTCTTGCGGAGGACGATCCTACGGTTGCGGACCCGGGGCGCATCAAGGGTCTCATGAGGACAAGTGCGCGGGCGTACGGTCCCAGTCGTCCGGGAGAGACGGTACTCCCCATGCCGGATTCGGGCGCCAGTGCTGCCAGCCGTCCGCGAACGGCTGGCCCCACGCGCGGATCACCTCCACCGCGGACCGGCCCGCCTCCCGCACCCGCTCGGCCGCCGACGCGTCCATCAGGCCGTCCTGCTGGGCCTGCGCGAACTCGTCCTCGTCGAGCCAGGCCCAGGACCGGTCAGGGTAGACGCAGATGTCCAGGAAGTGGTCCTCGGAGTCCACACCGCCGTCCCAACGGGCCAGTGGCGTCTCCAGGTTGACGTACCAGTTCTTGAAACGCCAACCCTGCTCCCAGAAAAGCCACACCGACCACGGCTCGCCCGGCCGTGCGAGCTTCAGCACCCCGGTGCCGGACCAGCGGCCGTGCCGCACGCCGCGCGGTTTCTTGTAACGCGACGCGAGCGGCTCGGAGTTCAGCGAGGTGCCGTCGGCCAGCACCGGCCGTACACACTCGGTGCCGGGCGCCAGCCACACGGCCAGCGACTCGGCGTCGTCGCGTACGACCGTGACGGGGCGCGCGATATGGAAGCGTTCGCCGCCGTTCTCCCGGTAACGCCACAGGATCTGACTCCCCGGCTCCCAGAATGCCGCCGACCCGCCCGCTTCCACTCGTCTCACCACTCCGTCGTCTCCCATGCGCAGATATTAGGTGTCATGCGCATATGACGCTGCGGTACCGCTTACGGTTCACGCCTTGGCGGGAATCGGTTACCCGCGCGACACCCACGACGGCCGGAACTCGCCGTACGGTCACGGCCGTGTCATCCGCAGGACATCCAGCGCCTCGTCGAGCTGTTCCTGGGTCAGGTCGCCCCGCTCCACGTATCCGCCCTCCAGGACGGCCTCCCGGATGGTCTTCCGTTCCGCGAGCGCCCTCTTGGCGACCTTCGCGGCCTCCTCGTACCCGATGTACTTGTTGAGCGGGGTGACCACCGACGGCGAGGACTCCGCGTACTCGCGGGCCCGTTCCCGGTGGGCGACGATCCCGTCCACCGTCCGGTCGGCGAGCAGCCGCGAGACGTTGGCGAGCAGCCGGACGGACTCCAGGACGTTCTTGGCGATGACGGGCAGCATGACGTTCAGCTCGAAGTTGCCGGACGCGCCCGCCGTGGTGACCGTGACGTCGTTGCCCGTGACCTGCGCGGCGACCATGAGCACGGCCTCCGGGATCACCGGGTTGACCTTGCCGGGCATGATCGAGGACCCGGGCTGGAGGTCCGGCAGGGAGATCTCCGCGAGACCGGTCCTCGGCCCCGACGCCATCCACCGCAGATCATTGGCGATCTTGGTGAGGGACACGGCGATCGTACGGAGCTGTCCGGACGTCTCGACGAGCCCGTCCCGCGCCCCCTGCGCCTCGAAGTGGTCCCGCGCCTCGGTGAGCGGCAGCCCGGTGACCCGCGCGACCTCCGCGATGACGGCGGCGGAGAACCCGGGGGGCGTGTTGATGCCGGTCCCCACGGCCGTGCCGCCCAGCGGGAGTTCGGCGAGCCGGGGGAGCGAGGCCGTGAGCCGCTCGACGCCGTACCGCACCTGGGCCGCGTACCCGCCGAACTCCTGGCCGAGAGTCACCGGTGTCGCGTCCATGAGGTGCGTACGACCGGACTTCACCACGTCGGAGAATTCCGCGGACTTGCGCTCCAGGGCGGCGCCCAGATGCTCCAGGGCCGGGATCAGGTCACGGGTGACGGCGGCGGTGGCGGCGATGTGGATCGAGGAGGGGAAGACGTCGTTGGACGACTGCGAGGCGTTCACATGGTCGTTGGGGTGCACGTCCCGGCCGAGCCGCTCGCTCGCCAGTGTGGCGATGACCTCGTTGGTGTTCATGTTCGACGAGGTGCCGGAGCCGGTCTGGAACACGTCCACCGGGAAGTGCTCGTCCCAGCGCCCCTCGGCGACCTCCTCCGCCGCGTCCCGGACGGCCTCGGCGATGTCCTTGTCGAGCACGCCCAGTTCGGCGTTGACCGTCGCGGCGGCGCCCTTGATGCGGGCCAGGGCCTCGATGTGGGCGCGCTCGATGTGCTGCCCCGAGATCGGGAAGTTCTCGACCGCCCGCTGTGTCTGGGCCCGCCACTTGGCGTCCGCCGGCACGCGGACCTCGCCCATGGAGTCGTGTTCGACGCGGTAGTCACTCATGCCAGGTACAGCGTCCGGACCGGGCCCGGTGTTCCCGGCCGTACCCCGTGAGGGTGAGCGTGAAATTCCGCACGCCGATGTCGGTGACGTGCAGTACGGTCGCCGCGATGAGCCGATCGCCGAACGTGATGTCGAATGAAATATCGAATGAAGTGTCGAAGAAGGAACGTGCATTGAGAAGTGCTGTCATACGCCGGTCCTGCGTGGCCGGTGTCGCCGCCCTGTCCCTGACCCTGCTCGCCGCGTGCTCGGA
The DNA here is from genome assembly GCF_053593335.1 of Streptomyces sp. NPDC002324. Taxonomy (NCBI): domain Bacteria; kingdom Bacillati; phylum Actinomycetota; class Actinomycetes; order Kitasatosporales; family Streptomycetaceae; genus Streptomyces; species Streptomyces sp. NPDC002324. The sequence goes on from NZ_JBSFCF010000008.1 coordinate 119,447, forward strand.
CTCCGGCGGGAGCGGGGGAGAGGGCGACTCGGGCGGTAAGGCCCTCTCCGCCGCGGACCTGGAGAAGGTGGTCCTGAAGGACGGGGACGTGAAGGGCCACAAGGTCAGCGAGCCCACCGGCACGGTGGACCGGAAGGACATCGAGCCGGGCACCGACGCGTGCGCGCCCGTCGCGTACGCCATGCTCGGCTCCGTCGTCGACGAGCCGGCCGCGACCGTGCAGCGCGAGACGCAGAAGAAGATCGACCCCGCCGAGGCCGCCAAGAGCGGTGACGTCTCGGGCCTCGACGCCACCCGCACCCTGCTCCGCCTGACCTCCTACGACGGCTCGGCCGCCCAGAAGGTGATGAAGTCCCTCGCCACCTCGGCCAAGGACTGCGCGGACGGCTTCGAGGTCACGGCCGACGGCACCTCCCAGCAGGTCACCAAGGTCTCCACGGACCCCGCGCCCGAGGGAGCCGACGAGGCGATCGCCCTCACCTTCCTCAGCGAGGCCGAGGGCACGAAGATCCCGATGAAGGTCGTCGTCTTCCGCGAGGGCGGCACCGTCGGCTACGTCACCGCCCTGAACCTGGCCTCGGCCGCGTCCGGCAAGGACTTCGAGTTCCCGGCGGAGGTCGTGGACGCACAGGTGAAGAAGCTCGCGTAACCGTTCGACGAGGCCCGTTCAGGGCCGAAGCGGACGCGGGTGGGCGGCAGCGCCCTGGCGGGGTCGAAGGGGCAGCGCGGCTGGGGAGGGACGGGTCGGGGGCGGCGGGGGCGAGAACCGCCCCCGACCGCCCCGAACCCGCTACCGCTGCGCCGGCGCCGGCCCCGGCCCCGGCCCCCGGGATCGACGGGAACGTCGAGTCCGAGCGGCGCCGGGTTCTGGATGAAGTCGTTCGACTTGTTCGCCCGGCGGCACCATTTCATCCTGTCCGGCGCTTGCGGACGGGCCCGTTCACGGCCGCAGCGGGGTGCGGGGGAGGGCGGCGCCCTGGCGGGGTCGAAGGGGCGGAGCCCCTGGGGAGGGACGGGTTGGGGCGGCGGGGGCGGAATCCGTGCCCGCCGCCCCGCAGAAGCTACGCCAGCCCCGGCCCCCGCACCGGAATGGTCGTGAACGTCGGCGCCGGCGCCGGGTCCTGGAAGAAGTCGTTGCCCTTGTCGTCGACGACGATGAACGCCGGGAAGTCCTCGACCTCGATCTTCCAGACGGCCTCCATACCGAGCTCCTCGTACTCGACGACCTCGACCTTCTTGATGCAGTCCTGGGCGAGACGGGCGGCGGGACCACCGATGGAGCCGAGGTAGAAGCCGCCGTGCGTGTCGCACGCGTCCGTGACCTGCTTGCTGCGGTTGCCCTTGGCCAGCATCACCTTGGAGCCGCCCGCCGCCTGGAACTGCTCGACGTAGGAGTCCATGCGGCCGGCCGTGGTCGGGCCGAAGGAGCCGGACGCGTAGCCCGCCGGGGTCTTCGCGGGACCGGCGTAGTACACCGGGTGGTCCTTCAGGTACTGCGGCATCTCCTCGCCCGCGTCGAGGCGTTCCTTGATCTTGGCGTGCGCGATGTCCCGCGCCACGACCAGCGGCCCGGAGAGCGACAGCCGCGTCTTCACCGGGTACTTGGTCAGCTCGGCGAGGATGTCGTCCATCGGCTGGTTGAGGTCGATCCGCACGACGTCCGACGACTCGTCGAGGTGCTCGTCCGTGGTCTCGGGGAGGAACCGCGCCGGGTCCGTCTCCAGCTGCTCCAGGAAGACACCCTCGGCGGTGATCTTCGCGACGGCCTGCCGGTCGGCCGAGCAGGACACGGCGATCGCGACGGGGCACGAGGCACCGTGCCGCGGCAGCCGGACGACCCGCACGTCGTGGCAGAAGTACTTGCCGCCGAACTGCGCGCCGATCCCGATCTTCTGCGTCAGCTCGAAGACCTTCTCCTCCAGCTCCTTGTCCCGGAAACCGTGTCCGAGCGGCGAGCCCTCGGCCGGGATCTCGTCCAGGTAGTGCGCGGAGGCGTACTTCGCGGTCTTCAGCGCGTACTCGGCGCTCGTACCGCCCACCACGATCGCGAGGTGGTACGGCGGGCACGCGGCCGTGCCCAGCGAACGGATCTTCTGCTCCAGGAACTTCATCATGGAGGCCTCGTTCAGGACGGCCTTCGTCTCCTGGTACAGGAACGACTTGTTGGCCGACCCGCCGCCCTTGGCCATGAACAGGAACTTGTAGGCGCCGCCGTCGGTGGCGTACAGCTCGATCTGCGCCGGCAGGTTCGACCCGGTGTTCTTCTCCTCCCACATGGTGAGCGGAGCCATCTGCGAGTAGCGCAGGTTCAGGTTCAGATAGGCGTCGTAGATGCCCTGGGACAGGGCCTTCTCGTCCCCGCCCTCGGTGAGCACGTTCTGCCCGCGCTTGCCCATGACGATCGCCGTACCGGTGTCCTGGCACATGGGAAGGACGCCCGCGGCCGCGATGTTCGCGTTCTTCAGCAGGTCCAGGGCGACGAACTTGTCGTTGCCCGACGCCTCGGGGTCGTCGATGATCCGGCGGAGCTGTGCGAGGTGCGCCGGCCGCAGGTAGTGCTGGATGTCGTGGATGGCCTCGGCGGCCAGCTTGCGCAGCGCCTCCGGCTCCACCTTGAGGAACGTGCGCCCGTCGGCCTCGAAGGTGGAGACACCCTCGGAGGTCACCAGCCGGTACGGGGTGGTGTCCTCTCCCATGGGGAGCAGATCGGTGTACTCGAACTCAGGCATGTCGCCCATTCCTCACTCGGCACTCGGCTCTCGGCGCTCGACAAGACGGCGCGGCTGGCCTCCATCGGCAGCGCTCACCAGCGTAGAACCTGGCGCTGAGGCGGGGCTTGTGAGGTAAGGCTCAGTTCGCCGGCCCGGAGTTGTCCACACCCCTGGTCGCGATCTATCGCGAGTGGGTAATCTGCTGTCGTGGACCTTCAGAAGCGCCCCACCCAGGAACCGCCGTTGCCGTCTGCCGAGCTGCGCGCCTCGGACGCCGACCGCGACCGGATCGCCGACCTCCTGCGCGACGCCCTCGCCGAGGGCCGCCTCACCGCCGAGGAGCACTCCGAGCGGGTCGAGGGCGTGCTCGCCGCCCGGACGGTGGGCGAGCTGGACGTCTTCGTGCGGGACCTGCCGGCCGGCCAGGCGGCCCGCAGGGCGGCACCGGCGTATGTGCCGCCGGTCTCCTCCGTGCCCAACCGCCCGACGCCCGGCGCCATCCCGCTCGACCCCGACGACCGCCTGATGGCCGTCTTCAGTGCCTCGATGCGCAAGGGCCGCTTCCGGGCCGGCCGGCGCATCCACGCGTACGCGATATTCGGCAGCGTCGAGATCGACCTCAGCGAGGCGATATTCGAGCACCGGCAGGTGATGATCAAGGCGATTTCGGTCTTCGGCAGCGTCGAGGTCCGCGTCCCGGAGAACGTCTCGCTGCGTGGCAGCGGCGGCGGCATCCTCGGCAACTTCGAGGTGCACGCGCTCGATTCGGGCGAGACCGACGCCCCGGTGGTCTACGTGGACGGCCTCGCCGTCCTCGGGAACATCGAGGCGAGGCCGAAGCGGGGGAAGGTGATCGCCGACCTCCTCGGCCGGGTCTCCGACCATGTCGCCCGCAAGGTGGACGATCATTTGCGCAAACACCAGGATCGTTGACGGGTGTGAATTCGACCACGTCCGGACATGACCCGAGGGGGCCGGTCCGGTTGTGCTCGCGCGGTGTGGGCGGCGAATTCCAGCGGATCGGGACTCAGTGCATAGGCCCGCGCACAGCGGGTAGGCCTTGCTGCATCGTCTCTCGCTCGCGAAGCCGTCGTCAGGAGTAGACCGTGCTGCATCCGCCGCATTCGTCCCTGCAGGTCGCTGCTGTTCCGCCCCAGCGGGTGCCAGTGCGAGACCGGGATCAGGACGCCCCGTGGCACACGGAGGCCGTGTGCCGGCGCGACGAGGCCGGGCTGTTCTTCGCCCCCTCCAAGGAGCCCACCGCGTCCCGGCTCTCCCGCGAGGAAGCCGCCAAGCGCGTCTGTGCCCGCTGCCCCGTCATGGTCGAGTGCCGGGAACACGCACTCCTGCAACCCGAGCCCTACGGAGTCTGGGGCGGCCTGACCGCGGCCGAACGCCGGGTCGTCCTGGCCCGCAGGCGCCGCCGGGACCTGGAACTGAACAAGACGGCACGGACGAACGGGGCGATAGCCGCCGCCGGTTGACGCCGGTACGGACATGGCGAGGGCGCCCTCTCCGCACAAGAGGGCGCCCTCGCCGTGTACGGCCGCGCCGCGAGGGCGCGACCGGCGGAGCTACTTGGCCTTCTCGAAGTCGATCGAGCTGTAGGCCCGCAGCTTGCTCAGCCGGTGCGTCGAATCGATCCGCCGCACCGTTCCCGACTTCGACCGCATCACGATCGAGTCGGTCGTCGCGGTCTCCGAGCGGTAGCGCACACCCCGCAGCAGCTCCCCGTCCGTGATGCCGGTCGCCACGAAGAACACGTTCTCCCCGGACACCAGGTCGTCGGTCGTCAGGACCCGGTCGAGGTCGTGGCCCGCGTCGATCGCCCGCTGGCGCTCCGCGTCGTCCTTCGGCCACAACTTGCCCTGGATCGTGCCGCCGAGGCACTTCACCGCGCAGGCCGAGATGATGCCCTCGGGCGTGCCGCCGACCCCGAGCAGCAGGTCGACACCGGTGCCCTCCCGCAGCGCCAGGATCGAGCCGGCGACATCACCGTCGGAGATCAGCTTGATCCGTGCTCCGGCCTCGCGGATCTCCTTGATGATTCCTTCGTGCCGCGGCCGGTCGAGGATGACCACGGTCACGTCGTCCGGCGCGGACCGCTTGGCCTTGGCCACCCGGCGGATGTTCACGGAGATCGGCGCGTCGATGTCGACGAAGTCGGCCGCCTCGGGCCCGGTGACCAGCTTGTCCATGTAGAAGACGGCCGAGGGGTCGAACATGGTGCCCCGGTCGGCGGCCGCGAGCACGGCGATCGCGTTGGTCATGCCCTTGGCCGTGAGCGTCGTACCGTCGATCGGGTCGACGGCGATGTCGCACTCCGGGCCGGTGCCGTCACCGACGCGCTCGCCGTTGAAGAGCATCGGGGCCTCGTCCTTCTCGCCCTCCCCGATCACGACGACGCCGTTCATGGACACGGTGGAGACGAGGGTGCGCATGGCGCGCACGGCGGCGCCGTCCGCCCCGTTCTTGTCTCCGCGCCCGACCCAGCGGCCCGCCGCCATCGCGGCCGCCTCGGTCACCCGGACGAGCTCCAGGGCGAGGTTGCGGTCGGGGGCCTCGGAGGGCACTTCCAGTTCGGACGGCAGCTGATGATTCTCGGTCATCGGAGCGCACCTTTCTGATACGACGACGGCCGGATGAGGGTTCTGCCCGACTCTATCGTCAGTCCGACAAAATGAGCAGGGGACCCCACGGATGAGCGGGCCGGTGCACCTGCGACGATGAGGACGTGGCAGGTACGAAAGGCAAGCAGACCGTTCGCGACATGGTCCTCTCCCTGGGGATCATCGTGCTGGCGGCATGGGTCATCTATCTCTTCATCCCGCACGACGAGGCCGAGCAGGAGCCGAAGCGCGTCGACTACCGCGTCGAACTGCTGACGGCGCGTCGCGCGGCCTCCTACCCGGTGGTCGCGCCCGAGGGGCTGCCCAAGACCTGGAAGGCGACCTCCGTCCGCTTCCGGGGCGACGAGTCGGACCACTGGCACCTCGGCTTCCACGACCCCGACGGCCGGTACGTGGCGGTCGAACAGTCCGCGGAGAAGCCGTCCCGGTTCATCGCGGACGCCACCCAGGACGCGCGGAAGACCGGTACGACGCAGGAGATCGGCGACGAGACCTGGACGCGATACGAGGGCGACCGCTACGACGCCCTCGTCCTGAGCGGCGAGGGCTCCACGACCGTGGTCACGGGCTCCGCGTCGTTCGACCGGCTGACGAAGATGGCCGAGGCGCTCAGGACCGGGTGACGGGCGCGGGTGGAGAACCCGCCGCGAACGCGACGAAGGGCCCCGGCGGGAACGCCGGGGCCCTTCGTGGTGTGCGGCTGCGGGTGGTGCGTCGCCGCGGTGGGACTCAGACCGTGGTGACGACGTGGCCGAAGTCGAGCCGCGGGGAGCGCGGGTGGGACGCGCCCTCGCCGGGCCGGCCGATGTTGACCACCATCAGCGGGGTGTGGTCGTCGTCCAGGAACTCCTTCTGGACCCCGGCGAAGTCGAAGCCGGTCATCGGGCCGGCGGCCAGGCCGGCGGCGCGGACGCCGATGATGAAGTACGCGGCCTGGAGGGCGGCGTTCATGCCGGCGGCGGACTCACGGGCGGCGCGCTCGGCGAAGAAGAGGTCCTTGGCCTGCGGGAACGCCGGGAACAGGGTCGGCAGCTCCTCGTGGAACTCGTTGTCCGCGGCGAGGATCGCGACCAGGGGAGCGGTGGCGGTCTTGGCCTGGTTGCCCTCGGCCATGTGCGGCACCAGACGCTCACGGGCCTCGGCGGAGCGGACCAGGACGATACGCAGCGGGGTCTGGTTGAACGCGGTCGGGCCGTACTTGACCAGGTCGTAGATCGCCTGCACCTGCTCCTCGGTCACCGGCTCGTCGGTGAACGTGTTCGCGGTGTGGGCCTCGCGGAACAGCAGGTCCTGGGCGGCGGGGTCAAGAACGAGGGACATGAGGCAACCTTCGTGCGAGAGCGGGTGTACGTCCTCGACCGTACGTGGAGGAAGTTCAAAGTTCAACAAAAGCTCGGCCGTGGTGATCCACTTCACAGCGCCTCGGTGTTCGGTGCCCCGGCCCCTCGCGACGGGCCGCCGGAGTCACTTGCCCCGGCCCGCGGCCTCCGCGTCGCCCTCGTCGTCCTCCGCCAGCGCCGCGTCCAGCCGCGCCCGCGCCCCGTCCAGCCAGCGGCGGCAGACCCTGGCCAGCTCCTCGCCGCGTTCCCAGAGGGCGAGGGACTCCTCCAGCGTCGTACCGCCCGCCTCCAGGCGGCGCACGACGTCGATCAGCTCGTCCCGCGCCTGCTCGTATCCCAGGGCGCGGTCGGTCTCGGAGGCCCCGGCCGCCTCGGTCGTCCCGTCGGCCTCGCTCACGTTGCTGGTCATGCGGCCCACCTTATGCGTCCCCTCCGACAGTGCCTGGTGCGCCGACAGTCCCTGGTGCACCGGCCGCCCCCGTGGAGTCCCCGGTCCCCGTGCCGTCGGCCCGGACGGCGAACTCGCCCTCGGCCACCCGTGCCCGCAACGGCTCCCCGGGTTCGACCTCGTCCGGCGCGCGGACCACATGGCCGTCGGCCTTCTGCAGCACCGCGTACCCCCGCTGGAGCGTCGCCGCGGGGGAGAGGGCCACCACGCGTGCGTGCGTGTGCGTCAACTCCGAGACCGCGCGGTCCAGATGGTGCCCGAGGCAGCGGCGGCCCCGGTCCAGCAGTGAGCCCACGTGGTCGGCGCGCTCGTCGATCATGCGGTGCGGATCCTCCATCGAGGGGCGCGCGAGGGCGTGCGCGAGCCCCCGCTCCTCGCGCTCCACGAGCGCCTCCGCGCACCGGCGCGCCCGGTCGCGCAGCCACCGCACCCGCTCGTACTCCTCGCCCACGTCCGGCACGACCTTCTTGGCCGCGTCGGTCGGCGTGGACGCGCGCAGGTCCGCCACATAGTCCAGCAGCGGGGTGTCCGGCTCGTGCCCGATCGCCGACACGACCGGCGTACGACAGGACGCGACCGCCCGGACGAGCTGTTCGTCGGAGAACGGCAGCAGGTCCTCGACGCTGCCTCCGCCGCGCGCCACGACGATGACGTCCACGCCGTCCATCGCGTCCAGCTCCTTCACCGCCTGCACGACCTGGGGCACCGCGTGCACCCCCTGCACGGCGACGTTGCGCACCTCGAAGCGGACGGCCGGCCAGCGGTGCCGGGCGTTCTCCAGCACGTCCCGCTCGGCCGCCGAGGCCCGGCCGCACACCAGCCCGATCAGCTGCGGCAGGAAGGGCAGCGCCTTCTTCCGCTCCGGCGCGAACAGCCCCTCCGCGGCCAGCGACTTCTTCAACTGTTCCAGCCGGGCCAGCAGTTCGCCGACCCCGACCGGCTTTATCTCCGTGGCCCGCAGCGACAGCTGGCCGCGCGGCGCGTACCACTCCGGCTTCGCCAGGACGACGACCCGTGCGCCCTCGCTCACCACGTCGGCCACCGCGTCGAACACCTGCCGGTAGCAGGTCACGCCCACGGAGATGTCGTGCGACGGGTCCCGCAGCGTGAGGAACACGACGCCCGCGCCCGGGCGCCGCGACAGCTGGGTGATCTGTCCCTCGACCCACACCGCGCCGAGCCGGTCGATCCAGCCGCCGATGAGGCGGGAGACCTCGCCGACGGGGAGGGGGGATTCGGCGGACGTGTTGAGTGCCATGCGCCGAGCGTAACGGGGGGCACGGACAAGGGCGCCTAGCCGCTCGGGGGTTCGGGTTCGTCGGGTGCGGCCCGGTGGGGGCTGGTCGCGCAGTTCCCCGCGCCCCTGAAAAGCAGGGGCTGCGCCCCGTGCTTTTCGATCCGCGGCCCCGTCGCCTTTCAGCCCCGCGGCCCGTCGTCTTCCAGGCCCGCAGGGGCCTGGCCTTCAGGGGCGCGGGGAACTGCGCGACCAGCCCCCACGCGCCCGCACCCGACAACGCACCGCCCCCCTCCCACCCCGCTCCCCCGCTCCCCCGGCGGAGCCACCCCCTACGATGGACACCATGACCGCTTCGCCTGGCCGCCGCCGTGTCCTCCTCGCCGCCCCGCGCGGCTACTGCGCGGGTGTCGACCGCGCGGTGATCGCCGTCGAGAAGGCCCTGGAGCAGTACGGGGCCCCGATCTACGTCCGCCACGAGATCGTCCACAACAAGTACGTCGTGCAGACGCTGGAGCGGAAGGGCGCCATCTTCGTCGAGCAGACGGAAGAGGTCCCCGAGGGGAACATCGTCATGTTCTCGGCGCACGGCGTCGCCCCGACCGTCCACGACGAGGCCGCCCGCGGCAGGCTCGCCACCATCGACGCGACCTGCCCGCTGGTCACCAAGGTCCACAAGGAAGCGATCCGGTACGCCCAGGACGACTTCGACATCCTCCTGATCGGGCACGAGGGGCACGAGGAGGTCATCGGCACCTCGGGCGAGGCGCCGGACCACATCCAGCTCGTCGACGGCCCCGAGGACGTCGCCAAGGTCGAGGTCCGCGACCCGTCGAAGATCGTCTGGCTCTCCCAGACCACCCTCTCCGTCGACGAGACGATGGAGACGGTCGGCGCGCTCAAGGAGAAGTTCCCGCTGCTCGTCTCGCCGCCCAGCGACGACATCTGCTACGCCACGCAGAACCGCCAGCTCGCCGTGAAGCAGATGGGCGCCGAGGCGGAACTGGTCATCGTGGTCGGCTCCCGCAACTCCTCCAACTCGGTCCGGCTCGTCGAGGTCGCCAAGCTCGCCGGCTCCCGCGAGGCCTACCTCGTGGACTTCGCGAGCGAGATCGACGAGGCCTGGCTGGAGGGCGTGGAGACCGTCGGCGTCACCTCGGGCGCCTCCGTGCCGGAGGTCCTCGTCGAGGAGGTCCTCGAATGGCTCTCCCAGCGCGGCTACGGGGACGTCGAACTGGTCAAGGCCGCCGAGGAGTCGATCACCTTCTCCCTGCCCAAGGAACTCCGCCGCGACCTGCGCGAGGAGGCCGCCTCCCTGGTCGCCGAGCGCACCGGCCAGGGCGCCTGACCCTCCCCGCACCCGCCGTACGGCCCCGGAACGTGAAGGTTCCGGGGCCGTACGCGTCCCACGGCGTGAGGATCCGGACGCCCGGCGGCGGCCGGGCACCTCACCGACGTGACTGTCAGTCGTACGACGTAACGTAGGGCCATGCACATCTTCGGCGTGGACATCGGTGGTTCCGGGATCAAGGGCGCACCCGTGGACCTGGACCTGGGCGACCTGGCGGACGAGCGACACAAGGTGCTGACCCCGCACCCGGCGACGCCCGACTCGGTGGCCGACGGGGTCAAGGAGGTCGTCGACCACTTCGGCTGGACCGGCCCGGTCGGCATCACCTTCCCCGGCGTGGTCACGGGCGGCGCCACGATCCGTACGGCGGCCAACGTCGACAAGAGCTGGATCGACGTGGACGCGCGCGCCCTGCTGAGCGAGCGCATCGGCGGCCTGCCGGTGACCGTGGTGAACGACGCGGACGCGGCGGGCGTCGCCGAGATGCAGTTCGGAGCCGGGCGCGACCGTCAGGGCACGGTCATCCTGCTCACCTTCGGCACGGGCATCGGCAGCGCCGTCTTCTCCGACGGCGTCCTCGTCCCCAACACGGAGCTGGGCCACCTGGAGCTGCACGGCCACGACGCGGAGACGCGCGCCTCCACCAAGGCGAAGGAAGACCACGACCTGACCTATGAGCACTGGGCCAGGCGCGTCACCAAGTACCTCGCCCACGTCGAGATGCTCTTCTCGCCCGAACTGTTCATCATCGGCGGCGGCGTCAGCCGCAAGTCGGCGAAGTTCCTGCACCTACTCGAGGGGATCAGGGCGGAGATCGTCCCGGCCCAGCTGCAGAACAACGCGGGCATCGTGGGCGCGGCGATGCGGGCGGCGAAGGCCGGCTAGGAGAGGGCGGCGCACCGGGGCGGGGCGCGGGCGGGAGCCCGCAACGCCCCTAACGTCCCCGGGGGACGGTGTCGCGCGGCCGGGCCGGGGGCCTCGGAGTACGCGGCCCGACCGGCCGGTGGCCGTCCGTTTCCCGGGCCCGGACACCGGCCGTCCGGCCCGGACCATCCGCTTCCGGGCCCCGGCGCTGCCCGCCCTGCCCGCCGACCCGCGCCCGGCCCTCCCGGACGTACCGTTCCCGCTCGGCGGCCCGGTGGGCCATCAGGCGGAGCTTGCGCACGGTCACGATGACGCCGGCGACGAGCGTGCCGCCGTACAGCCAGCCCGCCTGCATGGCGAGGGCGGTGACGAGAGCCATGAGATGCCCGCCGAGGCCGCCCTCACCCTCCGCCAGCAGCGGCAGTCCGGCCGCGAAGGCGATGGGGACGACGACGGGGGCGCTCGCCAGGTCATCGGGCCGTACCCACACCGCCGTCAACGCGCTGACCAGCAGGAACAGCAGCCCGTAGAGGGCCGGGGACGCGCCGAACAGCAACCGGTCGAGGCAGGCGAGCACGAACATCGCCGCCCCGCAGAACAACCCGCAGCCCAGGTCGGTGAGGCGGGGATCCGGCATCCGGCGCACGGCCCGCGCGACGCTCCGCACGGCTCGGACCGGCGGGGGTACGGGCCCGCGCGCGACCGGAGCACGAGGCGGCACGCTCGCGCCGGGTACCCGGCCCCCTCTGCCGGCCTGCGGGGGAAGAGGCGGTGTGCCGCGCGGCGGCCCGGTCCGAGGGGGATGTGTCCTCTGCTGCTGCTCCACTCGTCCAACTTAGGTCGGTTAATGTGCCGAATGGGTTCCGAGACACGCCGTCGAGCGGACCTTGGCCAAGCGTTCGACAGCTCGCCGGACCGGGTGTCGGCACGCCGTAAACTGGGGGATCGGCCGGTCCTCCGGCCGCTGGGGCACGATCCGCCGGACTGGCCTCAGGCCCTGCCGCCCCAGCCCCCGGCCGCCTGGCCCTCCTACATACGGGAAGTCGCAAACGTGTCGCTCACGATCGGAATCGTCGGTCTGCCCAACGTCGGCAAGTCGACCCTGTTCAACGCCCTGACCAAGAACGACGTGCTGGCGGCCAACTACCCGTTCGCCACGATCGAGCCGAACGTCGGCGTGGTGGGCGTCCCGGACGAGCGCCTGACCAAGCTGGCCGAGATCTTCAGCTCGCAGCGCGTCCTCCCGGCGACCGTCGACTTCGTCGACATCGCGGGCATCGTGCGCGGCGCCAGCGAGGGCGAGGGCCTCGGCAACAAGTTCCTCGCGAACATCCGCGAGTCGGACGCGATCTGCCAGGTCATCCGTGCCTTCCAGGACGAGAACGTCGTGCACGTCGACGGCAAGGTCTCGCCGAAGGACGACATCGAGACGATCAACACCGAGCTGATCCTCGCCGACCTGCAGACCATCGAGAAGGTACTGCCGCGTCTCCAGAAGGAGTCGCGCATCAAGAAGGACATCGTCCCGAAGGTCGCCGCCGTCGAGGCCGCCAAGGAGATCCTGGAGAAGGGCGACACCCTCTTCTCCCAGGGCATCGTGCAGGGCTCCGGCAACGAGGAACTCCTCCACGACCTGCACCTGCTCACCACCAAGCCGTTCCTGTACGTCTTCAACGTCGACGAGGACGAGCTGACCGACGAGGACTTCAAGAACGAGCAGCGCGCGCTGGTGGCCCCCGCCGAGGCGATCTTCCTCAACGCCAAGCTGGAGCAGGACCTCGCCGAGCTGGACGAGGCGGACGCGATGGAGCTGCTGGAGTCGGTCGGCGCCGAGGAGCCGGGCCTGGCCACCCTCGCCCGGGTCGGCTTCGACACCCTGGGCCTGCAGACCTACCTCACGGCCGGCCCCAAGGAATCCCGCGCCTGGACCATCAAGAAGGGCGCCACGGCCCCCGAGGCGGCCGGTGTGATCCACACCGACTTCCAGAAGGGCTTCATCAAGGCCGAGGTCATCTCCTTCGCCGACCTCGTCGAAACAGGCTCCGTCGCCGAGGCCCGCGCCAAGGGCAAGGCCCGCATGGAGGGCAAGGAGTACGTGATGCAGGACGGGGACGTGGTGGAGTTCCGCTTCAACGTGTAGTCATGTGTGTCGCTGTGCGCCACGTGATTCGTCAAGCGTGCAGGTCAGAAGGGGTCGTCTCCTCCCGGGGCCGGCCCCTTCGTGGTCACGTCGATCGTGTGGACGACGCGGTGGTGTCGAAGCCGAGGGGGTAGCTCTTCAGCTCGGTCGGCTTGGCCAGGATGCGCGGCGCCCTGTCGCGTGGGTCTTGCGAAGCCCGGCCCGCGCCTCTGGCCGGAAGACGGTTCGTACTCACTCACCGGCCGTGAATTCGTACCGTTGATCCGCAGGGAGCCGTGAAGGCCCGTCGAGGCCCGGTGCGGCGGTGGCAGGATGCGGGGAGGGCCGGAGAGGGGCGGGACGTGTGGGGCGCGGCGAGCGGGACACCATCGCGAGGGGAGCGCGACTCCACGAGGCCGCGCAGTCCGTGGTCGGTGACCACGGCAGGGCGGTGGAGGCGGTACGGGCGGCACTGAAGCCGATCCACGACGAGGCGGTGAAGCGGGAGCTCGACGCCATTCCCGTCGCCCGGCTGCAGGACGTCACCGAAGGGCGGCTGCGCCTCGGGAGCGTCGAGAAGAGCGGCCTACGAACCCTGGGCAGCGTTCTCGAAGCGGGCCCCTACCGGCTGCGGCAGATTCCCGGTGTCGGACAGCGCACCGTCGACCACATGCTCGCCGCCGCCCGCCGGCTCTCCGAGGCTGTGCACGAGACCGTGGCCGTCCACATCGACGTGGACCGGCCGGAACCGCGCACCACAGCGCTCGTCATGGCCCTGCACGTCCTGGTGGAGGCAGGCCCGGACGCGCGGCGTGCGGTCGACAAGGCAACCGTCCTGACGAAACGGCTCGGTCCGTTGCTGGCCGACGCGAGGCCCGCCGCCGGCAGGGTCCGGATGCTTCTGGCCGGCCAGGAGAAGAAGGCTCGCGCGCGGGCGGCGGTCGCCGAGACCCGGTCGCTGGTGGACGAGGCGGAGCGGGCGGGCCTGCCCGAGCTGCTCGCCCAGGCGTCGGTGGACCTGCTCCGGGGGCTCTCGTCCGACGTCGCGGCCTGGGTGGACTTCGAACTTCGTTCCGCCGAGATCTCGGGGCGGCTGCCGGACACGGCCGCCGCCGAGGGCTTCCTGCCGGACGAGGTGGCGGAGCGGGTACGGACCCAGCACCTCGACGACACGCACCGGCGGGTCTCCTTGCGCGGTTACCAGGCGTTCGGCGCGCGGTTCGCGCTCGCGCAGCGCAAGGTGCTGCTCGGCGACGAGATGGGCCTCGGGAAGACCATCCAGGCGATCGCTGTCCTCGCCCACCTGGCCGCCGAGGGGCAGAGCCGGTTCATGGTCGTCTGCCCGGCGAGCGTCCTCGTGAACTGGACACGGGAGACCGAGGCCCGTAGCGCCCTGCGCGTCACGGTGCTCCACGGCCCCGACCGGCACTACGCGTTCGCCGACTGGAAGGGGCGGGGCGGCGTCGGGGTGACCACGTTCGACGCGCTGCGCGGCGGGTGTCGATCTCCCGGCGCGGGCAGTCCTTCAGCAGGTGGTCCGCATCGGGCTGGGAGGGGAATCCCATGTGGGTGGCACTGGCGATACTCGGCGTGCTCGTGGTGTTCAACGGTGAGTTCCGGGTGCTGGCGGTAGCCGCCGGGGCACTCCTGCTGTGGGTCGGGCACAAGCGGAGCAGCATGCTGCTGACGGCGATCGGCGCGGGCTTCCTGGCGCTGATGCTGTACGCGGCCTACTGACCCCCGACTCCGGCCCCGGTCCGGGCGACGCCTTCGGTCCTCAGCCTCCCGCCAACCCCGTCTTCACCCCCGCGCCGCACAACGGCACCACCGCCGTGCGCGCCCCCAGCGCCCCCTCCCGTACGGCCGCCCAGCAGGCCACGCCCGTGGACTCGACGTACAGGCCCCGGGAGGCCAGGTCGCGTTGGGCGTGGCGGAGCTGGTCCTCGGTGACGGTGAGGAAGGTACCGCCGGAGTCGCGGACCGCGCGGAGGATCTGGCGGGCCCGGGGCGGGCGGGGGATGGCGATGCCCTCGGCGAGGGTGGGTGCCGTGGTGGTGTCGCCGACGAGGTCGTCGGCGCCCTCGGTCCATGCGTGGGCCAGAGGTGCCACGGCGGCCGACTGGACGGCGCAGAGGGCCGGGCGGCGGTCGATGAGGCCCGCCGCGTGCAGTTCGGCGACGGCGAGGGCCGCGCCCAGCAGCAGCGTGCCGTTGCCGACGGGGACTACGAGCACCTCGGGGAGCCGGCCGCCGAGGTCCTCCCACAGTTCGTGGACGTAGGTCTTGGTGCCGTGCAGGAAGTACGGGTTGTAGACGTGCGAGGCGTAGAAGACGCCGTCCGCGTCCGCCGCCTCCCGGGCCGCGCGGGCCGTCGCCTCGCGGCCGCCGTCGACGAGGTGGAGCTGTGCGCCGTGGGCGCCGATCTGCTCCAGCTTCTTGTCCGAGGTGCCGAGCGGGGCGTACACCGTGCAGGGCAGCGCGGCCCGGGCGCAGTACGCGGCGACCGCCGTGCCCGCGTTGCCGCTGCTGTCGGCGATCACCCGCCGGGGCCCCAGCCGCAGCGCCAGCTCGGCGAGCAGTACCGCGCCCCGGTCCTTGAAGGAGAGCGTCGGCATCAGGAAGTCGAGCTTGGCCCGGATGCCGTCCTTCAGCTCGACGAGCGGCGTCCGGCCCTCGCCGAGGGAGACGGTGGGCGAGGCCAGGGGGAGGCATTCCGCGTAGCGCCAGAGCGAGTTCACCCGGCCGGTCAGGGATTTGAGCGGCGCCGGTGTGGGCGCGAAGTCCAGATCGAGGGGGCCGCGGCAGGCCGGGCAGCACCAGGCGAGGGAGGCGGCGGGGACGCGCGTGCCGTCCGTCGGGCAGAAGCGATCCGGCAGAGGGGTCATGGGCGAAGGGTAGTGGCGTCGGTCCGGTTGTCCGGGACGGTCGGTGACGGTGCGTCATGGCGCTGCGGTGGTCGGTGGCGCGTTCGCAGCCGGTGATCCGGCCGCCGGGGCTTGGCACGATGACGCGCCCCCGCCTTCTTCGCCGGGCCGTCCTTTCTGCGTATCGCCCACCCTCGTCGTCCGCTTACCATGCGCCAAGTCGTACGTCAGTTCCCACCCGCTCGGCGCAAGGAGCAGCTGTACCCGTGGCCACACCCCCGCCCCTCGGGCCCCAGCCACCTCAGGGCGGTGGCCCGTTCCCGCCCCCGGGGCAGCCGTACCCGTACCAGGTGCCGCACCAGGTCCCGGGCCAGGCGTGGGGACAGGCCTGGGGGCGGGCGTACCCGGCGCCGAGGCCCGCGCCGCCCGTCAACGGGCTCGCGATCGCCGCGCTCGTCCTCGGGGTGCTGTGCTTCCTGCCGGGCGTCGGGCTGCTCCTGGGGATCCTCGCGCTGGCGCAGATCCGCAAGAGGGGGGAACGCGGCAAGGGCATGGCGGTGGCCGGAATCGTGCTCTCGACGGTCGGCGCCCTGCTGACGACGCTCGCTTTCACCACGGGTGGCGCGCGCGACGCGTGGGAGGGCCTGCGTGACGTGGCGAACGGTGCGGGCGGCACCTTCTCGGTGGCCACGGGCGAGTGCTTCGACACGCCGAGCGGCTCCTTGGAGGGGTACACGGACGACGTCGACGTCGTGCGGTGCGACGGCGAGCACGACGCCGAGGTGTTCGCCGGGTTCTCGCTGCCGGACGGCCCCTACCCGGGCGACGACGCGGTCACCGAGGCCGCCGACGACCGGTGCTACGCGCGCTCGGAGTCCTATGTGATGGACCCCTGGGGCCTCCCGGCCGACGTCGACGTCTACTACTTCACGCCGACCCGGGAGAGCTGGCGGTACGGCGACCGCGAGATCACCTGCATGTTCGGCAACACGGACCCCGAGGGCGGCCTGACCGGCTCGCTGCGGCAGGACGAGACCACCCTCGACGACGACCAGCTCGCCTTCCTGAAGGCCGGCGCGATCCTTGACGACGCCTTCGACGGGATACCCGACACGGAGTACGTCGAGGACGACCTGGCCGGGCACAGGGCGTGGGCGTCGCAGGTGGCTTCGGCCCTGGAACGGCAGACGAGGGCGCTGCGCGCGCACGACTGGGAGCCGGGCGCCGAGCAGGCGGTCACCGACTACGCCGAGGCCCTCGACCACGCACACGAGGAGTGGCGGGCGGCGCACGAGGCCGACGACGCCGGGGACTTCACCGACCACTGGAACAAGGCGCACCGGCTGACCGACGGCCCGAAGGCGGTCACCGCCCGCGAGGCTCTGGGGCTGGCCACCGAGTCGCCGTCGGGCGACGACGAGGGCACCGGCCGGGGCGATGGCGACGGCGAGACCGAAGCGGAGGTGTGACGGCACCCATAGTGGGGAGAAAGTGCCTGCGTAAAGCCCTCCGCAGACACATGTCATCACATCGAGTGATTCTCTGGCCTT
Organism: Streptomyces sp. NPDC002324; assembly: GCF_053593335.1. Lineage (NCBI taxonomy): Bacteria > Bacillati > Actinomycetota > Actinomycetes > Kitasatosporales > Streptomycetaceae > Streptomyces > Streptomyces sp. NPDC002324. Next base: position 136,557 of record NZ_JBSFCF010000008.1, read on the forward strand.
TGCTTGCATGGCTGAACCCACGGTTGCCACGCTGTTGCTGTCTGTACATCCAGATGGGAGCGGCCAGTGACTTTCGGTGAGCAGCCGGCGTACTTGCGTGTCGCGGGTGATCTCCGCAGGAAGATCGTGAACGGATCGCTGCCGCCGCACACCCGCCTTCCCTCGCAGGCCCGTATCCGCGAGGAGTACGGCGTTTCGGACACGGTCGCGCTGGAGGCCCGCAAGGTGCTCATGGCCGAGGGGCTGGTGGAAGGCCGCTCCGGTTCGGGGACGTATGTGCGAGAGCGGCCGGTGCCGCGCCGGGTCGCCCGCTCCGGGTTCCGGCCCGCCGGCGGTGCCACGCCCTTCCGCCAGGAGCAGGCCGACATCGCGGCGCGCGGCACCTGGGAGTCGCGCAGCGAGCAGGTCGAGGCGGGCCGGACGGTCGCGGAGCGGCTCGCGATCCAGATCGGCGACCGTGTGATGTGCACCCGGTACACCTTCCGGGACGCGGGGGAGGTCATGATGCTCTCCACCTCCTGGGAGCCCCTCGCCGTCACGGGCCGCACACCCGTGATGCTTCCCGAGGAGGGCCCCCTCGGGGGCATGGGCGTCGTCGAGCGCATGGCGGCGATCGACGTCGTCGTCGACAACGTCACCGAGGAGGTCGGCGCCCGCCCCGGCCTGGCCGAGGAACTGCTCGCCCTCGGTGGCGTCCCCGGGCATGTCGTCCTGGTCGTCCAGCGCACGTACTTCGCCTCCGGCCGGCCGGTCGAGACGGCGGACGTGGTGGTCCCGGCGGACCGCTACCAGGTGGCGTATCACCTGCCGGTGAAGTGAGGTCGTGCCGCTGCCCGTTCGGAAAACCGGCTCATCGCGGGTGTAGGGGGCGGTGGCGCGGGCATGGGTCAAGTGGCCTTTGCCGGAGGGAAGTTGGACTTGTCGGGGCTTCGGGGGTACATCCGAACGTAGTTCGAATTCGGTCGTTCTTGCCGCCGGGTCACGAGGACGTCCGGTAGCTTCCCGTTTCGCACGAAGGGCACGGGACCGCTGCTCGTCGGAGCGCTGGGGGGCGCACGGGTGGTGATCGGCGGCGCGTGCGACGGGGTGCGCCCCCCTCGTCTTGGCTGGTTGCGTACCTCTTTGTGAAAAGACAGATTCGCTGCGTGAAGGTTAGGCGTACGCTCGGGCATATGCGGATTGCGGTTTCCTTAGGTGACGGGGCGCGGCGGCATCCGGGGGCGGGACCTGGGCGGGCCGGGGCGGGAAGGAGCGGTGGGGGTCGATGAACGACGGCACGATCACTCTTCCCTGGCTCGTCGTACGGCAGGACGACAACGGCAATCGCTACCGGGTGGGCCGGTATGCGACGCGCGCCGAGGCGCAGCAGATCGCGGACAGCCTCGACAGTCGAGGCCACAAGCAGCTCTACTGGGTCGAACGCATCGGGCAGAACGGGCACAACGGCCAGAACGGCCACGGTGGGAGTAACTGATCCACCCCGCCCGGCGTCCGTGTCCGCTCCCGTAGGCTCCCGCGCATGACCGAACCGATCGTGGTGGTGGGAGCCGCTCTGCTGAGTGGCGGGCGCCTGCTCGCCGCACGCCGCAGCGCACCGCCTGAGCTGGCCGGACGCTGGGAACTGCCCGGCGGCAAGGTGGAGCCCGACGAGTCGCCCGAACAGGCGCTCGTGCGTGAGTTGCGCGAGGAGTTGGGCGTCGAGGCGAAGTCCGCGGAGCGGGTGCCCGGCGAGTGGCCGGTGCGGCCGGGGTATGTGCTCCAGGTCTGGATCGCGCATCTGCTGTCCGGTGAGCCGCGGCCGCTGGAGGACCACGACGAGCTGCGATGGCTGACCGTGGACGAGGTGTGGGACGTCGACTGGCTGGACCAGGACGTGCCGGCCGTGATGGAGGCGGCGCGGGTGGCCTGGGGCGACGCCGGCTGAGCAGTCGATCGCCGGGTGTCATGGCCCGTCGGGCTCCAGTGCCGGCCCGGTGCGGGGTGCGTGTCCCGTCGGCCCCGCGGACCTTCTGTCGAGCCGTCCGAGCGGTCCGAGCGGTCCGAGCCGTCCGAGCGGTCCGAGCCGTCCGAGCGGTCCGAGCCGTCCGAGCGGTTCGAGGCGCCCCGCGCCACCCGCCCGGTCCGGGAGTGTCGCCTTGGGAGTGCCGCCACTTCGCCCCCGGGACGCCACGGCTGTGAGTATCGTGGCTGCGGGTCGAGTGCGGCCGATCGCGCGGTTCTCCGCGCCCCTTGCGTGCCCGTCCTGGGTGCGCTCCCTACGCCGTTCGTGCCACAGTGCGCCCTCGTGCGCGGTACTTCGGCAGGGATATCGGGTATGTGCCCATTAACCCCATGAAACCGGACAGGGTCTGCTTCTGGACTGGGAAGTGATCGGCGTGATCGACAGCGGAGACGACTGCGCCGAGTGGACCTTTCCGGCGGAGCCGGGGGCGGTGCGGGACGCGCGCGCGGTGGTGCGGAGGCAACTGCGCGAGTGGGGCCTCGATGTGCTCGGGGACATCACCGCCCTGTTGGTGAGCGAGCTGGTGACCAATGCGCTGCGGCACGCCACCGGACCCATCGGGGTGCGGCTCGTGCGTCCCTCCGGCCCCTCGGGCGCACTCCTGGTCGAGGTGTCCGATCCACTGCCCGATCCGCCCCGCGAACGCGCGGCCGATGTCGACGACGAGAGCGGCCGGGGTCTGCAGTTGGTGGCCTGTTCCTCACGGGCCTGGGGTACCCGCCCCGGCGAAGCGGGCAAGACCGTGTGGTTCGAACTCGCGGTTCCCGGCTGAGCGGACCTGTCGGTGTACGGGACGAAGAATCCGGTGCACGGCGGGAGTCCACGGCGTACGGTCGAGCGAGGGGGCGGCTCCCCGGGGCGCGCGTGCGACCGACTGGTTCAAGCCAGTAGCGCTGGCTGGAGTCTTTGATTCGAGGGGGCACTGCCTGGTTAGAAGACTTGGGAGTATGTTCCGGCCGGTCCAAAAATGATCGGGACCGTGCTGTGATCGTGAACACCGTGTTGTGCGGCGCCGTAGTGCTGGATACTGCGGGCAGCCGCCCCTGGTGACCGAAGCCGGACGCGGTGAGCTGGAGGGGACGGTTCGCGTGAGCGAGATACCAGCGAAGGCCACGGAGTCCACGGGTTCCCGGAACCCGTCGGACCGCGCGAGGCCCGAGGCCGCAGACGATTCCGGCCTGGGCGGAGCCACGCGCGACAGCGGGGCCGCACGCGGCGAAGCGGGCGACGGCCGCCCGGGTCGCGGGTCCGGGAACCTAGGGCCGCAGGGGCGGCCGTCCGGGGAGCGAACGCCCGAGGGGCGACCGTCCGACGCGCGCGCCGGTGATGCCGGCGGTTCCAGCGGTGCCGAGGGTGGCGCGAGTGTCATGGGCGGTCACGGCACCGGGGACTCGATGTGGCAGACCAGCGCGCCCGGATCCATCTACGACTACATCAAGGTCGCCTCGTTCTCGATCGGCGCCGACGGGCTCGTCGACCAGTGGAGCCTGCGCGCCGAGCAGTTGTTCGGCATATCCGCCGAGCGGGCCGTGGGGATGGACCCCATCGAGGCGTTCATCGACCCCGACCGGCGTGAAGAGGGCCAGCGGAAAATGGCCGAGGTCCTCGACGGCCGGGAGTGGACCGGTGTGGTCCCCTTCCGTGTGCCGGGTCCCGAAGGGACGGAGGGGCTGGCCGAGGTCTATGTGATGCCCACCACCGTGGACGGCGGTGAACGGGCCGCGGTGTGCATCGTCGTGGATGTCCGGACCCTGCGCCGGATCGAGACCGACCTTGCCGCTTCGCAGTCGATTTTCGGCCAATCCCCGTTCGGTTTCATTCTGATCGACACCGATCTCCAAGTGAGGCGCGCCAACCAGCGTTTCGCCGCCATCTACGGCGGCGAGGTGGACGACCACCGCGGCCGGGGCGTCCGCGACTATCTGCAGTCCCCGGAGGCCGAGCGAGTCGAGGCCACCCTGCGCCGCGTCCTGGAGACCGGCGAGTCGATCACCGACATGCACATCACGGGCTTCGTGCCCGGCTCCGAGGAACGCCGTCACTGGTCCGTCAACCTCTACCGCGTGCACAGCGGCACCGGCCGCCCCATCGGCATCGCCTGGCTCGGCACCGACATCACGGCCCGTCGCTCCGCCGCCCGCGAGGCCGCCGCCGCCCGCCGCAACCTCGCCCTCCTCAACGAGGCCGGCGCACGCATCGGCAACTCCCTCGACCTGGAGACGACCGCCCGCGAACTCCTCGACGTCGTCGTCCCCGGTTTCTGCGACCTGGCCACCGTCGACCTCTATCAGGGCCTCCTGGTGGGCGACGAGACCCCGCCCGGACTCGCCGACGGCAGCGCCGAACTGCGCCGCGTCGCCTTCGCCAGCGCCGTCTCCGACGCGCCCTTCGTCGGCGGACCCGCCCCCGTGCGGGTCGGCGCGGTCCACCACTACCCGTTCAACTCGTCCTGCGCGGACGCCCTGCGCACCGCCCGCCCCCAGGAGGTGCCGGAGGAGGGCAACCTCATCCAGTCGACGCTCGCCGTGCCGATGGTCGCGCACGACACCGTCGTCGGGCTCGTGCAGTTCTCCCGCACGAAGGGCAGCGAGCCGTTCGGCGAACGCGACCGGGGCCTGGCCGTCGAGCTGGCCGCACGCGCCGCCGTCTGTATCGACAACGCGCGCCTGTACCGCCGCGAGCACGAGCGCGCCCTCATCCTGCAGCGCTCCCTGCTGCCGCCGGGCGACCCCGAGGCCTCCGGGCTCGACATCGCCTGCCGCTATCTGCCGGGCAACGCGGCCACCGAGGTCGGCGGCGACTGGTTCGACGTCATCGAACTCCCCGGCCACCGCACGGCACTCGTCGTCGGCGACGTGATGGGCCGTGGACTGCGGGCGGCGGTGGCGATGGGCGAACTGCGCACGGCTGTGCGCACGTTGGCCCTGCTGGACCTCGAACCGGCCGAGGTCCTCTCGGCACTCGACGAGATCGCCCGCGGCCTCGGCACCCCCGGCGGCGGCCAGTCGGCCTCCCGCACGTCCGCCAGCCGCCCCCGCGACAAGGATCTCTCCGAGGTCTACCTCGCCACCTGCGTCTACGCCGTCTACGACTCGGTGACCCGCCGCTGCACCTTCGCCAACGCGGGCCATCTGCCGCCGGTGCTGGTCGAGCCCGGCGAGAGCGCGCTGATGCTCGACGTGCCGCCCGGCATGCCGCTCGGCGTCGGCGGCGAGCCCTTCGAGGAGGTGGAGGTCGAACTACCCGAAGGCGCACTGTTGGCGCTCTACACGGATGGACTGGTCGAATCCCGCGACCATCCCCTCGACGAGGGCCTCCAGGCGTTCGTCGGCGCGCTCACGGACCCCGGACAGCCGCCGACCCCGCTGCGCAGCGACGCACCCCGGTCGCTGGAGGACGTCTGCGACCACGTCCTCAACACCCTCGACACCCACCACGGCGAGGACGACATCGCGCTGCTGATGGCCCGTGTGCAGGGGCTGCCGGAGGACTCCGTCGGCGACTGGACCCTGCCGCGTGAGCCGCGCAGCGTGGGCCGCGCCCGCGAGCACGCCCGCGGCCGGCTGCAGGCCTGGGACCTGGAACCCCTCATCGACACGGCGGAACTGCTGGTCAGCGAGCTGGTCACCAACGCGCTGCGGTACGGCGAGGGGGAGATACGGCTGCGGCTCCTGCTCGACAGAACGCTTGTCTGCGAGGTGTGGGACGCGGGTCTCGTGCAGCCCCGCCGGCGCCGGGCGCGTGACACGGACGAGGGCGGGCGAGGGCTCCAGCTCGTCGGCCTGCTGTCCGCCGCGTGGGGCTCCCGCAGGACGCCTCGCGGCAAGACCGTGTGGTTCGAACTGCCGCTGCCGGGTGGGGAGCACGGGCTGACGGATCCGGCGGAGGCGTTGCTGAGCCTGTTCTAGGGCGGAGTGCCGGGGACCGGGACTCCGCCCTAGTCAGAACTGGCCGCCCGCCGTTCTGCGGGCGCGGGTGGCCGTTCCGCCGTAGCAGGCGGGGCCCCGCAGGTCGGCCCGGCCGTCTCCGTCGGGCGGCTCGCCGAGGACGATCCCGCCCAGCAGGGCACCGGCCAGGCCGTCGCCGACGGGGCCGCCGTACGGATTGCCGTACGCCCGGACGTCCTGCTCGGCGAGGTGACGGGCCTCCTGGGCGAGGGCGTCGGCCCGCCGGGTGTCCGCCGCCGTGTCCGCGCTCTCGTCCTGCCCGGCGGAGTCCGTCGGCATCGCCTGCGTCAGATGCCGTTCCGCCTCCCACAGCCGGGTCCTGGCCCGCGCGCCCACCGCTCCCCGGTGCGTGGTGACGAAGTCCGCCGCGGTGGCGACCGCGCTGTGGGCCGGCAGGAACCAGCTGTCCTGACGGCGCAGGACGTCGAAGGGGTCGTCGTACGGGCCGGTGGCACGGGCGCCCTGTCCGGCGGTCACCGTGGCGTGCGCCAGCTCGGCGGCGAGCCGTTCCACCCCGGTCACGAACAGGTCCGCCTGGTCGATGGCGCCCTCGGCGGCCCGCAGGTGCGCGGCCGCGGTGTGCAGGTCGCCCGGATAGGCGGCCTGGCGGGCGCGGTTCAGCTCGGTGGTGGCGAAGACCAGGCGGTCCTTGGCCTGTTCGACATGGCCGGCGACGGGGAGCGAGACGGCCGGGGCGTAGTCCTCGCGCAGGGCGGTGAGGGTGGTGGCCGCTGTCGCCGTACGGCCGGCCAGCTCGCGGAAGCGGGTCTCCGCGCACTCCAGGGCGGGGGTGATGTCCCGTTCCAGGGCCCGGAGTTGGTCGAAGGCGGGCGTCGCCGTGTCGAGCCGCCGCTGTGCGGTCGTGCACCGGGTGAGGATCTCTTCCAGCAGTGCGCGTTCCTCGTCGGGCGACAGGGCACCGCGCTCCTCGTCCAGTCGCAGATCCGCCCGGCAGGCCCCCGCCAGCTCCCGCCGCGCATCCGCCAACGCCTCCACGAACGGCTGCACCGCGTCCCGCCCCGCAGGGGTCTCGGCGAAGGGCATGGCCGGGTCGAGGGGGATCGCGGCCTCCGAGCGGGGCTCGGCCGAGTCGACCGTGGGGGGTCCGGCGTCCGCGGCGGTGGGGCCGGTCGGTTGTGCCGCGTGGGGTGTGGGTGTGGGGGCGCCGGGATCGGGCGGGGTGGGGTCGGGCGTGCCTGGTTCCTCGGGTGGGGCGGCGTCGGAGACCGCCGGACCTTCTCCGTGCGGCTGCGGCTGCGGCTCGGCTTCCGGATGCGCGGGGCCGGTTGGGGCTTCCGTAGAGGGCTCGGTGTCGTCGTGGTCCGTGGGCCGGTCCGGGGGCGGCTCGGCGGCAACGTGGCCCGGGCGGGCCGCCGCGAAGCGGAGTTCCTCGGCGCTGGTACGGACACTGTCGTCGGTCTCGACGAGGAGCCGCCGGGCCCGGAGGCGGAGGTCGGACAGGGGGCTGGTCGGCGGTTCGTAGGTGCCGGTCGGCGTCGTGCGCAGCTGGGCGCGGCGTCGGCGTCGTACGAGCGAGTACGCGGCCACGGCGACGGCCGCACCCGCGGCGGCCACCGGCAGGATCAGATCCGCCGCGGACGCCTCGTCTCCGACCGGCGCCGCCGCGCCGATGCCGGGCGCCACGGGCTGTGCGCCGGTGGCGCGGGGCGCGAGGGGCACTGCGGCGGCCGGGCCACCGGGTCCGGTGCCGGCACCTGGCGCCAAGGGCCATCCGCCGATGGCCGGGAACGCGGACCATGCGGGATCGACCGGATGTGCGGGGCGACTACTCGTACGGTCCCTCGCCCCGGGGGAGCCGTCGCTCTCCGGAGTGCCGGGTCGTCCGTCGGCGGCGGGTCCGACGGTTGTCTGGCCTGCGTCGTGCGTCCGGGAGGGCTTGTCGTCGTGCGGTGCGGCGGGTTGTCTCTCGGCGGCCGGTCCGACGGTACTCCTTGGCGCTGTCCCGTTCCCGGACGGTGTCCTGGACAGCTCGCCGCCGACCGCGGGCACCCGGGGCGCACCCGGGGCCGTGTCGCCCGTGTGGCGTGTGTCGGCGGGGCGGTCCGTGGATTGCCCTTCGGCCGGTTCCGTGGTCGTGGGGAGCAGGAGCCAGGCCAAGGCTGCGAGCACCCCGAAGGCGGTGTGGGCCAGGCGCACGGCTATGTGCGACGTGGCGCCCCGCGCTCGGCTCCTTCTCAGACGCGACGTCACATTTGGGAGCGTATGGCCGGACTCGCGCGGTCGCGAGCGGGGTGCGGCGGAGTGGGGGAGACGGAGGTCGGCGGCGACGGCGAGGGCCCCTCAGGACCGCTTCCCCCGCGAGGCGGGTCCTGACCGTCGCCGGCTCGGTGCTGTCGTACCCCGCGAGCCGCCCCGGCCGCGTCGCCACCCGGTGGCGCCCGGGTGGTGACGCGCGGCGACCGCGATGCCCGGACGACGACGCGGACGCCCCCAGAGGGCAGACCTCACCCCGCCGAGGACCGCCTCCTGATCTTCGACCCCAGCCACACCAGCGGGTCGTACTTGCGGTCCACGGCACGTTCCTTCAACGGGATCAGCGCGTTGTCCGTGATCTTGATGCCTTCGGGGCAGACCTCGGTGCAGCACTTGGTGATGTTGCAGTAGCCGAGGCCGTGCTCGTCCTGGGCCGTCCTCTTGCGGTCCAGGCCGGTGTCCTCCGCCGCGTCCAGCGGGTGCATGTCCAGCTCCGCGACGCGCATGAGGAAGCGCGGGCCCGCGAAGGCCGGCTTGTTCTCCTCGTGGTCGCGCACGACATGGCAGGTGTCCTGGCACAGGAAGCACTCGATGCACTTGCGGAACTCCTGCGGACGGTCCACGTCCTCCTGCATCATGCGGTACTCACCGGGACCGAGCTTCTCCGGCGGCACGAAGGCCGGGACCTCGCGCGCCTTGGTGTAGTTGAATCCCACGTCCGTGACCAGGTCACGCACGACCGGGAAGGCCCGCAGCGGCGTGACGGTGATCGTCTCGTCCCGCTCGAACACCGACATCCGGGTCATGCACATCAGCCGGGGACGGCCGTTGATCTCGGCGGAACACGAACCGCACTTGCCCGCCTTGCAGTTCCAGCGGACGGCGAGGTCGGGCGTCCGGGTCGCCTGGAGCCGGTGGATGATGTCGAGAACCACCTCGCCCTCGTTCACCTCGACCTCGAAGTCCTCCAGAGCGCCGCCCCGCACATCGCCCCGCCACACCCTGAAGCGGGCCTCGTAACCGCTCATGACCGCGCCTCCTCGTGGCCGGCACAGCCGCTGTCGTAGCCGCTCACTCGTACAGCTCCTCTTCGGCGAGGTACTTGACCAGCTCCTCCTTGTCGAACAGGGCGAGCAGGTCGGGACGGATGGCTTCGGTGGTCTCCCGGGTGAGGGCGATCTGGCCGACGACGGGATCCCAGGTCTCCGGCCCGCCCGTCGGATCGGAGAGCCGGCACAACAGGTTGATCCGGCGCCAGTCGCGGTCCATCGTCGGATGGTCTTCGCGGGTGTGGCCGCCACGCGACTCGGTGCGCTCCAGCGCGGCCCGGGCCACACACTCGCTGACCAGCAGCATGTTCCGCAGGTCGAGGGCGAGGTGCCAGCCGGGGTTGAACTGCCGGTGCCCCTCCACCCCCGCCCGGCGCGCCCGCACCCGCAGGTCGGCCAGCTTCTCCAGTGCCTGCTCCATCTCGCCCTCGCGGCGGATGATGCCGACCAGGTCGTTCATGGCCTGCTGCAGTTCCTGGTGGAGGGTGTACGGGTTCTCCGGCGGCCGGCCGGCCTCCAGGCCGGGCTCCGGACCCTCGGCGGAGAACGGCCGCAGCGCCTCGGCGGCGGCCGTGTCCACCTCGATGTCGTCCACCGGTGGCCGGGCCCCGCTCAGCCCCGCCGTGTACGCGGCCGCGTGCTGCCCCGCCCGGCGGCCGAACACGAGCAGGTCGGAGAGGGAGTTGCCGCCCAGCCGGTTGGAGCCGTGCATCCCGCCGGCCACCTCCCCGGCCGCGAACAGGCCCGGCACCCCCCGCGCCGCCGCCGTGTCCGACTCGACCGCGATCCCGCCCATCACGTAGTGACAGGTGGGCCCGACCTCCATAGCCTCCGCCGTGATGTCGACGTCCGCCAGCTCCTTGAACTGGTGGTACATCGAGGGGAGTCGGCGCCGGATGGTCTCCGCCGGCATCCGCGTGGACACATCCAGGAAGACCCCGCCGTGCGGCGAGCCCCGGCCCGCCTTCACCTCGGCGTTGATGGCCCGCGCCACCTCGTCGCGCGGCAGCAGTTCGGGCGGGCGGCGGTTGTGGTCCGGGTCCTCGTACCAGCGGTCGCCCTCCTCCTCGGACTCCGCGTACTTCTCCTTGAAGACGTCCGGGACGTAGTCGAACATGAACCGCTCGCCCTCGGAGTTGCGCAGGACACCGCCGTCCCCGCGCACCGACTCCGTGACGAGGATGCCCTTGACCGACGGCGGCCAGACCATGCCCGTCGGATGGAACTGCACGAACTCCATGTTCAGCAGCGGCGCCCCCGCGAGCAGTGCCAGCGCGTGGCCGTCGCCCGTGTACTCCCACGAGTTCGACGTCACCTTGAACGACTTGCCGATCCCGCCGGTGGCGATGACCACGGCCGGCGCTTCGAGGACGAAGAAGCGCCCGGATTCGCGCTCGTAACCGAAGACGCCGCAGACCCGGCCGCCGTCCTTCAGCACCCGGGTGACCGTGCACTCCTGGAAGACCTTGAGCCGGGACTCGTAGTCGCCGGTCTCCTTGTGGTCCTCCTGCTGGAGCGCGACGATCTTCTGCTGGAGCGTGCGGATCAGCTCCAGGCCCGTACGGTCGCCGACATGCGCCAGGCGCGGGTACTCGTGGCCGCCGAAGTTGCGCTGCGAGATCCGGCCGTCCTTCGTACGGTCGAAGAGGGCGCCCCAGGTCTCCAGCTCCCACACCCGGTCGGGGGCCTCGCGCGCGTGCAGCTCGGCCATCCGCCACTGGTTGAGGAACTTGCCGCCGCGCATGGTGTCGCGGAAGTGGACCTGCCAGTTGTCGCCGGAGTTGACGTTGCCCATGGCGGCCGCGATGCCGCCCTCCGCCATCACGGTGTGCGCCTTGCCGAACAGGGACTTGCAGATCACGGCCGTACGGGCGCCCCGCTCACGGGCCTCGATCGCGGCGCGGAGCCCGGCGCCGCCGGCGCCGATCACGACGACGTCCCACTCCTGTCGTTCGACCACGGACATCAGAAGCACCTTTTGTCTGTTAGAAGAGGGCCGGATCGTCGAAGACGCCGGACGCGACCAGGTACACGTAGAAGTCGGCGAGCGCCACGCTCACCAACGACGCCCAGGCCAGCTGCATGTGGCGGGCGTTGAGCTTCCCGACCCAACTCCACATCCGGTAGCGCACGGGATGCTTGGAGAAGTGCTTGAGCTTGCCGCCGACGATGTGCCGGCACGAGTGGCAGGAGAGGGTGTACGCCCAGATCAGCACGATGTTCACGAGGAACACGAGGGTGCCGAGGCCCATGTGGCCCCACGCGTAGTTCTCGTCACGGAAGGCCAGGACCGTGTCGTAGGTGAGGATGCAGGCGACGAGCAGGGCCGCGTAGAAGAAGTACCGGTGGAGGTTCTGCAGGATCAGCGGGAACCGGGTCTCGCCGGAGTACTTCCGGTGCGGCTCGGCGACCGCGCAGGCGGGCGGGGAGGCCCAGAAGCCGCGGTAGTAGGCCTTGCGGTAGTAGTAGCAGGTCAGGCGGAAGCCGAGCGGGAAGATCAGGATGATGATCGCCGGTGAGATGCCCCACCAGCCGCCGAGGAGCTCCCAGTTGGGGCCACCGCGCATGGGCACGCAGCGTTCCGCCAGACAGGGCGAGTAGAACGGCGAGACGTACGGGGCCGCGTAGTAGTGCGCGTCGGCGAAGGCCCGCCACGTCGAGTACACGATGAACGCCAGCAGGCCGGCGGCCGTCGCGGCGGGGGCCAGCCACCAGCGGTCGGTGCGCAGGTGCGGGGCGGAGATCGCGGCGCGCGTACGGGTCCGTACGCCGCCCCGCCGGGGATGGGGTTCAGTTGCCGGTGGTTCCGTACCAGTGGCCAACGGGGGACTCCCGGTCGGGTTCTTGGCGTGTCGGGGACGAGGGCTGGGGGCTGGGCTTTCGGGGCGTGGGGCGGTCGGTTGCGGCGGTCAGGGGGCGCGGCGGTCGCGGGCGCCGAGGCCCTCGTCGTCCGAGTCCGTCCACAGTGAGCTGTCGTACGGGGTGTCGGGGATCGGGACCAGGTCCGGGCGGCGTGGCTTCGCCAGGGCGGGGGCGGCCTCGCCGAGCAGCGCGACGCTTTCGCGCAGGTGGTCGGCGTCGGTTCTGACGCGGCGTATCTCCAGGCCGCTGCCGCCGAGTTGCTGCTCCAGGCGGCGTACGGACCGGGTCAGTTCGTCCAGGCAGCGCCGGACTGCCGTCAAGTCGTCGTGCACGGACATGACTTGCCCTCGCTTTCAGGGGGTGGTGACCCCAAGGCGGCAATGTTCATGCGCCTGCGAGTGTCGCGCGTCACACGTGCCGGTGGGAAGCCGTGTGCGGTGTTCTTTTGCGCCGGGGAGCGTCGGGGGTGCGGTCGCGTTGCCGGGTGCGTTGTCGGGTGCGGCCCGGTGGGGCTTCCCGCGCGGTTCCCCGCGCCCGTGAAGACCCAGGCCCCTGCGGGCCTGAGAAGCTCGGGGCGCAGCCCCTGCTTCTCAGGGGCGCGGGGAACCGCGCGAGAAGTCCCGCCGGACGCGCGCCCGCCGAACAACAGAGCCCACCGGGTCCCAAGGCGCCCCACCCGACTTCATGGCGCCCAAACGGGTGGGTTCGGCCGCCCCCCTCGTCGTGTCGCCACCCCCACGAGAACCCCGTCCTCTTCAGTGGGCCGCATCCGTCTGATCAGCTCCATATACCGCCGAACGTGATCAGAGCCACCCCCGTCCCCGTTCTCCCACCGCGGAGCGAGGAGGTCGCAGTGATGCCGATTCCCCACGACCGCGTTCGACCGCGCGCCCGGCGCCGCACCCTGGCGTTCCTGGCCGCAGGCGTGCTCACGGTGCCCGGCCTGAGCGGCTGCAGCGAGGAGGATCCGGCGGGCAGACCCCTGGCCGGACAGGACATCGCGCCCGCCGCACGCGACCGCGTCGCCGACGGCGGCACCCTGCGCTGGGCCGTGGACGCCGTACCGGAGACGCTGAACACCTTCCAGTCGGACGCCGACCCGACCACGGCACGCATCGCCGGTGCCGTCCTGCCGTCGATGTACCGCCTCGACGCCGGCGGACGCCCCCAGCTCAACGCCGACTTCCTGGAATCCGCGAAGGTCGTCGAACGCGAGCCCCGGCAGGTCGTCCTCTACAAGCTCAACCAGCAGGCGGTGTGGAGCGACGGCCGCGAGATCGGCGCCGCCGACTTCGCCGCGCAGTGGCGGGCCCTGTCCGGCAAGGACGCCGCGTACTGGACCGCCAGGAACTCCGGCTACGAACGTATCGAGAAGATCGAACGCGGTGACAACGACCTGGAGGTCCGGGTCACCTTCGCCCGCCCGTACGCCGACTGGAAGTCGCTGTTCTCGCCGCTGTACCCGAAGCAGGTGATGGGTACCCCCGACTCCTTCAACGACGGCGCCCGCAAGCAGCTCAAGGTCACCGCCGGGCCGTTCGCGCTGAAGGAGGTCGACCGCAAGGCCGGCCAGGTCACGCTGGCCCGCAACCCCCGCTGGTGGGGACGGACCGCCAAGCTCTCCGAGCTGGTTCTGCGCGCCGTACCGCGCGCCGAGCGGGACGAGGCGCTGGCCGAGGACAAGGTCGACATCGCCGAGATCGACTCCGCGCAGGCCGAGCGGATCATGCTCGCCTCCCGTGACAAGAAGAAGAAGGCGCAAGGCGCCGGTCCGCCGCTCTCGCAGCGCGGCCCGCTCGGCCGGGAGGGCGGGGCGCACGGCCCCGAGTCCGGCCTGACCCCCGCGAAGTCGCTGCGGTCCTGGGCCCTCGCGCACGGCTCGGACGAGAAGGCCGCCGATGGCGAGACCCGTGCCCGTGAGAAGCGGCGCGCGGCGCTCGCCGAGTACCTCTCGCAGCAGTCCGCCCTGCGGGGCTTCGCCGTCCGCCGGTCCCTGGAACCCGCCTTCACCCAGCTCGCGCTGAACGGTTCCGACGGTCCTCTCGCCGACGAGCGCGTCCGCCGCGCCGTGGCCCGCGCGATCGACCGCGAGAAGCTCGCCGCCCTCGTCCTCGAACCCCTCGGTCTGCCCGCCGAGCCCGTCGGCAGCCACCTCGCCCTCGCCGGTCAGGCCGCCTACGCGGACAACAGCGGCGCCCTCGGCGGCCAGGACGCCGACGAGGCGCGGGCCCTCCTGGCCGACGCCGGCTGGGAACAGGGCGGCCCCCTCGAACCCCGCGAGCCCGTGGCGGAGAGCAAGAAGGCGGCCGGCGCGGAGGGGGAGAGCCGCGGCACGAAGAACGACTCCGGTTCCGACAAGCCCGGCAGCGGATCGGGCGAACGCGGCTCCGAGAAGTCCGGCTCCTCCGCGGACGACAGCACGTACGTCGTCGGCGGGGACGACAAGCCCTACGACGCCGACGAGAACCTCGCCCAGGACGGCAAGCAGTTCAAGCCGGGCGGCGCGCCCGGCGCGTACGCCCCGCAGGGGACGCGGGCGCCCGCCGATGCCGCGCGGGGGCCGCTCGCCAAGAACGGCAAGCTGCTGACGCTGCGGTTCGTACTGCCGTCGGGACCGGGGACGGAGTCGCTGCGGGCCGTCGGCGAGCGGATCGCGGTGATGCTGGAGCGCGTCGGGATCCGGACGGAGATCACGAAGGTCCCGGACGAGAGCTACTTCAAGGACCACATCGCGAACGGACAGTACGACCTCGCGCTGTACTCCTGGCCGACCTCCGCGTACCCCGCCACCGACGCCCGGCCGATCTACGCCAAGCCGGTGCCGGCGGCCGACGGCTCGCTGAACGTCGAGCAGAACTACACGCGCGTCGGCACGGACCGCGTCGACCAGCTGTTCGACCAGGCCCTCTCCACCCTCGACGAGTCGAAGACCCGCGCGCTGATCCGCAAGGCGGACGCCCGCATCTGGGCCGCCGCCGGGTCCATCCCCCTGTACCAGCGGCCCCAGCTCGTCGCCGCCCGCACCACCCTCGCGAACGCGGGCGCCTTCGGCTTCCAGACCCCGGTCTACGAGGACATGGGCTTCCTGAAGAAGGGCGCGAAGGGACCGGCGCGCCCCACCGCCTCATAGGGGATCCTTGCCCCACGGACCTCGGCCGCCGCCCCCGTACTCACGCGGGCGGCGGCCGACGTATGCGGAGGGGGAGGTCGGGCGATGCACGACTCGGTACGGCGGAACCGCGCGGCGGGTGCGGGTGCGGGTGCGGGTGTGTCGGTGTGGGTGCTGGCGCTGGCGCTGGGGGCGACGGCCTGCACGGGTGGTCCCGGTGGCGCGGCCGCCCCGGACGACGGCCGCGCACGGGCGGGCGTGTCCTGCGCGGACGGCAAGTACACCTGGTCCGGCGTACGCCGGACGACGTGGCCGACGGCACTCGGCGAACCGGTCACCTTCGCGAAGGGGACGCACTCCTACGAGACCCGTCTGCATCCATTGGAACCCGGCACCGTCCACCGGCCCACGGTCACCGGTGCGCCCGAAGGGGTGTCCCCGGCCCGGGTGATCAAGGCACTGGGTGCGCATCTGAAGGTGGAGGAGCCGCTCGCGGATCCGTCCGAGGAGGAGCCGCCCGAGGAGTCGGAGTTCGGATGGCATGCCGGGGGGCTCGACGGCCCGTACTACCTCTGGAAGCAGATCGGATTCGTCGACGCCCGCTTCACGTACACCTGCGGGGACGCCGAGCCGGCGCGGGGCCGCGTCCACACCTGGGAGACGGTCGGCACGGGATTCCTGCCCTGTGACACCCCGCCGGACGGGGCGGCCGGGCGGGCCGCGGCCGAGGAGCTGTGCCCGGTCGGTTCGCGGGCGGCCGAGGCGGCCCGAGCCGCCGAGAAGCGGCCCTGAGCTGGGGTTGAGCCGGGCTGAGCTGGGCCGAAACGGCCCGGGGAGCCTCGGTGCCCGCGGCCCCGTACCATGGGGTGAGGCCGTGGCGTGTCCAGCCCGGCAGGGTCCGCGCGACACAGATGTCAGCGCAGGCCGTCCTCACACTCCGGGAGAAGCGCCTCAATATGGCCACGCGCCACGACATCCGCAACGTTGCCATCGTCGCCCACGTCGACCATGGCAAGACCACTCTGGTCGACGCCATGCTCAAGCAGGCCGGTGCCTTCGCCGCGCACGCCGCCGAGTCGCTCGACGACCGCATGATGGACTCGAACGACCTGGAGCGTGAGAAGGGCATCACGATCCTCGCCAAGAACACGGCGGTGAAGTACCACCCGAAGGATGGCGGCGACGTCATCACCATCAACATCATCGACACCCCCGGTCACGCCGACTTCGGTGGCGAGGTCGAGCGCGGTCTGTCGATGGTCGACGCGGTGGTCCTGCTCGTCGACGCCTCCGAGGGTCCGCTGCCGCAGACCCGCTTCGTGCTGCGCAAGGCGCTTCAGCAGCGCCTGCCCGTCATCCTGTGCATCAACAAGACGGACCGCGCGGACTCGCGCATCGACGAGGTCGTCAACGAGACCTACGACCTCTTCCTCGACCTCGACGCCGACGAGGACCAGATCGAGTTCCCCATCGTCTACGCGTGTGCGCGTGACGGTGTCGCCTCGCTGACCAAGCCGGAGGACGGCACCGTCCCGGCCGACAGCAACAGCCTGGAGCCGTTCTTCTCCACGATCCTGTCGCACGTCCCGGCCCCGTCGTACGACGAGGAGGCCCCGCTCCAGGCGCACGTCACCAACCTGGACGCCGACAACTTCCTCGGCCGTATCGCGCTGCTCCGCGTCGAGCAGGGCGAGCTGCGCAAGGGACAGACCGTCACATGGATCAAGCGTGACGGCACGATGGCCAACGTCCGCATCACCGAGCTGATGATGACCGAGGCGCTCACCCGCAAGCCCGCCGAGGTGGCCGGCCCCGGTGACATCTGTGCCGTCGCCGGTATCCCGGACATCATGATCGGCGAGACCCTCGCCGACACCGAGAACCCGATCGCGCTGCCGCTGATCACGGTCGACGAGCCGGCGATCTCGATGACCATCGGCACGAACACCTCGCCGCTGGTCGGCCGCGGTGGCACCGGCAAGGGCGCGGACAACAAGGCCGCGGTCAAGGACCGCAAGGTCACCGCCCGCCAGGTCAAGGACCGCCTCGACCGCGAGCTGGTCGGTAACGTCAGCCTCCGTGTCCTCGACACCGAGCGTCCCGACGCCTGGGAGGTCCAGGGCCGTGGTGAGCTGGCGCTGGCCATCCTGGTCGAGCAGATGCGCCGTGAGGGCTTCGAGCTGACCATCGGCAAGCCGCAGGTGGTCACCAAGATCGTCGACGGCAAGGTCTACGAGCCGGTCGAGCGCATGACGATCGACGTCCCCGAGGAGCACATGGGCGCGGTCACGCAGCTCATGGGCGTCCGCAAGGGCCGGATGGACAACATGTCGAACCACGGCTCCGGCTGGGTCCGCATGGAGTTCGTCGTTCCGTCCCGCGGCCTCATCGGCTTCCGTACGGAGTTCCTGACCGGCACGCGCGGCACGGGCATCGCCCACTCCATCCACGAGGGCCACGAGCCGTGGTTCGGCACGCTGACGACCCGCAACAACGGTTCGCTCGTCGCCGACCGCTCCGGCGCCGTCACCGCGTTCGCGATGACGAACCTCCAGGAGCGCGGTGTGCTGTTCACCGACCCCGGTACCGAGGTCTACGAGGGCATGATCGTCGGTGAGAACTCGCGCTCCGACGACATGGACGTGAACATCACCAAGGAGAAGAAGCTCACGAACATGCGGTCCTCCTCGGCCGACTCGTTCGAGGCCATCGTCCCGCCGCGCAAGCTCTCCCTGGAGCAGTCCCTGGAGTTCTGCCGCGACGACGAGTGCGTCGAGGTGACCCCGGAGGCCGTGCGCATCCGCAAGGTCAACCTGGACGCCCGCGAGCGCGCCCGCGCCGCGAGCCGCGCCAAGCACGGCTAAATACTGGCTCGCTGTTCACGCAGACGGTCCGGCCGTTCCCCCAGGGGGAGTGGCCGGACCGTCACTGCGAGGTGAAGGCAGGAATTCTAGACGTTTTCGCGCTTCCACACGTTGTCCGCGTTGCCCGAGTACGGCACGTGGATCCTCTTCTTGTAGGTCGTCCTGTACTTGCAAATGCCCGTGTTGAAGGTCTTCTTGGTGACGGTAAGTTCGCTATGGCGGTGGAACATCCGGATGCGCTGTGTCTTGCCCTTGGCGATGTGCAGGGTGTATCGCCAGGACTTGGCCTTGGACCACGTCTTGGAGTGATTGATCTCGGTTTTGACCTTCAGCGAGGCGAAAATGGCGCTGAGGTCTCCCTCCACCGCCGCGGACCCGCCCCACGACGAAGTCGCAGTCGTCGTCTCCGAGTAGGAGACGTCGCCAGGCCCCTGGATGGCGCTACTCACCAGGTTGGTCTTCTTGTCGATGCGCTTGATGTTGGAGATCTTTATGATCTTCTTCTGCGGTGCGCAGGAGGCGTAGCTCGGTGCAGCCACGGCGACCAACCCGGAACCGGCCAGGGTTAGTGCGACGACTCCGCTAGCGATGGATCTCATACAAACTCCCCGTGTTGGCGCCTCATAGGCGCTTTGGCCATTGTTGTCAGCCATGTGGCAAAGATGTGCGTAAAGAACGTGCCTGGGTCGTAGCAGTCGTGCCCGTCGCTGCTGCGGCGGGGGAGTGCTCGTCGTGAACTCTGCTGCCAGAATGGCTGCTTGGCTGATCGCTCGATGAGTAAAACGCCAACAGCGCGGTAGTGCTACTCAATTGAGGAAACTTTGAGGTGGTCCTGCCAAGCGTCGACCGATGTCACCGGGCCAGGGGGCTTCCGCCGGCAGGCGGCAAGAGCATCAGCAATGGACAGGGGCCTTGCGGGTCGGGCTAAGCCGTTGGTTTGAGGACTTTCTTTCCTGTAGCTGACTATTTGTGACGATTTGCACTCCCTGGCGCCCAGGCAGCACCAGTTCACTGCGGACTTTGCTGCTGGGTACACCGTTATCGCCTTTTTGTTGCTATTGATGTCGTATTTCGCTGGCACTTCAGGTCGGTGGTCGCGCTGTCCTTGCGGGTGCAGAGGATCCGCTTGGCGGGCTTGGCGACGCGCCGATGCCCAGGCACTGAGGGCTCTCTGAGTTCGCCTTCAGCCGGCTCGCTTTGTGATGAATGTTCGCGCGCGACAGGGTGCTCACGTGGCTGGACATGTCCTGCGTCGGCTCATTGCCCCCGATGGCCCCGCAGGTCCGGGTGCCATCCCCGGCCGATGAGGTAGGACAGCTGGCGAATGCCCAAGTGTGTCTTGCCGGGTTATCTCGTGGGATGCTGGTCGTGGATCCTGCTAGTCGCACCTCGACGCGACACGGGATCGGTCCGGTCGCGCCACGAGGATCTCGCGCAGCGTGCGGTCGACTCGCTCCTGTGCGGCGGCTTGGCGTCGGACGCGGCGTCTCCGCGTGTTGGGCCGTGCGTGTTCTCGCGAGGGATCGTCGCCCTGCTCTCGGCGACGACTCTCGTCGACGGGCGAACTGGAGGGCGGCGGCTTGGGCCGCACGCGGCTGTTGAGATCCGGAGTGCGGCAAGTGCGGTGCCAACCGCGACCCCTACCCGGGGGTAGGGAAAACCCTTCGTTGCGGGAGAAGACGCTCTCGGCCTGGCCGATTCCCACTACGCTGCTGGATGCACAGGTTTCCCCAAGGGTGTGCCGGCGAATCCCGCGATTCTCGTCGCGCCGTGTCCAACGGCAGCCCGGCGGACGGACGGAAACCTGTCGGCTACGTGGGGAGGGGACTCCTTGCGTATGTGGCAGATGAGCGTGCCCTCGGCACCCCTGCACGAGAGCGGATATTCCGCAACCCGTTTTTTCCGCAATCGCGTCCGGTATGCGGACGGCTGCGACCGATAAATATGTAACAAGTCCGTTTCGCAGGGATCTCTCACCAAACCCTTTGTCCGGATTTTGGAAGAAGTAGGCGCAAGGTGTGATCGAACCGAGACCTTGCGAAGGTGGTCGGGCGCTGGCCCATGGCAGATAGTTAGGCGCGTAGAGCTCGGGTCAAAGGGTCACGCGTCTAGGGGGGCGCGTCGGCCTCACGAGCCAGGGGAGTACCCAACTTTCTCCGTCCCACGTGTCGGTGCTGTGTCTGGTATTCCCTCCTGTGGTGAACAAATGGACTCATGAGGAGGAACCCATGCGGGGTGCGAAGAGCGCCAAGTGGGTGGCGATAGCCGCGGTTGTGGCGCTGAGCGTGACCGCTTGTGGTGGTGGCGGTGATGACGGCGGCGACAAGGGGAACGACAAGGGCGCCGTTGATGCCAAGGGCATCGTGACGTTCGAGAGTGGTGAGCCGCAGAACCCGCTGCAGCCGGCGAACACGATGGAGAGCTACGGCTCCGACGTCGTCACCTCGCTCTTCGACACTCTTGTCGATTACGAGAACGGTTCCGGCAAGATCACCTACACCAACGCCGAGTCCATCACCACGGACGACTCGAAGGTGTGGACCGTCAAGCTCAAGTCGGGCTGGAAGTTCCACAACGGTGAGGCCGTCACCGCCAAGTCCTATGTCGACGCGTGGAACTGGGCCGCGAACATCGCGAACAACCAGACCAACGCCTCCTGGTTCTCCGACATCGAGGGCTACGCGGACGTCCACCCGGAGAAGGGCAAGGCCAAGAAGGACGCCATGTCCGGCCTGAAGGTCGTCGACGACAACACCTTCACCATCACCCTGAGCGCGCCGCTCGCGTACTTCGAGTACAAGCTCGCGTACAACGTCTTCGCGCCGCTCCCGTCCGGCTTCTTCAAGGACCCTGAGGGCTACGGCGAGAAGCCGGTCGGCAACGGCCCCTACGAGTTCGTCAAGTGGGACCACAAGAAGTCGATCGAGGTGAAGACGTACGCCGACTACAAGGGCCCGAACAAGCCCAAGAACGGCGGCGTGCTCTTCAAGAACTACACCGGCCCCGAGGCCTCCTACGCCGACCTGCTCTCCGACAAGGTCGACGTCATCCGCCAGGTGCCGGCCGCGAGCCTCGCGAACTACAAGACCGACCTGGGCGACCGCGCCATCGACCAGGACTACTCGGCCGTCCAGTCCATCGTCCCGGCCTTCTACACCAAGCAGTGGAAGGGCATCGACAACCGGGTCCTCCAGGGCCTGTCGAGGGCGATCGACCGCGACACGATCACCAAGACCGTGCTGCAGGGCAGCCGTACCCCGGCCACCGGCTGGGTCGCCCAGGGTGTGCTCGGCTTCAAGGCGGGTGCCGCTGGTGACGTCACCAAGTACGACCCGGCCGCGGCCAAGAAGCTGATCGAGGCCGGTGGCGGTGTCCCCGGTAACAAGATCACCATCCAGTTCAACGCCGACGGCGGCCACGGCGAATGGGTCGAAGCGGTCTGCAACAGCATCCGCGAGGCCACCGGCGTCGAGTGCTCCGGCGACTCCAAGGCCGACTTCCAGACCGACCTCGAGGCGCGTGACGCCAAGGAGGTCAAGTCGATGTACCGCGGTGGCTGGGTGCTCGACTACCCGTTCAACGGCAACTTCCTCCGTGACCTCTACGGCACCGGTGTGGCCGGCAACACCAGCGGTTACTCCAACAAGGACTTCGACAAGCTGGTCAAGGAGGCCGACGCGGCGCCTACCATCGAGAAGTCGGCGGAGCTGTACCAGACGGCCGAGAAGTCCCTGGTCGACAACATGCCGTCCATCCCGCTCTGGTACTACAAGGTCAACTCGGGCTACTCGAACAACGTCCAGAACGTGAAGTTCAACCAGTCCGGTGACCCGATCCTCAACGAGATCGAAGTCAAGAAGAAGTAACGATTGTCGGCTACTTGGAGAGGCGGTGCCGCGGACCCACTCCGCGGCACCGTCCTCCAGGTGCGTGGTCGCACGGTCGGGGGAGCCTGCGGTCACGCGTTTCACCGACCTGAGACGGAGGCACGATGGGGCGCTATGTCGCACGACGACTGCTCCAGATGATCCCGGTCTTCATCGGGACCACATTGCTCATCTTCCTTATGGTGTACGCGCTGCCCGGTGACCCGGTCCGGGCCATGTTCGGTGACAAGGGCGCCGATCCGGCCACCCTCGCCGCGCTGCGACACAAGTTCGGCCTCGACCAGCCGCTCTGGAAGCAGTATGTCGACTACATGTCGGGCATCCTCTTCCACTTCGACTTCGGTGACACCTTCGCCGGCCGGCCCGTCGCGGAGGAGATCAGTCGGGTCTTCCCCACGACGATCCGGCTCGCCACGGTCGCTTTCGTCATCGAACTCGTCCTCGGTGTCTCCCTCGGCATCTTCGCGGGCCTGCGGGTCGGCCGCGCCGCGGACACCCTCATCCTGGTTTTCACCCTGTTGGTGATCTCCGTTCCGGTCTTCGTCCTGGCCTTCGTCCTGCGCCAGGTGTTCTCGTTCAACCTGGGCTGGGTCTCGCCCAACGTCCAGAACGCCGAGAACTGGAACGAGTTGATCCTGCCAGGAGCCGTCCTCGCCTCGCTCTCCCTCGCGTACGTGGCGAGGTTGACTCGTACGTCGATCGCCGAGAACCTGCGCTCCGACTACATGCGCACGGCCGTGGCCAAGGGTCTGCCGCGTCGCCGTGTGGTCGGTGTCCATCTGATGCGCAACTCGCTGATCCCCGTGGTCACCTACCTCGGCACGGACATCGGCTCCCTGATGGCGGGAGCGGTCGTCACCGAAGGCATCTTCAATGTGCCGGGCGTCGGCAACGCCCTCTACACCGCGCTGTTCCGGCGCGAGGGTGCCACGATCGTCGGCATTGTCACCATCCTGGTGCTGGTGTATCTGCTGGCAAGCCTGCTCATCGACCTGCTCTACGCGGTCCTGGACCCGAGGATCCGTTATGCCTGACGTGACCAAGGACGCGGCCAAGGACGCGATCAAGACCGCGGGTGCCCAGACACCGGGGGGCCCCGTCGTCCCACCGCAGGCGACACCGGCTCAGAAACCCGCCGGCCAGGAGAAACCCGCGAGCCTCTGGTCGAACGCCTGGCGCGACCTGCGGCGCAACCCGTACTTCATCGTCTCTGCGGTGCTGATCGCGCTGCTGCTGATCATCGCGATCTTCCCCAGCCTCTTCTCCAGCGGCGACCCTCGCTCCGGCGACCTGCGCAACCACTACCTGGGTGAGCCGCAGCTCGGACACTGGTTCTCCCCGGAGTGGCTCGGCTACGACGGCCAGGGACGGTCCATCTACACCCGGCTCATCTTCGGCACCCGCGCGTCGATCTTCGTCGGTGTCGGAGTCACCGTGCTGACCACGGTCGTCGGCGGCCTCGTCGGCATGCTCGCCGGTTACTTCGGCGGCTGGATCGACTCGCTGCTCTCCCGCATCACCGATGTCTTCTTCGGCATCCCGTTCCTGCTCGGCGCCCTCATCGTGCTCAACTCCTTCGAGACGCGCTCGGTCATCGTCGTCATCCTCGCGATGTCCTTCCTCGGCTGGACCCAGGTGGCCCGCGTCATGCGCGGTGCGGTGATCACCAACAAGCAGGCGGACTACGTGCACGCCGCCAAGGCCCTCGGTGCGAGCACCACGCGGATCCTGGCCCGGCACATCCTGCCGAATGCCATTGCCCCGGTGATCGTCGTCGCGACGATCTCGCTGGGCATCTACATCTCGACCGAAGCCACCCTGTCCTTCCTGGGCATTGGCCTCGCCGACCCGACCGTGTCCTGGGGCATGGACATCTCGTCGGCGTCCAAGGTCATCCGGAACGCGCCGCACGTCCTGTTCTTCCCGGCGGCGATGCTGTCGGTGACCGTGCTCGCGTTCATCATGCTCGGCGACGCGGTGCGCGACGCCCTCGACCCCAAGCTGCGCTGAGGAGGGCGTACGTGACCATCATCGACAAGAACGACGCCGTCCCCGCGCCCCGCGGGCATGACGAGGACGGCGCCCCGCTGCTCGAAGTCCGTGACCTGCACGTGGAGTTCCACACCCGCGACGGAGTGGCCAAGGCCGTCAACGGTGTCAACTACAGCGTGAACGCGGGCGAGACGCTCGCCGTGCTCGGCGAGTCCGGCTCCGGCAAGTCCGTCACCGCACAGGCGATCATGGGCATCCTGGACATGCCACCGGCGAAGATCCCGCAGGGCGAGATCCTCTACCGCGGCCAGGACATGCTGAAGATGTCGGCCGAGGAGCGCCGCAAGCTGCGCGGCACCACGATCGCCATGATCTTCCAGGACGCGCTCAGTTCGCTGAACCCCGTGCTCAGCGTCGGCTACCAGCTCGGCGAGATGTACCGGGTGCATCTGGGCCTGTCCAAGAAGGCGGCCAAGGCCAAGGCCATCGAGCTGATGGACCGGGTCAAGATCCCCGCGGCCGCGGCGCGGGTCAACGACTACCCGCACCAGTTCTCCGGCGGTATGCGCCAGCGCATCATGATCGCTATGGCGCTTGCCCTGGAACCCGACCTGATCATCGCCGACGAGCCCACCACCGCCCTCGACGTGACGGTGCAGGCCCAGGTCATGGACCTGCTCGCCGAGTTGCAGCGCGAGTTCCACATGGGCCTCATCCTGATCACACACGACCTGGGCGTCGTCGCCGACGTCGCCGACAAGATCGCGGTGATGTACGCGGGCCGGATCGTCGAGCAGGCGCCGGTCCACGAGATCTACAAGCGGCCGGCGCACCCGTACACCAAGGGTCTGCTGGAGTCGATCCCGCGCCTGGACCAGAAGGGCCAGGAGCTGTACGCGATCAAGGGTCTGCCGCCCAACCTGCTGCACGTCCCGACCGGTTGCGCCTTCAACCCGCGCTGCCCCCAGGTCCAGGACATCTGCACCACGGAGATCCCGGCACTGCTCCCGGTGACCGAGCGGGACGGCAGCGAGCTGGCCGGCCGCGGCAGCGCGTGCCACTTCTGGAAGGACACGATCCATGGCTGAGCCCAACAAGGCGGACGAGTCCGTCGGAGCCGTGGACGCCATGCCCAACGTCTCCGAGGTGGAGGTCGTCGACGCCCACTCCGAGGACGAGGCGGTCGCGGCGATCGAGGCACCGGTCGAGCGCGGCGAGCCCATCCTCCAGGTGCGCAACCTGGTCAAGCACTTCCCGCTGACCCAGGGCATCCTCTTCAAGCGGCAGGTCGGTGCGGTCAAGGCCGTGGACGGGATCTCCTTCGACCTCTACCAGGGCGAGACGCTGGGCATCGTCGGCGAGTCCGGCTGCGGCAAGTCCACCGTGGCCAAGCTGCTGATGAACCTGGAGCGGGTCACCGCTGGTGAGGTCTTCTACAAGGGCCAGGACATCACCAAGCTGTCCGGGCGCGCGCTGAAGGCCGTACGCCGCAACATCCAGATGGTGTTCCAGGACCCGTACACATCCCTCAACCCCCGTATGACGGTGGGCGACATCATCGGGGAGCCCTTCGAGATCCACCCGGAGGTCGCGCCCAAGGGTGACCGGCGCCGCAAGGTGCAGGACCTGCTGGACGTGGTCGGGCTCAACCCCGAGTACATCAACCGGTACCCGCACCAGTTCTCCGGCGGTCAGCGCCAGCGCATCGGGATCGCCCGCGGCCTCGCGCTCAACCCGGAGATCATCATCTGCGACGAGCCGGTGTCGGCGCTCGATGTGTCGGTCCAGGCGCAGGTGATCAACCTGATGGGGAAGCTGCAGGACGAGTTCAACCTCTCCTACCTCTTCATCGCGCACGACCTGTCCATCGTGCGGCATATCTCCGACCGGGTCGGGGTCATGTACCTCGGCAAGATGGCGGAGATCGGCACGGACGAGCAGATCTACGAGCACCCGACGCATCCGTACACCCAGGCACTGCTCTCCGCAGTGCCCGTGCCGGACCCGGAGGCCCGTGAGGGCCGGGAACGCATCATCCTCACCGGTGATGTGCCGTCCCCGGCCAACCCGCCGTCCGGCTGCCGCTTCCGCACCCGCTGCTGGAAGGCTGAGGACAGGTGCGCCGAGGAGGTCCCGCTGCTCGCGGTTCCCGAGCGTTTTCAGGGGGTGGACTCCCCAGCTGCCCACGAGTCCGCGTGTCATTTCGCGGAGGAGAAGAACGTGGTGCACGCAGTCTGAGACTGACCTGTTCCCGGCACCGGCGTTCGCTGCGGTGCCGGGAACAGGCGTGTCGAGGCACCGCCCGCCGCCGTGGCCGTCCGTGCCCAGTGACACGCCTCCCGTGACTCTCCTCCGTGGTCCAGGACCTCCGGTTCCGTGTGCGGCAGGCCTCCGCCACTCCCGCCGCAGGTGGGGGCATGCGGTGGTCCGTCGGGTGGCTGCCGTGCGTCAACGACTGCTTTTCCCAAGTGGCCCGGGGAAACGCACGACAACGCGAGGTTGCCTCATCATCGGTACAGACCGGTGAGGAGTCGCCGGTGCGGAAATGACGACCCGTGAGGAGCCCTGGCAGAACACCCGTCCGCGCCTCGCACCGCTCCGGGGAGCGCCGGCCTCTGATCATCGAGGCCTGCTCGACGCCTACTGTTTTTCGTCCAGGTGTTCGGCGTAGTACTCGATCGCGCGGCGGTACTTCTGCACACGCCCGTCCTCGCTGGTGGCCGCCGTCACCTGGAGCAGGGTCCGCACGGCCTCTCGGGACTCACCGAGGTTGTACAACGCCATCGCCAGAAAAGTCTGCAGAGCTGCGTCGTGGGGAAACTCCGACAGGCCGCGACGCAACGTCGCCAGTGACAGTTCATAGCGGCCGAGCACCCTGTATGTGCTTCCGAGCCCCAGGAAGACCCCGTGCCGTTCGCCGGGCGACAGCCCGGAGCCGTTCAACGCCCGCTCGTAGAACGGGACAGCCTCAGCCTCCAGGCCGAGAGCGTCGTGCGCCCAGGCAACCTGATAGGCGATCGCGGCATCCTGTGGATACCGCTCGGCCAGATTCAGCAGTTGCTCGCGCGCCTGTGGGTTCTTTTCTTCCCGTAGCCGCACAGCCTGCGACAACGCCGCATCACGTTGCTGATTCATGCCCACACACTAATTCGTTTGTCACTCGGGCCGGTGCCGGAGATGCTGTCCGGCGATGACGAAACGCACCGATACGCCTCCCGCCTGGGACGAGCAGACGCAGCTGACCACGTTCCTCGACTACACGCGCGCCACCGCGATCGCCAAGTGTGAGGGCGTGTCACCCCAGGACGCGCGGAAGGCTCCCTTGCCGGGATCGCCGCTCATGACTCTCTGCGGGCTGATCAGTCACCTGAGATGGGTCGAGTACTACTGGATTCAGGTGGTGTTCCTCGGGGAGGACATGACCGGTCCGCTCGCGGAGGCGACCGACGACGACCCCGACCCTGAGATGCGCACGGCTGTCGACGTCCCGTTGCCGCAACTCCTGGCCGAATACGAGGAGCAGAGCGGGCGTCATCGCGAACTGCTCGCCGCACACGACCTGAACAGCAAGTCTCAGCGGCCCATCAGGGACGGCCGTCACGTCGACCTCCGCTGGGTGTTCCTTCACCTCATCGAGGAGACCTCCCGGCACAACGGGCACCTTGACGTCGTACGGGAACTCGTGGACGGCCGGACGGGCATCTGACCGAGCGCCACCGTGGACCGGGGTGCGCGGTCGGTGCTCCGTCAGTGCGGCGAGTGGTCGAGCACATGGCTTGTGGTCCTCCGGGCTGTCACAGGGGAGGTACTGGAGCGAGACCTCGACTGCTCCCGCGCATGCGTCACGGAGGCCTCGCTCGCCCACGGAACCGCTGAATCGCCTGTATGCCAAAAGACGACGACACCCGATGGAGACACCAGTTGAGCCTGGAACACCCCACCATTCACAGCCTCACCTTCGACTGCACCGGAGATCCGTACGACCTCGGCCTCTTCTGGAGCGGACTGCTGGGCCGTCCGCTGGCCGACGACGACAAGCCCGGTGACCCGGAGGCGCTGATCGAGGACCCGGCCGGCGGCCCGAGGCTGCTCTTCGTCCGAGTGCCCGAGGGCAAGTCGGCGAAGAACCGGCTCCACTTCGATCTGAAGCCGCACGGTCGTACCCGGGAAGAGGAGGTCGAGCGGGTGCTGGCGCTGGGCGGCCGACTGGTCGCGGACCACACCCGCCCCGACGGGCGCGGCTGGGTCCTCATGGCGGACCCCGAGGGCAACGAGTTCTGTGTGGAGCGCGGCGAGCTGGGCTGACCTGGGCCCTTCGTGGCCAGCCCGTCAGGATGGGCTGCATCCGTCGGGCGGTCAGAGCGGAAGGCCGGTTCTCTCCACCGTCCAGTCTCTCCGCCGTTAAATCTCTCCGCTGTCCGGTCTCCTCACCGTCCGGTCTCTCCGCCGTCCGGTCCCCTCACCGTCCAGCCGTCGAACGTCATGGGTGCGCCGACGGGGGACGTGGACTCTCGTGGGATTGAACGGCCTCCTGTGAAGCGCCGGAACACATACATCCGCCCTCGGCGCAATCAGGGGCGCGCTGCGCCGGCCTGCCTCGGCGCGGGCTGATGCATCGGCCGGGCCCCCTACCGCGACGGCTGCCCATCTGGCGTGCGGCCAGGTGGGCGTCCCGTCCCGCCGCACGGGCGCGCGCGACCGGGTCCCGACTCCGGGGGCTCTGTGCGACTCGTGGGGGCTCTGTGGGCACGCGTGACCGGAAGTCCGTGACCGAGACCGTCCAGAGCCGGGCGGGGGCCTGTCGGCGGGCGCACAGGTGCGGCCGATGGCGACCGTGGTGCCGCGCGAGGGGCAATGAGTGCGTGCATCCGGAGGATGCATTCCCCCGGACGGACCGCGTGGTGTGCTTTATGCCGGTTAACGGTCGATATTGACCGGTAACGAAACAGTGCACTCGCGCTGGCGTACTGCGCACACTCGCGCACGGACGAGGAGGCACCCCATGCGTGGAGCCACGCACGCTCGATGGATCGCCGGCGCGGCGGCGGTGGCTCTCACCGCGACCGCGTGCGGGGGCGGGGATGACAGCGGCGGCGGCAACAGCGGCAGCGGTGACACCGGCGCCGTGCTCAGCTCCTCGTGGGGCGACCCGCAGAACCCGCTGGAGCCGGCCAACACCAACGAGGTGCAGGGCGGCAAGGTGCTCGACATGATCTTCCGCGGGCTGAAGCGGTACGACCCGAAGACCGGCGAGGCGAAGGACATGCTCGCCGAGAAGATCGAGACGACCGACTCGCAGAACTTCACCGTCACGGTCAAGGACGGCTGGACCTTCAGCAACGGCGAGAAGGTGACCGCCAAGTCCTTCGTGGACGCCTGGAACTACGGGGCGAGCCTGAAGAACAACCAGAAGAACGCGTACTTCTTCGAGTACATCCAGGGCTACGACAAGACGCACCCCGACGACGGCAGCAAGCAGACCGCCGACACCCTCTCCGGCCTGAAGGTCACCGACGAGAACACCTTCACCGTCCAGCTCACCCAGAAGTTCTCGACCTTCCCCGACACCCTCGGCTACAACGCCTACGCCCCGCTCCCGCAGTCGTTCTTCACCGACCACGACGCCTGGCTCGCCAAGCCCGTCGGCAACGGCCCGTACGCCGTCGACTCGTACACCAAGGGCTCCCAGCTGTCGGTCCGCAAGTGGGACGACTACCCCGGCGAGGACAAGGCCCAGAACGGCGGCGTGGACCTGAAGGTCTACACCGACAACAACACCGCCTACACCGACCTGATGGCGGGCAACCTCGACCTCGTCGACGACGTCCCCGCCGCCCAGCTGAAGAACGTCAAGGCCGACCTCGGCGACCGGTACATCAACACCCCGGCCGGCATCATCCAGACCCTGTCCTTCCCGTTCTACGACGCCGACTGGAACAAGGACGGCTCGGAGAAGGTCCGCCAGGGGCTGTCCCGGGCCATCGACCGCGACCAGATCACCGACACCATCTTCCAGAAGACCCGCACCCCCGCCACCGACTGGACCTCCCCGGTCCTCGGCGAGGAGGGCGGCTACAAGAAGGGGCTGTGCGGGGACGCCTGCGAGTACGACGCGGACGCGGCCAAGAAGCTGATCAAGGAGGGCGGTGGCCTCCCCAACGGCCAGGTCAAGATCACGTACAACGCGGACACCGGCTCCCACAAGCAGTGGGTCGACGCCGTCTGCAACTCCATCAACAACGCCCTCGACAACGACAAGGCGTGCGTCGGCAACCCGGTCGGCACCTTCGCCGACTACCGCAACCAGATCACCCAGCGGAAGATGAGCGGCCCGTTCCGGGCCGGCTGGCAGATGGACTACCCGCTCATCCAGAACTTCCTGCAGCCGCTCTACTACACCAACGCCTCCTCCAACGACGGCAAGTGGTCCAACGCCGACTTCGACAAGCTCGTCGACGAGGCCAATGCCGAGTCGGACACGGCGAAGGCCGTGGAGACGTTCCAGAAGGCCGAGGAGGTCGTCCGGGACAACATGGCCGCCATCCCGCTCTGGTACCAGAACGGCAGCGCGGGCTACTCGGCGCGGCTGTCGGACGTCTCCCTGAACCCGTTCAGCGTGCCGGTGTACGACCAGATCAAGGTCGGCTGATCCTCCGTGGGACGGTACGTCGTCCGGCGCCTGCTCCAGATGATCCCCGTCTTCGTGGGCGCCACCCTCCTGATCTTCCTGATGGTGAACGTGATGGGCGACCCCATCGCGGGCCTCTGCGGCGACCGGGAGTGCGATCCGGCGACGGCCGCCCAGCTGCGCCGCGAGTTCGGCCTCGACATGCCCGTGTGGCAGCAGTACCTGACCTACATGGGCAACGTCTTCACCGGCGACTTCGGTACCGCGTTCAACGGGCAGGAGGTCACCGAGCTGATGGCCTCCGCCTTCCCCATCACCATCCGGCTGACGATCGTCGCGATCCTCTTCGAGATCGTCATCGGCGTCACCCTCGGTGTCGTCACCGGCCTGCGGCGCGGGCGGCCCGTCGACACCGGGGCGCTGGTGGTCACCCTGGTCGTCATCTCCGTCCCCACCTTCGTCACCGGCCTGCTGATCCAACTGCTGCTCGGCGTGGAGTGGGGCTGGATCAGTCCGTCGGTCTCCTCCGACGCCCCCTTCGACGAACTGATCGTCCCCGGGCTCGTCCTCGCCTCCGTCTCCCTCGCCTACGTCACCCGCCTGACCCGGACGTCCATCGCGGAGAACGCCCGCGCCGACTACGTCCGCACCGCCGTCGCCAAGGGACTGCCCCGGCACCGGGTGATCCGCAAACACCTGCTGCGGAACTCCCTGATCCCCGTGGTCACCTTCATCGGCACCGACATCGGCGCCCTCATGGGCGGCGCGATCGTCACCGAGCGGATCTTCAACATCCACGGCGTCGGCTACCAGCTCTACCAGGGCATCCTCCGCCAGAACACCCAGACCGTCGTCGGCTTCGTGACCGTCCTCGTCCTGGTGTTCCTGCTCGCCAACCTGCTCGTCGACCTCCTCTACGCCGTACTCGACCCGAGGATCCGCTATGCCTGAGCCGCAGTCCGGGGAGCCGCACGTGTCGGGCGGCCAGCGCGCGGCCGAGAACGGGGCGATCGCCGCGACGGGACTGGACGGCACCATGGATCTGGCCACCACCGAGGGAGAGACCCTGGAGAAGCGCCTGGGAGACGGCCCGGCGGGCGGCGGTCCGGCCGACAGGGCCCGCAGCCTCTGGTCCGACGCCTGGCGCGACCTGCGCCGCAACCCCGTCTTCATCATCTCGGCGCTGGTGATCCTCTTCCTGGTCGTCATCTCGCTGTGGCCGTCGCTGATCGCCTCCGGCAACCCGCTCAAGTGCGACCTCTCCAAGGCCCAGGAGGGCGCGCAGCCCGGTCACCCCTTCGGCTACGACGGCCAGGGCTGTGACGTGTACACCCGTACCGTCTACGGGGCGCGGATCTCCATCTCCGTCGGCGTCTGCGCGACGCTCGGTGTCGCGCTGCTCGGGTCGGTGCTCGGCGGGCTCGCCGGGTTCTTCGGCGGCCACCCGGACTCGTTCCTGTCCCGGATCACCGACGTCTTCTTCGCGATCCCGGTCGTGCTCGGCGGCCTGGTGCTGCTGTCCGTGGTCACCAGCAACTCCATCTGGCCGGTGATCGGCTTCATGGTGCTGCTGGGCTGGCCGCAGATCTCCCGCATCGCCCGCGGCTCGGTCATCACCGCCAAGCAGAACGACTACGTCCAGGCCGCCCGCGCCCTCGGCGCCTCCAACTCGCGCATGCTGCTGCGGCACATCACCCCGAACGCCGTCGCCCCGGTCATCGTCGTGGCCACCATCGCGCTGGGCACCTACATCGCCCTGGAGGCGACCCTCTCCTACCTGGGCGTCGGCCTGAAGCCCCCGAGCGTCTCCTGGGGCATCGACATCTCCGCCGCCTCCCCGTACATCCGCAACGCCCCGCACGCCCTGCTGTGGCCCTCGGGCGCCCTGGCGATCACCGTCCTGGCGTTCATCATGCTCGGCGACGCGGTCCGCGACGCCCTCGACCCGAAGCTGAGGTGAACCGCCGTCATGCTGCTCGAAGTACGTGATCTGCACGTGGAGTTCCGGACGCGGGACGGGGTCGCCAAGGCGGTCAACGGGGTCGACTACGGGGTGGACGAGGGGCAGACGCTGGCCGTGCTCGGGGAGTCCGGCTCGGGGAAGTCGGTCACCGCGCAGGCCATCATGGGCATCCTCGACATGCCGCCGGGGCGGATCACCGGCGGCGAGATCCTCTTCAAGGGCCAGGACCTGCTGAAGCTCAAGGAGGACGAGCGCCGGAAGATCCGGGGCGCCGAGATGGCGATGATCTTCCAGGACGCCCTGTCCTCCCTCAACCCCGTCCTCTCCGTCGGCGACCAGCTCGGCGAGATGTTCGTCGTCCACCGGGGCTTGTCGAAGAAGGACGCCCGCGCCAGAGCCGTCGAGCTGATGGACCGCGTCCGCATCCCGGCCGCCAAGGAGCGCGTGCGGGACTACCCGCACCAGTTCTCGGGCGGCATGCGCCAGCGCATCATGATCGCCATGGCGCTGGCCCTCGAACCCGCGCTGATCATCGCCGACGAGCCCACGACCGCGCTGGACGTCACCGTCCAGGCCCAGGTCATGGACCTCCTCGCCGAACTGCAGCGCGAACTCCGCATGGGCCTGGTCCTCATCACCCACGACCTCGGAGTCGTCGCCGACGTCGCCGACCGCATCGCCGTGATGTACGCGGGCCGCATCGTGGAGTCCGCCCCGGTCCACGACATCTACAAGGCTCCGGCCCACCCGTACACCCGGGGCCTGCTCGACTCCATCCCGCGCCTGGACCAGAAGGGCCAGGAGCTGTACGCGATCAAGGGCCTGCCGCCCAACCTGATGAACATCCCGCCCGGCTGCGCCTTCAACCCCCGCTGCCCGATGGCCCGCGACCTGTGCCGGACCGACGTACCCCCGCTGTACGACGTGGAGCCGGCGGACGGGATCCGGACGAGCGCCTGCCACTTCTGGAGGGAGTGCCTCGATGACCACCACCACGGCTGAGGCCGAGCCGATCCTGGAGGTCAGCGGCCTGGTCAAGCACTACCCGCTCACCCAGGGCATCCTCTTCAAGAAGCAGATCGGCGCGGTGAAGGCCGTCGACGGCGTCGACTTCGCCCTCGGCCGGGGCGAGACCCTCGGCATCGTCGGCGAGTCCGGCTGCGGCAAGTCCACGGTCGCCAAGATGCTGGTCCACCTGGAACGGCCGACCGCCGGTTCGATCCGCTACAAGGGCGAGGACGTCACCAAGCTCTCCGGCAAGGCCCTCAAGACCGTCCGCCGCAACATCCAGATGGTCTTCCAGGACCCGTACACCTCCCTCAACCCCCGCATGACCGTCGGCGACATCATCGGGGAGCCGTACGACATCCACCCCGAGGTCGCGCCCAAGGGCGACCGCCGGCGCCGGGTGCAGGAACTCCTCGACGTGGTCGGCCTCAACCCCGAGTACATCAACCGCTACCCGCACCAGTTCTCCGGCGGTCAGCGCCAACGCATCGGCATCGCACGCGGGTTGGCGCTCCGCCCCGAGGTCATCGTCGCCGACGAACCCGTCTCCGCCCTCGACGTCTCCGTCCAGGCCCAGGTCATCAACCTGCTGGACCGGCTCCAGGGCGAGTTCGGACTGAGTTACGTGTTCATCGCGCACGACCTGTCGATCGTGCGGCACATCTCCGACCGGGTCGGCGTGATGTACCTCGGGCGGATCGTCGAGATCGGTCGCGACGCCGAGATCTACGACCACCCGACGCATCCCTACACCCAGGCCCTGCTGTCCGCCGTGCCCGTCCCGGACCCCGAGGCCCGCGAGCACCGGGAGCGGATCATCCTCTTCGGGGACGTGCCCTCTCCGACGAACATCCCCTCCGGCTGCCGCTTCCGCACCCGCTGCTGGAAGGCCCGGGAGCGGTGTGCGCTGGAGGTGCCGCTGCTCGCGGTCCCGGCCGAGTTCCGGCTCACGAGCGGCCCGGCGGCCCATGACTCGGCCTGCCACTTCGCGGAGGAGAAGCAGGTGGTGCCGCCCGAGGAGCCGCCCAAGAAATCGACAGGGGAACCCACGAAAGAACCCACGAAAGAACCCACGAAAGAATCCACGGAGGAATCTGCGGATGATCATGCGAATGAGGCGGAATAAGCTTACAAATCAGCACCAACCGCGTTAACACACAGGCAACTTGACTGACCCCGTTCCGATATACGGACGCGGGAATCTACTACGCGTACGGCCGTGCGGGTGCCGTAAACGGGCCGGGGCTCGCCATGTAGCCCCGGCCCGTTGCCGTGCCCGGCCGCCGTGTCGGCCGCCGCGCCTACGCCGGTCCCAGCGAGCGCTTCAGGAAGTCCACCTGGAGCAGCAGCAGGTTCTCCGCGACCTGTTCCTGCGGGGTGATGTGGGTGACCCCGGAGAGCGGCAGGACCTCATGGGGGCGGCCGGCGGCCAGGAGCGCGGAGGACAGGCGCAGGGCGTGGGCGAAGACCACGTTGTCGTCGGCGGTGCCGTGGACGATCATCAGCGGGCGGTGCGGCTCGGCGGGCGCGGACAGCCCCTCGCCCGTGATCAGCGAACTCCTCGCGTACGCGGCCGCGTTCGCCGTCGGATCGCCCAGGTACCGCTCGGTGTAGTGGGTGTCGTACAGCCGCCAGTCGGTGACCGGGGCGCCCGCGATCCCCGCGTGGAACACGTCCGGGCGGCGCAGCACCGCGAGGGCCGCCAGCCAGCCGCCGTACGACCAGCCGCGGATCGCCACCCGGGACAGGTCCAGCGGGTGCGAGGTCGCCAGGTCGTGCAGCGCGTCCACCTGGTCGTCCAGGGAGAGTGTGAAGTCGCCGTCGATCTCCTTCTCCCAGGCGGGGGAGCGGCCGGGGGTACCGCGTCCGTCCGCGACCACCACCGCGAAGCCCTGGTCGGCGAACCACTGCGAGGTGAGGTGCGCGTTGTGGGCGGCGAGCACCCGGGGGCCGTGCGGTCCGCCGTAGGGGTCCATGAGAACCGGCAGGGGGGTGGCCCCGTCGTAGTCCCTCGGCATAAGCAGGGCGCACGGTACGCGGCGTGCGCCCCCCTGTGTGAACCGTACGCGCGGGGACATACCGGGGTCTTCCGCATAGGACGCCACGGTCGTCACCTTCCCCCAGCCTCCGGCCGGGGAGACCCCCATCTCCCTTCGGTCGCCGTCCCGCAGTACCTGGACGCGGGTGCCCGCCCGGTCCGGAACGGCCGAGACCAGTACGGTGACGCCCCCGGCGCGTACCGCCGAGTGCACGCCGGGCTCCTGCGAGACGCGCTCCACGCCCAGCTCGTTCACGCGGTAGACGTGGATCTCCCCGGTCTCCGGGTCGGCCGCCGACGCACCGGCCGACGCGGAGACCAGCACGTCGGCGTCGGCCACGTCGAGCACCGCGCGGACGTGCAACTGCGGTCCTGTCAGCGGCCGTTCGCCGACCGTGAGCACCCGCGCGCCGCCCTCGTCCGCGACACGCACGAGCTGCCCCGACGGACTCCACGAGGGCACCCCGGGGAAAAGATCAAGCCAATGTGGATCTTCGTCGGCATGCACCATCCGGGTCGCCCCCGTGTCCGGGTCGACGGCCAGGAACAGCTGGCTGCGCTGGTCCCGCGCCTGCACCAGGATCAGCGGGGCACCCGCCGCTGACCAGTGCACATGTGCCAGATACGGGTAGCGCACCCGGTCCCACACGACCTCCGTGCGGGTCCCGGAGAGGTCGATCACGAAGAGCCGGACGTCCGCGTTGGCGGTCCCGGCGGCCGGATACGCCACCCGCTGCGGGTCCCGTTCCGGCTGCGCGGGGTCCGAGATCCACCAGCGGCGCACCGGCGTGTCGTCCACGCGCGCCACCAGCAGGCGGTCCGACTCGGGTGCCCACCAGAAGCCGCGCGAACGGCCCATCTCCTCGGCCGCGATGAACTCCGCCAGACCGTGGGTGACGTTCTCCGACTCCTCCTCGGTGAGTGCCACGTCGTCGCCGGTCCGCGTGCCCACGACCCGCAGCGCGCCCCGGGCGACGTACGCCACGTACCGGCCGTCGGGGGAGGGGCGGGGGTCGATCACCGGGCCGGGAACGGACAGTTCACGAGCCGTGCCGGCCCGCAGCTCGGCCACGAAAAGCCGCCCCGACAAGGCGAAGGAGGCCAACTCCACGGCCGCGTCGGTGGCATAGCCGACGACCCCGGCGCCGCCCTCGCGCAGCCGCTCACGGCGGGCGCGCTCCTCGGCCGACAACTTCTCCGCGGAGCCGGCGAGCAGCGTGCCCGGGTCGGCCGCGACGCGCTCCTCGCCGTCCGCGAGGTCCAGAACCCACAGCTTCTGGGCCCGATCGGTACCGGACGAGGACCGCAGGAACACGACACGGGAACCGTCCGGCGCGACGGAGAACGCCCGTGGCGCGCCGAGGGTGAAACGTTGTGTCCGGGCGTGTCGGCGAGGAAAGGACTCGGGCTGGGTCGTCATGCTCCGACCATATTGGCCATGCGCCCCCTTGTGCGGCCGTGCGCCGATCGATGCGCGCGTATGGATAGTTATGATCACTACCGCTGGGTGGGTATGAACCTGCTGGCCGCTGTACGGATTCACAACTGCGTCACCCACGTCACCGGTTGACGACGGCTCCGCC
The DNA here is from genome assembly GCF_053593335.1 of Streptomyces sp. NPDC002324. Lineage (NCBI taxonomy): Bacteria > Bacillati > Actinomycetota > Actinomycetes > Kitasatosporales > Streptomycetaceae > Streptomyces > Streptomyces sp. NPDC002324. Next base: position 173,703 of record NZ_JBSFCF010000008.1, read on the forward strand.
GTCAGCCCACGACAACTGCTTCGCTCCCCAGGTCCCAGGGAACTTTTGGAGGTGAGCCGCCGTGGCACTCTCGATTTCGGCGGTGGTGCTGCTGGCGATCATCGTCTTCATCCTGATCAAGAAGTCAGGGCTGAAGGCACCACACGCGATCATCTGCATCCTGCTCGGGTTCTACCTCGCCTCCTCGACCATCGCGCCGACGATCAGCGAGCTGACGACCAACATCGCGGGCATGATCGGCAGTATCAAGTTCTGACGCCTCCGGCCGTCGGGATCCTTCCGGGCCCGTCCCGCCGGGCCCCGGACCCTCGCGGCCGACCGTCCCTGTGAACGACCGCGCCCGGCACGGGCGCGGTCCGGGCGCCTCGTAGGGTGGGTCCATGACGGATCTGCCCTCCTCAGGCCCCCGGCCGGGGGAAACCTCCTCAAGCGTCGCTCGCCGACTGCTCCTGGTGCACGCGCACCCGGACGACGAGTCGATCAACAACGGCGCGACCATGGCCAGGTACGCGGCCGAGGGGGCGCGGGTGACGCTGGTGACCTGCACCCTCGGCGAGGAGGGCGAGGTCATCCCGCCCGGTCTCGCTCACCTCGCGCCCGACCGTGACGACACGCTGGGCCCGCACCGGGCGGACGAACTGGCCGCGGCCATGAAGGAACTCGGCGTCACCGACCACCGCTTCCTCGGCGGCCCCGGCCGCTACCGCGACTCCGGGATGATGGGCGTCGAACAGAACGAGCGCCCCGGCGCCTTCTGGTCCGCCGACGTCGACGAGGCCGCCGCCCACCTGGTCCGGGTGATCCGCGAGGTCCGCCCCCAGGTCCTCGTCACCTACGACCCGGCCGGCGGGTACGGCCACCCCGACCACATCCAGGCCCACCGCGTCGCCATGCGCGCCGCCGACCTGACCGCGGACCCGGCCTACCGCCCCGACCTCGGCGAGCCCTGGGAGATCGCCAAGGTCTACTGGAACCGGGTGCCGCGCGGAGTGCTCCTGGAAGGCTTCAGCCGGTTGCGCCGCGACCTCGCCGAGCCCGGACGGCTGCCGTTCCGGCGGGCCGCGAGCGTCACCGACGTGCCCGGAGTGGTGGACGACCACATCGTCACCACCGAGATCGACGGCACCTCCTTCGCGGCAGCGAAGGCCGCAGCGATGCGCGCCCACGCCACCCAGATCGAGGTCGCCGAGTCCTGTTTCGCCCTCTCCAACGCGCTGGCCCAGCCCTTCCTGAGCACCGAGTACTACGAGTTGGTGCGCGGCAGACGCGAAGGGGGGAGCCGGGAGAGCGACTTGTTCGAGGGGATTCCCGATATTTCTTTCGAGGAACGGCAGACTTTCGGGGAACAACAGAACGGAACGGCCCTGTGATGCGTACGCATGGGTATGACACACGAGTGGTGCGCGCGCACGACCCCCGAGGGGCGGTCCGGCGATGAAGCGGACGGACCCGCCGACGGGCGGACAAGGCGGCGCGCTCGCCCAGCCATTGACGTTTCCCGCGCCGGCGCGCGCCGCCGCCCACCTGGGACTCTTCGTGCTGGGAGCGGTGGTGGGGGCGGCCGGAGGGCTGCTCCAAGCGGCGTGGTTCCCCGGCGGATTGCTGCTCGCGCTGCTGGGTGCGGCCGGGCTCTTCCTGGGTGGGGCACGGGCGACGGGGGGCCGGGCGGGGGCCGTTGCGCCGGCCGTCGGCTGGATGATCTCCGTCGTCCTGCTGACGTCCACGCGTCCGGAGGGAGACTTCCTGTTCGGCGTGGGAGTCGGCTCGTATCTCTTCCTGCTCGGTGGCATGGCTGTGGCTGTGATGTGCGCCACCCTTGGAGGGGGGCGGCAACCGACCGGGCCCGACGCCCGACTTGGGAAGTGACCACCGCTTCGCCGCGGTACGCGGGTGCGGGTCCGGTGTGGGTTTCCCACACGGTCGTGGGATACGCGCCGGAAGTGGCCAGTATGGTGGTGCGCGCCGCCGAGCTGCCCGCTGAGTTGAGGTCGTGACGGGCGGCGGAGCAAACCGGGAGAACCTGCCTTGAGTCGTGAAACTGACACTTCGTCCTCCGGGGCCAATGGGCGCGGCAGCACCGCGTACCCGTCGGGGACACCGCCGTACGGCACGCCCATGGCCACCGAGGCCGGTGCCGAGGCGGCCCGGTCGGCCGCCGCCGAGCGCCCGGACGGACCCAGGACCGAGACCACGCTGACCACACGGGTCCGGATCAACATCCCCGGCTCGCGCCCGATCCCGCCGGTCGTCGTCCGCACGCCGGTCGGCGACGGCGAGGGCGCCCCGGACGACACCGGGTCCGAGTCGGAGACCACCGGCACCACCGCCATGCCCGTGTTCACGGACCCGGCGCCCGCGCCGGAACCGGCCGCGCCGGGCGACGACAAGCCCACCAGCGACTGGTTCGCGCCGCGCAAGGGCGCCACCCCGGCCAAGGGCACGAGCACCGGCGGCACCAACGGCGCCGGGTTCTCCGTCGGGACGCTCGGCGGCCAGGGCACCGCCGCGCCGGGCGGCCCCGGCGCGGGCCCCCGCCCCGGGGGCACGGGCGGCACCGGTCCGCTGTCCGCAAACCCCGCCGGCCCGCGCCCCGGCGCGCCCGCCGGCCCCAGGCCCGGCGGGACCAACGGCGCGGGCCTCCCCGGTGCCACCGGCGGCCAGCCCGTCGCTCCCGGCCACGGCGGCGGCACCGGCTCCTTCGACGTCTCGGCCGCGCTGGCCGGCACCAAGCCGGAGCGCGACGACCTGCCGTACTTCTCCGACAACGGCGGCCGTCCCGACGGCCGCCCCGGTCCGGCGGGCCCCACCGGCGGCCCCGTCACCGGCGACAGCCCGCTCGGCCCGCCGCCCGTCCAGAGCGGTCCCGGCGGCCCCGGCTACCAGGGCAACCCCTTCGGCCCCGACGCGGACTTCGCGGCGCCCGGTGCCTCCGGCGCCTATGCCCGCCCCGGCGGCGGCATCAGCGACGACACCGCCGTCCTCACTCCGCAGCGCCAGGCCCCCGAGCCGGGCTACGGCGGTTCCGGCCCCGTCGTCGACAACCCCTCCGGGCACACCCTGACCAGCGGTATCCCGGTCGTGCCCCCCGGCACCCAGGGCGCACCGTTCGGCAACGGCGACACCGACGGAGCGGTGCGGCACACCCCGCCGAAGCTGCCCGACCCCGGTCCGCAGGCGAAGACCGCCCCGGCGAAGAACGCGAAGAACACCAAGTCCGCCAAGCCGGCCAAGAAGAAGGGCCGCAGCAAGCTCGGACTGCTCGTCGGAGGTGTGGTCGTCCTCGGCGGCGGTGTCTACGGCGCCGGTCTGCTGATGAACCACTCCGACGTCCCCAAGGGCACGACCGTCCTCGGCGTCGACATCGGCGGCGGCACCCGTGACGAGGCCGTCAACAAGCTCGACGCGGCCTTCGGCAAGCGCACCGTCCAGGCCCTGAAGCTCTCGGTCGACGGCGAGACCGTCTCCCTCACCCCCGACCAGGCCGGACTCCAGTTCGACAAGCAGGCCACGGTCAGCGCCGCCGCCGTGAGCGACTACAACCCCGTCTCGGTGATCGGCTCGCTCTTCGGTCAGCAGCGGGTCGTCTCGCCGGTCATGCCGGTCGACGAGGAGAAGCTGCGGGCCGCGCTGGAGCGCGCGGCCGGCGGCGCCGGCTCGGCGAGCGACGGCACGGTCAAGTACGAGGCCGGCAAGGCCGTCGCCGTCTACGGCAAGGCGGGCAAGGGCATCGCCGTCGGCGAGTCCACCGCCGCCGTCGAGGAGGCCTACCGCACCCAGGTCGAGACCGGCAGCACCACGCCGGTGCGGCTCCCGACCACGGCGAAGGAGCCGTCCGTCGACAAGGCGGAGGTCGACCGGTTCATGAAGGAGTTCGCACAGCCGGCCATGTCGGCCAGCGTCACCGTCCAGACGGACCCCGCGCACTCCGTCCTGCTCAGCCCGCAGAACTCCCTGTGGAAGTTCCTCACCGTCAAGGCCGTCGACGGCAAGCTCGTCGACTCCTACGACGAGAAGGCGCTCAAGGAGCTCTACGGCGGCGCCTTCGACGGCGTGCTCATCACCCGGGGCACCGGCGAGAAGACCCCGGTCACCGTCGAGGACGTCTACGGCGCCCTCCGCCAGGCCCTGAAGAGCACGACGAACCGTACGGCCACCATCGAGACCGACCCGAGCTAGCCGGTCCGACAGCAGCGCCCAGGGGGCACCCGGCACACGCCGGGTGCCCCCTCGCCGTACACCGGTGCGGCCCGGTCACCCTCCCCGGTATGACTTCTGTCATGCCGGGGTCAGGACCGCCGACACTGCCGCGGGCGCCCCCCGCGCGCCGACGATGGTGCACATGACGACCACGACGAGGGCCACCGACACCACGGTGGTGGGATTCGACAAGGTGACGAAGGCGTACGGCGACGTCCGGGCCGTGGACGGCCTCACGCTCGCCCTGCATCCGGGGGAGACCGTGGCCCTGCTGGGCCCGAACGGCGCCGGCAAGTCCACCACCCTGGACCTCCTGCTCGGCCTGAAGAACGCCGACAGCGGCACCATCGGCGTCTTCGGCACCACCCCGCGCGAGGCGATCGTCGCCGGACGCGTGGGCGCGATGCTGCAGAGCGGCGGCCTCACGGACGAGGTGACGGTCGCCGAGCTGGTCCGGCTCGCCTGCGACCTGCACCCGAGGCCGTACCCGGTCTCCGACGTCCTCGCCCGCTCCGGCATCACCCAGATCGCCGGCCGCAAGGTCCACAAGCTCTCCGGCGGCCAGGCCCAGCGCGTCCGCTTCGCCCTCGCCACGGCCGGCGACAGCGACCTCATCGTCCTGGACGAGCCCACCACCGGCATGGACGTCACCGCCCGCCAGGCCTTCTGGGCCACCATGCGCGAACAGGCCGACCAGGGCCGTACCGTCCTCTTCGCCACCCACTACCTCGAAGAGGCCGACGCCGTCGCCGACCGGGTGCTCGTCCTGCACCGGGGCCGTCTGCTGGCCGACGGCACGGCCGCCGAGATCAAGGCCAAGGCGGGAGCGCGCAGGATCTCCTTCGACCTGCCCGACGGCGGGGCCGACGAGTCCGCGCTGCGGGCCCTCCCCTTCCTGACCACGATCACGTTGTCGCACAGCGGCTCCGCCGAGGGTCCCGGCCGTACGGTCCGCATCCAGTCCACCGACGCCGACGCGACCGTCCACGCCCTGTACGGCCTCGGCGTCTTCCCCCGCAACCTCGAAGTCACCGGTCTCGGCCTGGAACAGGCCTTCGTCGCGATCACCGCCGCCGAGGAGGCGAAGTCGAAGTGAACAGCCTGATCAAGCTGGAACTCACCCGCGCCCTGCGCAACCGCAAGTCGATGTTCTTCTCGGTGCTCTACCCCTCGCTGCTGTTCCTGCTGATCGCGGGCAGCGCGAGCAGCACCGAGAAGCTCGGCGACACCGGTCTGACCCTCCCGACCTACATGATGGTCTCCATGGCCTCCTTCGGCGCCCTGACGGCCGTCCTGATGGGCAACAGCGAGCGCATCGCCAAGGAGCGGGAGGGCGGCTGGGTACGGCAGTTGCGGCTCACCGCGCTGCCGGGGCGCGGCTACGTGTTCGCCAAGACGGCCGGCGCGGCCGTGGTCAGCCTGCCGTCCATCGTGATCGTCTTCCTGGTCGCCGCCACCGTGAAGGGCGTACGCCTGGACGCCTGGCAGTGGCTCGCCCTCACCGGGGCGATCTGGGCCGGCAGCCTCGTCTTCGCCGCCCTCGGCGTCGCCATCGGCTACCTCGCCACCGGGGACGCGGTCCGCCCGATCACCATGATCGTCTACTTCGGCCTGTCGATGCTCGGCGGCCTGTGGATGCCGACCACGACGTTCCCCGGGTGGCTGCAGGACATCGCGAAGTGGGTGCCGACCCACGCGTACGCTGCCCTGGGGCAGGCCATCGAACAGAGCCAGGCCCCGCACGCCAAGGACCTCGCCGTCCTGGCCGCCTACTTCGCCCTGTTCGCGGGCGGCGCGGCCTGGCTCTACCGGAAGGACACGCGGAAGGCGTGAGCGGCGTCGGTATCGGGCAGCGCCCGCGCAACCGCAGACAGCGGGCGATCAAGTTCCTCTGGACCGGTATCTGGCTCGCCTATCTGAGCGCCCCCGTCAGCGACCTGCTGCACGGGGGCCACAGCGACGGCGTCGTCGTCCTCGGCTGGATCGGCCTGGTGGCCTTCGTCGCCTGGTACTTCCTCCTGATCTTCCGCACCGGCCGTCGCGACACCACCCGGACGGTGCTCGGCGCGCTCGCCGTCCTCGCGGCCCAGTCCGCGGTGCTGTCGCTCAGCCTCGGCCGCGAGTGGCTCGTCCTGTTCGTCTACGTGTCGGTCGCGTCCGGCGCGGCCCTCCCGCTGCGGCTCGCCCGCTTCACGATCCCGGCGGTGTCGGCCCTGCTCACGGCCATCGCCTTCGCGGTACCGGACGGCGAGGCCTATCTCGCCTCCCTGCTCCTGCCGGCCCTCCTCGGCGGCTTCTCCATGACCGGGGTCCGCGAACTGATCCGGACGACGCAGGAACTCCGCGAGGCCAGGGCGACGGTCGCCCAGCTGGCCGCGAACGAGGAGCGGCTGCGGCTCGCCCGCGACCTGCACGACCTCCTCGGCCACTCCCTCTCCCTGATCACGCTCAAGAGCGAACTGGCGGGCCGGATGCTCCCCGGCCACCCCGAGAAGGCCGCCCAGCAGGTCGCCGACATCGAACAGGTCAGCCGTCAGGCCCTGGTCGACGTCCGCGAGGCCGTCACCGGCTACCGGCGCCCCCGCCTCGGCGCGGAACTCGCCGGCGCCCGGGACGCGTTGGCGGCGGCCGGCATCACCGCCGACCTGCCCGCCGACCCCGGCCCCGCCCTCGCCGACGCGTCCGAGGACAGCGAGTCCGCCCTCGCCTGGGCACTGCGCGAGGCCGTCACCAACGTCGTACGGCACAGCGGCGCCCACCGCTGCACGGTGGACCTCGTCCGCCGCCAGACCCTCGACGGCCCGATCCTCGAACTGACCGTGGACGACGACGGAACGGGTGCTCCCGGCGGCCCGGCCGGGACCCCGGGGGACGCCTCCGGCAGCGGTCTGGCGGGGCTCACCGAGCGGCTGGAGAAGGTGGGCGGCACCCTGGAGGCGGGCCGCTCCCGGCACGGCTTCCGCCTGGTGGCCAGGGCCCCTGCCACGTCCCCAGACCCGGACCCGGACCCGGACCCGGACCCGGACCCGGACCCGGACCCGGACGTAGGATCCGGCGCATGACGCGCACGATCAAGGTCCTGCTCGCCGAGGACCAGTCCATGGTCCGCGAGGCCCTGGCAGCCCTCCTGGGTCTGGAGGACGACATCGAGGTCGTGGTCCAGGTGGCCCGCGGCGACGAGGTCCTGGCCGCCGCCCGCGCGCACGCCGTCGACGTGGCCCTGCTCGACATCGAGATGCCGGGCGCTACGGGCATCGAGGCGGCCGCCGAGCTGCACCGGGCCCTCCCGGCGGTGAAACTGGTCGTCCTCACCACCTTCGGCCGCCCCGGGTACCTCCGCAGTGCCATGGAGGCCGGCGCCGACGCGTTCCTGGTCAAGGACGCCCCCGCCGCCCAACTCGCGGACGCGGTACGCCGGGTCCTCGCGGGCGACCGGGTCATCGACCCCACGCTCGCCGCGGCGGCCCTGGCCGGGGGAGCGAACCCCCTGACGGACCGGGAACGCGAGGTCCTGCGCGCGGCGGCCGACGGTTCCACGAACGCGGAACTCGCCCGCACCCTCCACCTCTCCCCGGGCACGGTCCGCAACTACCTGTCCACGGCGATCCAGAAACTGGCGGTGCGCAACAGGACGGAGGCGGTCAGAACCGCGAGGGAGAAGGGTTGGCTGTAACTGCCGCCGGACCGCGAGGAGTCAGGCGCGCGGACCGGCGACGCGCCGGACACATCGCGGCTCCACAGCACGGCCGAGCCCAGCACGATCGGCTCGCCCCCGCCCGACAACCGACACCCACGGCGCACAGGCGCCGCACGGCGGACGGCACCGCGCGGTGGGAGAGCGCTGCACGGCGAGCAGGCATCCCGCTGCGGACAGACACCCCACAGCGAACAGAGACCCTGTAGCGCACGGCGCCTCGCGGCGCACAGGCGCCGCACGGCGGACTGCACCGTGCGGCGGGCAGGCGCGCCGCACGGCCGGAAGTCGCTGCACGGCGGGCACGTATCCTCAGCGGACAACCACCCCGCGGCGCACAGCCGTGGGCACGGCGCACAGGCGCCGCACGGCGAATCGGCGCCCCACGGCACGCGCGCCCCGCAGCCAACAGGGCGCCCCACGGCACTCGCGCCCAGCAGCCGACAAGGCGCCCCACCCCGCCGCCGCCCGCGCCTCAGTTGAGCAGCGCCCGAGCCGCTCCCGCCTGCCGGCGCACCTTCTCCGCGGCCCCCTCGTCCACCCCGCCCACCACCTCGGCGTACTCCTCCAGCGCGGCGGCGCCCCGCACGTACTCCCCCCGCTGCACGAGCAACCGCGCCCACTCGTACCGCAGCCGCGCCGGATGCGAGGGCATCGCCAGCGACAACTCCAGCGCCCACAGCGCGACATCCGTCCGCTCGGGGCGGGCGGCGGCCCACGCCCGTACGTTGTTGAGGACCCGCACCACCACGTCCAGCGGATCGGCCGGCGTCAGCATCGCGGGATCCAACGGGGCGCCCGTCGCCCCCGCGACCAACAGCTCCGCATCGCTCCCGGTCAGCACGCGCCCCCCGTCGAACGGATCGGCGAGCACCTGCTCCTCGGGCGGCCCGAACCCCACCACGAAGTGCCCCGGCAGCGCGACCCCGTAGACGGGCGCGCCCGCCCGCCGGGCCACCTCCATCCACACCACCGACAGCAGGATCGGCAGCCCCCGCCGCCGTTCGAGCACCTGGTGGAGCAGCGACGACTCCAGCCGCTGGTAGTCGCCGGGCGAGCCCCGGAACCCGTAGCGCTCCCCGAGCAGTCCGGCCGTCGCGACCGCCCACGCGCGAGGTGCACCGGGCCGGTACGGCATCAGTCCCGCCAGCCGGTCGAGTTCGATCCCGGCGGCGTCGATCCCCGCCTCGTCGAGCGCCCCGTCACCCGCCGCGCCGACCAGCAGACACAGCAGGGCCAGGTCCGGCCGCTCGGCCCGCGCCTCCTCGGCGAACCTCCGCCGCACCTCGTCGGCCCGCTCCGGCTCCGGAGGGCGCGGCGCCGGCACAGCCGGCTGATGCCCGCTCACGACGCCCCGTCCGGCCCGGAGCCGGAACCCGTGCCGGTACGGGCACCCGAGGCACCACCGGGCACGGCGTCCTCCGGCCCCGGCTCCCGGTAGTGGTGGTACGCGTGGTGCGCCGAGAACCCCATCCCCCCGTACAACGCCCGCGCCCCCGCGTTGTCCGTCTCCACCTGCAGCCAGCCCGCCGAGGCCCCCTCGTCCAGGGCTCGCTGCGCCAGCGCCGCCATCACGGCCGTCGCGAGCCCCCGCCGCCGCTGGGCGGGATCGACCTCGACGGCGGAGAACCCGGCCCACCGCCCGTCCACGACGCACCGCCCGATGGCCGCGGGCCCCGCGCCCTCCGCCCCGGGCACGGTCGCGAACCACACCGAGGGCCCGCTCCCGAGCACTTTCAGCGCGACCTCGCCGAGGCCCTTGCGCTGGTACCGGCCGAGCCACGCCTCGTCCGCGCTCCGGGACAGCCCGACCCCGCCCGCCTCCCGGTCCGAGACCGGCGCGAGCGCCCCGGTCCACACCTCGGCGGTGACGGCACTGACCCAGCCGCGCTCCGCCACCTCGGCGCAGAGCATCTCGTGGGCGCCCTCGGCGCCCGTGGCCAGCTGGAGGAACGCGGGCAGCCCACGGGCGGCGTACCAGCGGCGTACGGCCGTCAGGGCCTCGTCCAGGGGCATTCCGGGGTCGCCGAGGGGCAGCACCGAGTTGGCGCGCCGGGTGAATCCGGCGGCGGCCCGCAGCTCCCACTCACCGAGCGACTCCCGCTCGACCGGCTGCCAGGACCGCGCCGCGACCCGCGCCAGTTCCGCGAACGAGGCGGCCGGGCCACGCCGGCGGGCGGGGGCGGCGGGAACCACCTTCCCGGCCACCAGCGACGACTCCTCGATCCGCACCCGCTCCCCGTCCCGCCGGGTGATCAGCAGCACGCCGTCGTCCCATGATGTGAGAACACCAACCGTGTCGGTGAATTTCCCACCCCCGGCGGGATCGTCGTCGATGCGCCGCACGGACACGCGTTTGCCCACGTCAGCGGCGGAGACACGGATCGTGAGACGTCCACCGGCAGAGATTTCCACAGGTCCGTCCACCCCTCCTGTTCGGATCATGCCCAGGAACGGAGATACTAGGTGCGGGCATCGACGACGCCGCGCTCCCGCGCGCCAGGCGGCGGAGCCTGAGGAGGCCCGCCGGCGCCCTACCGAGGAGGAACGACAGCGTGACCTACGTCATCGCGCAGCCTTGTGTCGACGTCAAGGACAAGGCATGTATCGAAGAGTGCCCGGTCGACTGCATCTACGAGGGCCAGCGGTCCCTCTACATCCACCCGGATGAATGCGTCGACTGCGGTGCCTGCGAGCCGGTGTGCCCGGTGGAGGCGATCTTCTACGAGGACGACACCCCGGAGGAGTGGAAGGACTACTACAAGGCGAACGTCGAGTTCTTCGACGAGCTCGGCTCGCCCGGTGGTGCCAGCAAGCTCGGCCTGATCGAGCGCGACCACCCCTTCGTCGCCGCACTCCCGCCGCAGGCCTGAGAGCGACGCCGCGGACCCCGGGGTGACGCCCCGGCGGCCCGCATCCGCGCCGCCTCGGTCCCGTACGGCCCGGTCACCATGATCGCCGTACGGGACCGAGGCGTTCGCCGTACGGGCGGTACGCACGAGCCCGTCCCACCGCCCGGGAACGTACGGACGAGACCGCACGAGAAAGCGAGCCAGATTTCGTGTCCGCAGTCAGCGACCGCCTCCCCACCTTTCCCTGGGACAAGCTGGAGCCGTACAAGGCGACGGCCGCCGCCCACCCCGGCGGCATCGTCGACCTGTCCGTCGGCACGCCGGTCGACCCGGTGCCCGAGCTGATCCAGAAGGCGCTGGTCGCGGCGGCGGACTCGCCGGGCTATCCGACGGTCTGGGGCACCGTCGAGCTGCGCGACGCGATCACGAACTGGCTGGAGCGCCGTCTCGGCGCCCGCGACGTCACCCACCACCACGTCCTGCCGATCGTGGGCTCCAAGGAACTCGTCGCCTGGCTCCCCACCCAGCTGGGCCTCGGCCCCGGCGACCGGGTCGCGTACCCGCGCCTGGCCTACCCGACGTACGAGGTGGGCGCCCGGCTCGCCCGCGCCGAGCACGAGGCCTACGACGACCCCACGTCGCTGGACCCGGCCGGCCTCAAGCTCCTCTGGCTGAACTCGCCGTCCAACCCCACCGGCAGGGTCCTGTCGAAGGCCGAGCTGACCCGGATCGTCGCCTGGGCCCGCGAGCACGGCGTGCTGCTGTTCTCCGACGAGTGCTACCTGGAGCTGGGCTGGGACGCCGACCCGGTCTCGGTCCTCCACCCGGACGTCAACGGCGGCTCGTACGAGGGCATCGTCGCCGTCCACTCCCTCTCCAAGCGCTCCAACCTGGCGGGCTACCGCGCGGCCTTCCTCGCCGGCGACCCGGCCGTCCTCGGCCCGCTCCTGCAGATCCGCAAGCACGGCGGCATGATGACCTCGGCCCCGACCCAGGCCGCCGTCGTCGCCGCCCTCGGGGACGACGCCCACGTCCACGAACAGCGTGCCCGGTACGCCGCCCGCCGCGAGGCTCTGCGCGAGGCCCTGCGGGCGCACGGCTTCCGCATCGAGCACAGCGAGGCCAGCCTCTACCTCTGGGCCACCCGGGGCGAGTCCTGCTGGACCACCGTCGCCCACCTGGCCGACCTGGGCATCCTCGTGGCCCCCGGCGACTTCTACGGCCCGGCGGGCGACCACCACGTCCGCGTGGCCTTCACGGCGACGGACGAGCGGGTGGCGGCAGCCGTGGAGCGCCTGGCCGGGGCGTAGCGCCCGCGCCCCGCACGGCCTCGGCCGTGAGACCTCACCGCGGCCGCGGACAGCCCGAAGGGGCCCGGGAAACCCCGGGCCCCTTCGGACGGTTCGGCCGGACGTCAGCCGAGCGGGCTCTGGGCCGGCAGCTGCCCCGTGGGCAGTCCGCCCTTGGTCGCGGTCTTCGTCGTGTCACCCAGCACGGTCCCGGCGGACCCGGCGGTCTGCCCGGCCGCCTTCTGCGCGACGGGCGTCGTCGTCTTGACGGCCTTGCCGCCGGTCTTGCTCACGGTCGGCAGCGTCTGCTTGGCCGCCTTGGTGCCGGTGTCGCTCGCGACCCCGGTGACGTTCTGCGTCGCGCCGTCCACGGTGGAGCCGGCGTTGGCCCCGTCCACGGCGGACAGACCGCCGAGGTTCGGGGTGGCCGGGAGTTCGGGCGCCGCACTCGCGGAGCCGGCCGCACCGACCACGGAGGCCGCTCCCGCTGCGGTCAGCAGCGCGGCACGGGCGATCCGGCGGGTCAGGGGGAGGGACATGGTGCTCCTTTGACGGAAGAGAACGTTGAAGTGTCCGAGCGTGCCCGGGAGTTGACCGTTCCGGGCTCGGACGCAGTGACTACCGCTCGAAGCCCCTGAAGGTTGCGGCGACCCGACGTAAAGAGTTGGCAATGCGTCGCATTATCAAATGCGGATTCAGTCGGACAAACGCCACCCGGTCCGACAGTCTGCCGAATCCTTACGGCCCTGTGGCCCCAACGCATCCCACGACATGGGGGTGAGTAGCCGGCATCCCGCGCACCCCGTCCACCCCGCGCGCCGCGCATCCCCCGCACGGGTGAGGCTCGCGGGCTACTGTCCAGTGACGATTCGGACCTCGGTGGCGGAGCCCGCCCCCTCGCCGGCCGTGCCGGGGACCTTGCGCCAGGCACCGGCCCGGCCCTCGGCGACCCACTCCCGGCCCGCGAACGTGACGCGCTCGACGCCCAGCCGGGAGGAGTTGGCCACGGCCCAGTGCGCCAGCTCCCAGCCGCGCCGCGGGACCTGTTCGGCGTCACCGGCGTCCGTGAGGGGGATGGTGACCGTCCCGGAGCCGGGGGAGACGCTCGGACTCGGCGACGGGCTCGCCTCGGCCGAGGCGCCGCCCTCGGAACTCACCACCGCCGCGGCCGACTCGAACGCGTCGTCCCCGAAGTCCCGCGCGAGCGCGCCGCGCACTGCCTTGGGCCCGCCCGCGTAGGCGGTGCCGGTCGTCTCCCGGCGCCCCTCGCAGGTCAGCGAGGCCGCCGACCGCCCGGTCAGCGCGGCCGCGAGCAACGTGGCGTCGGGCTCGTGCTTGGCGTACGCCTCCGGGTAGCCGCTGCGCTGCACCTTCTGGGCGGCGACCGTCAGCGGCAGCCGCTCGTAGTCGGCGACCTTGACGAGGTGCTCGTAGAACTCGCCCGCCGCGTACACCGGGTCCTGGATCTGCTGCTCGGTGCCCCAGCCCTGCGAGGGCCGCTGCTGGAAGAGGCCGAGGGAGTCCCGGTCGCCGTGCGCGATGTTGCGCAGACCCGACTCCTGCAGCGCGGTCGCCAACGCTATCGTCACGGCCCGCTCGGGCAGGTCGCGCGAGGTGCCGACCGCCGAGATCGTCGCGGCGTTCGCCGCCTGCTCGGGGGTGAACTCGTAACTCTGCCCGTCGTCCGTCCCGGACACGACCACGCACCGCGGGGTACCGTTCCCCCCGGTCAGATACTGCACGGTGAGATACGCCCCGATCGCGGCGAGCACGACGAAAGCCGCCATGAACTGCAGCACGCGACGGCCGCGACGGCGGGGACGGGGACCTGGGGGGAAGGGGTACGGCTCCGACACGCGGTCCAAGGTACTGGACGGTAATGGCCCTCGTGCAGGTCTTGTGAACAGTGATGTGAACAGCGGGACGGGAGTGACGGAATCCGCTCGCCGGGCGGCCCCGTCCCGGCGGCGCGTTAGGGTCGGGGACATGGCCGAGACCCCCATTGACCTCACGCTGGACGCCGCGCTGCTCACCGCGCGGCTCGTCGACTTCCCCTCCGAGAGCGGCACCGAGAAGCCCCTCGCGGACGCGATCGAGAGCGCCCTGCGTGCCCTGCCGCACCTCACGGTCGACCGGTACGGCAACAACGTCGTCGCCCGTACGAACCTGGGCCGGGCGGAGCGGGTGATCCTGGCCGGCCACATCGACACCGTCCCCATCGCGGACAACGTCCCCTCCCGCCTCGACGAGGACGGCGTCCTGTGGGGCTGCGGCACCTGCGACATGAAGTCCGGCGTCGCGGTCCAGCTGCGCATCGCGGCCACGGTCCCGGCCCCCAACCGCGACCTGACCTTCGTCTTCTACGACAACGAGGAGGTCGCCGCGGACCTGAACGGCCTGAAGCACGTCTCCGAGACCCACCCCGAGTGGCTGGAGGGCGACTTCGCGGTCCTCCTGGAGCCCACGAACGGCGAGGTCGAGGGCGGCTGCCAGGGCACCCTGCGGGTCCTGCTGACGACCAAGGGCGAGCGGGCCCACTCCGCCCGCGGCTGGATGGGCTCCAACGCCATCCACGCGGCGGCCCCCATCCTGGCCAAGCTGGCGTCCTACGAGCCGCGGTACCCGGTCATCGACGGCCTGGAGTACCGCGAGGGCCTCAACGCGGTCGGCATCTCCGGCGGCGTCGCCGGCAACGTCATCCCCGACGCGTGCGTGGTGAAGGTCAACTTCCGCTACGCGCCCGACCGCACCGAGGAGGAGGCCATCGCCCACGTCCGCGAGGTCTTCGCCGACTGCGGGGTCGAGGAGTTCACCGTCGACGACCACAGCCCCGGCGCACTGCCCGGCCTGTCCCACCCGGCGGCCGCGGCCTTCATCGAGGCGGTCGGCGGCACGGCCCAGCCCAAGTACGGCTGGACGGACGTCTCCCGCTTCAGTGCGCTCGGCGTCCCGGCCGTCAACTACGGCCCCGGCAACCCGCACCTGGCGCACCGCCGCGACGAACGCGTGGACCCGGCGCTGATCCTGGCGGGCGAGGAACGCCTGAGGTCCTGGCTGACGGCGTGAGGCGTCCCGGGTGACGGATCACGGGCGGACACGCTCACGTCCCCCGTCCGTAACCCGTATGGATCTACGCTGAGGTGAACCACCAGCACGGCGGAGGGAGCGGACATGGCGACCGGCAACCCCGAGGGCAAGAAGCAGCCACCGGACGAGCAGCGGCTGGGGCCGGTGCTGCGCAGACGAGGTCAGGTCCAGGCGAGCACCACGGACCAGCGGCTGCTGGACGCGGGCGGCCCCTCGGACTGGGTCCACACGGATCCGTGGCGTGTCCTGCGCATCCAGTCCGAGTTCATCGAGGGCTTCGGCACGCTCGCCGAACTCCCGCCCGCGATCAGCGTCTTCGGCTCCGCCCGCACCCCGGCCGACTCGCCGGAGTACGAGGCGGGCGTCCGGCTCGGCCGCGGCCTGGTGGAGGCCGGCTTCGCCGTCATCACCGGCGGCGGCCCGGGCGCGATGGAGGCGGCCAACAAGGGTGCCCTCGAAGCGGGCGGCACCTCCGTCGGCCTCGGCATCGAGCTGCCCTTCGAACAGGGCCTCAACCCCTACGTCGACATCGGGCTGAACTTCCGCTACTTCTTCGTCCGGAAGATGATGTTCGTCAAGTACGCCCAGGGTTTCGTGGTCCTCCCCGGCGGTCTCGGCACCCTCGACGAACTCTTCGAGGCACTCACCCTCGTCCAGACCCAGAAGGTCACCCGCTTCCCCATCGTCCTGTTCGGCGAGTCCTACTGGAGCGGCCTCGTCGACTGGCTCACGAACACCCTGATCGCCGAGGGCAAGGCGGCGGAGAAGGACCTGACCCTCTTCCACGTCACGGACGACGTGGACGAGGCGGTGGCCCTGGTCTCGAAGGAGGCGGGCAGGTAACCTCGCGGGTCCCCCGCACCCCGTTCTTCAGGGGCGCGGGGAACTGCGCGAACGGGGCCCGGGGCGGAGCCCCGATTCTTCGACGCGGGGCCGCAGGGGGCGCGCAGCCCCCTGCGGGACGGGTAGGGGCGGCGGGGGCGAAAAACCCTAGGCCAGCCCCCGCCGGGCCACCGCGGGCACCCGGTGCCCCGCGAGGGAAGCCACCATGTCCACCACCTGCCGGGTCTCGGCCACTTCATGCACCCGGTACACCTGAGCCCCCAGCCAGGCGGAGACGGCGGTGGTGGCCAGCGTCCCCACCACCCGTTCCTTCACCGGCCGGTCCAGGGTCTCGCCCACGAAGTCCTTGTTGGACAGCGACACCAGCACCGGCCACCCCGTGGCGACCATCTCCCCGAGCCGCCGGGTCGCCTCCAGACTGTGCCGCGTGTTCTTCCCGAAGTCGTGCCCCGGATCGATCATCACGGACTCCCGGGGCACCCCCAGCGCCACCGCCCGCTCCGCCAGCCCCACGGTGACCCGGAGAATGTCGGCCATCACGTCGTCGTACTCGACCCGATGCGGCCGCGTACGAGGCTCCGCCCCACCCGCGTGCGTACACACCAGCCCCACCCGGTACCGCCCCGCGACCTCCGCGAGCCGGGGATCGACCCCGCCCCACGCGTCGTTGAGGACATCCGCCCCCGCCTCGCACACGGCCTCGCCGACGTCGTGCCGCCAGGTGTCGACGCTGATGACGACCTCGGGGAACCGCCGCCGCACCTCCGCGACGAACCCCACGGTCCGCCGCGCCTCCTCCGCCGCGCTGACGTCCTCCCCGGGCCCCGCCTTCACCCCGCCGATGTCGATGATCGCCGCGCCCTCGGCGACCGCCTGCTCCACGCGCGCGAGCGCGGGCTCGTCCTGGAAGGTGGCCCCCTGGTCGTAGAACGAGTCGGGGGTCCGGTTCACGATCGCCATGATCACCGGCTCGTGCGGGCCGAATTCCCGCTTGCCCAGCCTGAGCATCCGCTGTGACCTCTCCCAGTACGTCCCGCCGATGGACGGCCTTGCCCAACCGCCTGCGACCTTAACTGTCAGACTCGCATGGCACGATCGGAGCCGAACACACTCGAGGGGACCCAGCGATGTTCATGTTCTTGTTCCTGGTCGTCGCGCTCGCCGTCGTGGTCGCCGCGGTGACGCTCGCCGTCGTGGGCGGCGGCGACAACGCGGTGCTGCCGGAGGCCGAGGGCGAGCGGCTCCAGGACCCGCTTCCGGCGGACCGCCCGGTCAACCGCGCGGACGTCGAGGCGCTCCGTTTCCCGGTCGCCGTGCGCGGCTACCGCATGGCGGACGTGGACGACGCCCTCGGCCGGCTCAGCGCCGAGATCGCCGAGCGGGACGCCCGGATCGCCGACCTGGAGTCCGCCCTCGCGGGCGCCCACGCGCCGTCCGTGACCTCGCTGCACAAGCCGGAGGAGGGTGAGCACCGGTGACCGACGGCACCGCCCTGGCCGGCCCCGACGGCGCACCGCGCTGCCCCTGGGCCCTGTCCACCGAGGACTACGTCGCGTACCACGACGAGGAGTGGGGCCGCCCGGTCCACGGCGACGACGCGCTGTACGAGCGGCTCTGCCTGGAGGCGTTCCAGTCCGGTCTCTCCTGGATCACCATCCTGCGCCGCCGCGAGGGCTTCCGCTCCGCCTTCGCCGACTTCAAGATCGCCTCGGTCGCCGCGTTCACGGAGGCCGACCAGGAGCGACTCCTCGCCGACCCCGGCATCATCCGCAACCGCGCCAAGATCGAGGCCACGATCGCCAACGCGCGCGAGCTGTCCGGCTGGGCCCCGGGCGAGCTGGACGAGCTGATCTGGTCGCACGCGCCGGACCCCGCGACCCGCCCGGTCCCCAGGACCCTCGCGGACGTCCCGGCGGTCACCCCCGAGTCCACCGCCCTGTCGAAGTCCCTCAAGAAGCGCGGCATCCGCTTCGTCGGCCCGACGACGGCGTACGCGCTGATGCAGGCCTGCGGCCTGGTCGACGACCACCTGGAGACGTGCGTCGCCAGAAGCGCCCCCTGAGGGGCCCGGGGAACCGCGCGACCGTCCGTTCGGACCCGCGGTTCCCGCTCGCCGAGCGGTCAGCGCCCCAGATACTCCGGCGTCTGCTTGTTCACGAACGCCCGCACCGCGATCCCGTGGTCCTCCGAGGCTCCTGCCCGCGTCTGCAGTTCGTCCTCCTTCTCCAGGGTCTCGGCGAGCGAGTGGGAGAACCCGTAGGCCATCGCCTCCTTGATCGCCGCGTAGGCCACCGTCGGCCCCTCGGCCAGCATCCGCGCCACCTGCTCCGCGGCCGTGTGCAGCGAGGCCGCCGGCACGATCCGGTTCGCGATCCCCAGCTCGTACGCCTCCTGGGCCTTGATGCTGCGCGGGAAGAGCAGCAGATCGGCGGCCCGGCCGGGGCCGATCACCCGGGGCAGGGTCCACGACACTCCGGAGTCGGCGGTGAGCGCGACCCCGGCGAAGGAGGTGTTGAAGGAGGCGGAGTCGGCGACCACGCGGTAGTCCGCCGCGAGCGCGAAGCCCAGGCCGGCGCCGGCGGCCACCCCGTTCACCCCGGCCACCACGGGCTTCGGCATCTCGGTGAGGGCCTTCACCACGGGGTTGTAGTGCTCCCTGACCGTGCTCATGACCTGCCCCGAGCCCTCGGCCAGCAGCCCGATGTGTTCCTTGAGGTCCTGCCCCACACAGAAGGCCCGCTCCCCGGCGGCGGTCAGCAGCACCGCGCGCACCGCGCCGTCCCCGGCGGCCGCCTCCACGGCCTGCCGCAGGGCCACCTTCGTCGCGATGTCCAGCGCGTTCATCGCCTCGGGGCGGTTGAGCGTGATCGTCGCGAGTCCGTCGTGCACCTCGTAGAGCACGGTGTCGGCCATGGGGGTTCCCCTCCGGTGTCGCGCAGGCGACGTACTGGTCAGTACGCCCTCGTCACAGCACAGCATGGCGGAGATCACGGGGGACGGCCGGGGCCGGACGTGTGACCTGCGTCAAAGAATCACCAATGGCCGAGCACCCGCCCGGGACCGTGCGGTGGCGCAGTATCGCAGTCACACCGCCGAATTGGGTGGTTTTGCTCGCGCGCGTTGCCCAAGCGATGCCTACCGATGTTGGTCATCGGGTCATGAGATGCGGGATAATGGCCTGGAAGCAATGTGTTCGATGCCGGTGTCGCGTGTCCCCTGGTGGGCCCGCGCCTGCCCTCCCGGGCCGTCGGCTTAGGCGATGAGCTGGTTTCAGGAAGGGGTACGAGCATGGCGGCCATGAAGCCGCGGACGGGCGATGGCCCGCTCGAGGTGACCAAGGAGGGGCGGGGCATCGTCATGCGAGTTCCGCTCGAAGGCGGCGGACGGCTCGTCGTCGAGCTGACCCCGGACGAGGCAGACGCCCTCGGCGACGCCCTCAAGAAGGTCGTCGGCTGACGCGCGTAGCGACCATACCCTTTCAGTCGCCCCGGCACCGCCCCACTCGGCGGTGCCGGGGCGCTGTTGTGCCGGAAGGCCCGCGGGGGCCGGACGGGCCCCGTGGGGTGTCCCTCAGCGCTTGACCGCGCAGAGCAGACCGTCGCCCACCGGGAGCAGGGACGGCACGAGTTCGGAGCTCTCCCGGACCGTGCGCAGCAGCTCCCGCAGACGTATGACCTCGGTCGGCTGCGGGTTGGAGTCCACGGTGCGTCCGCTGGCGAAGACACCCTCGAAGGCGACGAGCCCACCGGGTCTGAGCAGCCGCAACGATTCAGCGAGGTAGTCGAGGCACTCCAGCCGGTCGCCGTCGCAGAAGACCAGGTCGTAGCCCGCGTCCGCGAGCCGCGGCAGCACGTCCAGCGCGTGGCCCGGGATGAAGCGCGCGCGGTTGCTGGCGAAGCCGGCCGCGCGGAACGCCTGCCGGGCGAACTGCTGGTGGTCCGGCTCCGGATCCACGGTGGTCAGCACCCCGTCCGGCCGCATACCGTGCAGCAGATGGATCCCGGAGACACCGGTCCCGGTCCCGATCTCCGCCACCGCCTTCGCGTCCACGGTGGCGGCGAGCACCCGCAGCGCGGCGCCCGTGCCGGGCGACACCGAGCGCAGCCCTGCCTCCCGGGCCCGGTCGCGGGCCCAGCGCAGCGCCTCGTCCTCGGCGACAAAGGCGTCGGCGAACGCCCAGCTCGTCAGCCGGTTGCCGGTAATGACCCTCTCCTTATGTCCCCGTGGTTGCCTGGGCGTGACTGTATCCGTTGCCGTCGGGAACCTCCTGATGGGACCGGTCGTTTAAAGGGATGAGTGAGTGACGGGGGCCGCGACGGGGGGCACGGGGTGGATCGGTCCGACGAGCGGGCGCGGGCTTCGGGGCTGGTGCTGACGGAGCCACCTGGGCCGTGTCAGCGAAATGAGCCACATCGGCGCACATCAATTTCTTATAAAACCGCTTATCCGGAGCTAACGGGCGAGGTGGCTATGGTAGGGGCTCCACTGGACACCACCAGAGCCGACAGGGGAGGTGCGGCCGCGCCTGTGGATCGGGGAGGAGTGCTACGGCGCTTTCTCGGATCGGCGGGCAAGCCGAAATCCGTGAACGACACCGCTGACCACAGCCACGCCGCCGTCGCACAGACCGCGACCTTCACCACGGACGCGCACGCGCAGGCGTGGACTCCGCCCACCTGGGAGGAGATCGTCAGCACCCACAGCGGCCGCGTCTACCGGCTCGCCTACCGTCTGACCGGCAACCAGCACGACGCCGAGGACCTCACCCAGGAAGTCTTCGTACGCGTCTTCCGCTCCCTGTCGACGTACACCCCCGGCACCTTCGAGGGCTGGCTGCACCGCATCACCACCAACCTCTTCCTGGACATGGTCCGGCGCAAGCAGCGCATCCGCTTCGACGCCCTCGGGGACGACGCGGCCGAGCGCCTGCCCAGCCGCGAGCCCACCCCGCAGCAGATCTTCAACGACGCGCACTTCGACGCGGACGTCCAGCAGGCCCTCGACACCCTGGCGCCCGAGTTCCGCGCCGCCGTCGTCCTGTGCGACATCGAGGGACTGTCGTACGAGGAGATCGCCGCGACCCTGGGCGTCAAGCTCGGCACGGTCCGCTCGCGTATCCACCGCGGCCGCTCCCAGCTCCGCAAGGCCCTGGCGCACCGCTCCCCGGAGGCCCGGGCCGAGCAGCGCCGCGGGTTCACGGTGCCGCGGGTGCCCGTGCTGGGAGGAGGGGGCGCGACCGCGTGAGTGGATCCCGTCCTACGCCTGCCGAGCAGCACCTGGGAGACCGCCTCTCCGCCCTGGTCGACGGAGAACTCGGTCATGAGGCGCGTGACCGCGTCCTGGCACATCTCGCCACCTGCGGGAAGTGCAAGACGGAGGCGGACGAGCAGCGCCGTCTGAAGAACGTCTTCGCGGAGGCCGCCCCGCCGCCCCCCTCCGAGAGCTTTCTGGCCCGGCTCCAGATGCTTCCGGCGGGCGGCGACAGCGGTTCACCGCTGTCCGGTGGCCTCGCGGGAAGAATCGGGGGCGCGGCCGGCGGGCCGAGCCTGCCCGATCCCGCCGATTCCCGTGACTTCGCGGGCTTCGGTGTGTACGGAGCCGGCGGCGGCTCCTTCGGATACGTCCCGTCGGGACCACACGGCGGCTCTCTGACACCGTCGGAGGGCCGTGGGGTACTGGGCGGCCGGGGTCCGACCGGCGGCCGTGGCTTCCTCGGTGACCGGGGCTTCCTGGGCGGGCGGGGTTTCCTCGGCGACCGCGGGACGCCGGGCGACCGAGGATTCCTGGGCGGCGGACGCGACCTCCCCGGCGACGGGGACGCGGACGACCGTGCGGACCGGGAGGAGAGAGCCACCGACGGCACCCGGGGCACGGGTGAACGGGGCTTCCGCATCCACGCCGTGAGCCGGCCGGAGTCCGAGCGTTCGGCCTCGCGCGGCATGCGGTTCGCCTTCGTGGCGGCGGGCGCGGTGTCGCTGGCCGCGATCGCCCTCGGCGGTGTGACCGGCGGGGCGCCCGTCGAGACGGCGGACGCCCGGGGCGGTCCCGGCTCCGGCAGCAATGTCACCCCGCTGCGGACGCAGGCCGCGGGCACGGTTCCGACCCCCGAGTCACAGCGCCGCCGGGGATCCACCATGGGGCCGCTGCTCGGGCAAGGGCACCAGTCCCTGGGCGAGATGCCCGTCGCCCCGACGGAGATCGCCGCGCCCCTGCTGCCCGGAGTCCCCGCTCCGGCCGGCCAGGACCGTCAGGCGATACACCCGCTGACCGCGCCGGTGCCGGTCGGCGCGGCTGTCCTGTCCCCGCTCATAGGTCCGCTCACCGCCGTACCACCGCTGCAGCTGACCGACTGGTCCTCCGCGCCGGAGCTCACGGGACCGGGCCTGCTGACGGCCCCCGACACCACCTCGTCTCCCACACCCACCTCCCCCGTCCTCCGCTGACACCCGAGTTCTGCGCGCCGGCCCGCGAACCTGGTTGAATCCGGGGTGGGCCGTGTCCGCCCGGGCCGCTCCCGGCCCGAGGCACTCGGCGAACGGTGGGCGGCGGGCCGGTCCTCGGGACGGGCCCTAGGTGTGGGGAGAGCATGAACGAGGGGAAGCCCACGAAGGCGAAATGGTGGAGCCGCCCCCGAGCGCACGGCCCGGGGGCCGACACAGCGGGGGACCACGGAGACGCCCGGGGTTCTGCCGGACCGACGGCAACCCCCGTCTCCACGGGGACCGCCGGGGCGGCGGGGCTCGGGGGAGCCGTGGGGCATGCTGACTCCGCGGGGTCCGACCGGCCTACGGAGGCCGGCGGAGTCCCGGGGAGCACCGGGGCGACGACGGGGACTGTCGACGCGGTCCGTGGGGAAAACACCGAGGGTGACTTCGAGTTGGAGCGGCCGGTGACGGTGACCGATCCCGTCGGGGGCGAGGCCCGGGGCGGCTCCGACGCCTCTTCCCACGCGAACCATGCGGACCATGCGAACCATGCGGACTCCGACACCGAGTCCGACTTCGAACTGGCCCGCCCGGCTGCCGAAGCCACGCTCCGGTCCCGCACCTCGACGACCCCCGACCCCGGGCGCGACACGGACGGCGACTTCGAACTGGAGCGACCGGCGGGCGCGGGTGGGAGCGGTGCGGCGAGCGAGCCGGGCGGTTCGTCCGCGGAGTCCGGATCAGCCGCGCCCGGATCAGCCGAGCCCGGATCCGCCGAGTGGGGATCCGCCGAGGCCGGATCCACCGTCTCCGCGAGCGTTCCACCCGGCACCACCGTCGCCTCGGCCCGGCCCTCGGGCGGAACAGGGGCCCTGAGCGCCTCTGGCGCGCCCTCTGAGGGCCCCGAGCCGCTGCACGCCCCTGATCCCTACAGCACCCCTCCCTACGGCGAGCCCGGCCCCTGGGCGCCCGCTCCGCCGGTCCAGCACCCGGCGACGACTTCCACACACGCGACGACAGCCGAGACGGGGCACCCGGCACCAGCCGTGCCCACGGCAGCGGGGGCGCAGCCGCACGACGAGGTGGCCCCGGCCGAAGTGCCGACACGCACGATGCCGACCGCCGCGACGCTCACCGAAGCGGCCTCGACGACACCGCCGCCCGCCCCGGTGCCCCCGGCCCACGAGACCCCCGTACCGGCGACCGCCCACCAGCCCGCGACGGCCACCCTGTACGCGGCCGCGCCCGGGCCCGGCGCGGCCGCGCATCCCCCGGGCGCCTCCTACGCGTATCCCTCCCAGCCGGGGCCACCGCCTTTCGGTGACTCCGCGCAGGCCGTGCCGCCGCCCTACGCGGGCGGGTCCGCGCCCGCCCCGGCCGCCTACGCGGACGGATCTCCACCGGCGCCGGCCGCCTACGCCGATCCCGCGCAGCCGCACCCCGCCGCCCCGCAGGGGCCCTGGCGGAACTACGACCCGTGGGCCGGGTCGGGGTCGCTGCAGCAGAACGGGGCCGCGGTGGACGACGGGGCGCGGCGGCGCCGGCGGAGGGGACGGGGTCTGCTGGTGGGGGCCGTGCTGATCGCCGTCGTGGCCGGTGGCGTCGGCGGAGCCGTGGGCGCGTATCTGGAGCGCAACGGCGGGGTCGGGGCGGTCGAGCTGCCGCAGACCGGTGACGGGGTGACCGGGCGGGCGCCCGACAGCGTCGCGGGTATCGCCGCCGGCGCGCTGCCCGGTGTCGTGACCCTGCATGTGAGCGGGGCGAGCGCACAGGGCACGGGCACCGGCTTCGTGCTCGACGAGCGGGGTCACATCCTCACGAACAACCACGTCGTCGACCCCGCCGGTACGGACGGCGAGATATCGGTGACCTTCAGCGGCGGCGAGACCGCCAAGGCCACCGTCGTCGGCCGGGACACCGGCTATGACCTGGCCGTCGTCAAGGTGTCCGGCGTCAGAGGCCTCGAACCGCTGCCCCTGGGCAACTCCGAGGAGGTGCGGGTCGGCGACCCGGTCGTCGCCATCGGCGCCCCCTTCGACCTGGCCAACACCGTCACCTCCGGCATCATCAGCGCCAAGGAGCGGCCCATCACGGCCGGCGGCGAGAGCGGCGACGTGAGCGACGTGTCGTACGTGGACGCGCTGCAGACGGACGCGCCGATCAACCCCGGCAACTCCGGCGGACCGCTCCTCGACGGCAAGGGCCGGGTGATCGGCATCAACAGCGCCATCCGGTCCGCGGGCGGCGGCTCCGAGTCGGACGGCGGCCAGGCCGGGTCGATCGGGCTCGGCTTCGCGATCCCCATCAACCAGGGCAAGCGCGTCGCCGAGGAGCTGATCAACACCGGTAAGGCGAGCCACCCGGTGATCGGTGTCACCCTCGACATGGACTACTCCGGCGACGGCGCCCGGATCGGCGCCAAGGGCGACTCGGGCGCGGCCGGGGTCACCGAGGGCGGCCCCGCCGACCGGGCGGGCATCCGGCCGGGTGACGTCATCACCGAGGTCGACGGCCAGCGGGTCCACTCCGGCGACGAACTGATCGTCAAGGTCCGCGCCCACCGGCCCGGCGACCGGCTGGAGCTGACCCTCCTGAGGGACGGCAGCGAGCGGACGGTCACGCTCACTCTCGGTTCGTCCGCCGGCGACTGACCGTCGGCCGACGGTCAGTACGCCGCCGCCGTCCAGGCCGTCGGCCGGCGCCCTGGACGGCGGCGGCGTACTGACAGCAACGTCACAGGCGGGAGCCCCGCCCGGCCTCCCGCCCGGTCCCCGCCAGGCAAACAGCTGGGAAAACCGTCGTGCGGGCGCGGTCCGAAGCCGTGCGAAGGTACCGGATCGCGGGGGTGGCCGGGTACCGTGGATCCGGCCCGGACCGCGGAAGACCTGCCGAGGCCCGCGGATCGGGACCGAGGACATCGCAAGGAGCTTCAGGTGTTCAATGACATAGGTGCGCTCGAGGTGGTGACGCTCGTCGTCCTCGCCGTGCTCGTCTTCGGCCCGGACAAGCTCCCGAAGGTGATCCAGGACGTCACGCGGACGATCCGTAAGATCCGCGAGTTCTCGGACAGCGCCAAGGCGGACATCCGCAGCGAACTCGGCCCGGAGTTCAAGGACTTCGAGTTCGAGGACCTCAACCCCAAGACGTTCCTGCGCAAGCAGATGGACAACGACGAGCTGGGGCTGAAGGAGATCCGCAACGGCTTCGACCTGAAGAAGGAGATGGCCGAGCTGACCGACGCGGTCCACGGCCACGAGTCGGAGTCGTCGTCCTCGTCCACCTCTTCCACCGCCGCCATCGGCTCCGGCTCCGACGGCTCCGCGTCCGGCTCGTCCGGCGGAACCATCGACATGACGAAAAAGTCCGAGCCGGCCGAGCGTCCGCCGTACGACCTGGACGCCACCTGAGCCGTACGGGCGACATCCGTACGCCGGTCACCGCACGTCCGCTCGGCGCCCGCACCGCCTCCGGCCTGGCCTTCCGTGCCCAGGGCCCCGGTACCGCCGCGCCCCCGCACGTGACGCGTCTCATACCGCCGCGCACCCGCCCAGGGCCCGCGGCCGCCCGTACGCCGTCCTACGCGCCGGGCGCTTTCCCTGCTGCTCGGAGAGCTGTGGCTATGCTGCCCAGTTGTTGTGCGGACCGTAAGGAGAGCGAGCGACGACGCCCGTGGGGGGCGGGCCGCTCCGGTCCGTCGAGAGCTAGGAGGCGTCCGGCATGGAGACGACGAGTCGGGTAGGCGCGCAGGCGTCGGCCGCGGAGGGCGGACAACAGGTCCCTTCCGCCCGCCGCACGGTCGATGGTTACCTGCTGGCGCCCTTCCCTTGGTACGGCCTCGACGAGGCCTTCACGGGGCCGCGCTGGCTGATGCAGGTGGGCATGTCGGCGGAGGGGGCCGTCGAGCACGGCTCGATCGGACACGGCGACGAGCCCTCGGTGCGCAACGAGTACACCGCCTCGGCGGACGACGAGGTCAAGGAGCGGTTCGCGGTCGTGGTGACCGTCGCCGCGAACGACGTACGGCGCAGCGCGGACGGCACAGGTGTGCTGGAGGCCACGTCGGTCTCCTCGGCGGCCTGGCTCGCGGGCGTCGGACTGCTGTCCTTCACCTGGCCGGGACAGCTGGACCACACCCTGCGGGACGACTGGCTGGACCAGCAGACCGAGACGGCGTGGGTCCTGGCGGACGACCTGGCCGGGCCCGACTGGTCGACGCTGTCCCTGCCCGTGGACGGGGTGCCCACGACCTTCCACTACCGCGAGTCCGAGTTCGGCTGGGTGCTCGCCGGGTCGACCGCGGAAGGGGTGCATGTGGGGGCGTACGGGAGAGGGATGAGCGCCTACGGTCTGGGCTTCGCCGTGATCAAGGACATCGAGGCGTACGCGTAGGGATGGAGGGCACCGCCGTGTGGTGCTGCGGTGCCCTCCCTAGCCGTAGGGGTTTCGGTGGTTCGGGGGCCGCGGGTGCGTGGCGGGCTGTCGCGCGGTTCCCCGCGCGCCCGAGAGGCGGCCCCCCGCCTCGACAGGCGTCCTAGAACTTGTTCCTCGGGGTGATTCCCAGGCTCATGCCCGACAGGCCCCTCTGGCGGCCGCCCAGCTTGCCCGCGATGGCGCGCAGGGCCGCGCCGGCAGGGGAGTCGGGGTCGGAGAGGACGACCGGGCGGCCGTCGTCGCCGCCCTCGCGCAGGCGGACGTCGATGGGGATGCTGCCGAGGACCGGGACGGTGGCGCCGGTGGTGCGGGTGAGGCCGTCGGCGACGGACTGGCCGCCGCCGGTGCCGAAGACGTCGACCATCTCGTCGCAGTGCGGGCAGGGCAGGCCCGCCATGTTCTCGACGACACCGACGATCTTCTGGTGGGTCTGCACGGCGATGGACCCGGCGCGCTCGGCCACCTCGGCCGCCGCCTGCTGGGGTGTGGTGACGACGAGGATCTCGGCGTTCGGGACCAGCTGGGCCACCGAGATGGCGATGTCGCCGGTGCCCGGCGGAAGGTCCAGGAGCAGCACGTCCAGGTCGCCCCAGTAGACGTCCGAGAGGAACTGCTGCAACGCCCGGTGCAGCATCGGGCCGCGCCAGACCACCGGGGTGTTGCCCGGGGTGAACATACCGATCGAGATGACCTTCACACCGTTCGCGGACGGCGGCATGATCATGTTCTCGACCTGGGTGGGAAGGCCGTCGGCGCCCAGCATGCGGGGCACGGAGTGGCCGTAGATGTCGGCGTCGACGACACCCACCTTGAGGCCGTCGGCGGCCATCGCCGCCGCCAGGTTCACCGTCACCGAGGACTTGCCGACACCGCCCTTGCCGGAGGCGACGGCGTACACGCGCGTGAGGGAGCCCGGCTTGGCGAACGGGACCTCGCGCTCCGCCTGGCCGCCGCGCAGGGCACCCGCCAGCTCCTTGCGCTGCTCGTCGCTCATGACGTCCAGTTCGACGGTGACGCCGGTCACGCCCTCGACCGCCGCGACCGCGTCCGTCACCCGCTGGGTGATCGTGTCGCGCATGGGGCAGCCGGAGACCGTCAGGTACACGGCGACCGCGACCGCTCCGTCCGCGCCGATCTCCACCGACTTGACCATCCCCAGTTCGGTGATGGGACGGTTGATCTCGGGGTCGTTCACCGTCGACAGTGCCTCGCGCACCGCGTCTTCCGTAGCCATAGTGACGATGGTACGGCGACCCGCGTGGCCCCCGGGAGCCCCGTCAGCGGTCGCCCTTGTCACGTCCGCGCGGATGTTCCGGCGGGAATACCTTCCGGGTTCCGCGCGGACCCTCCCCGTCGTGCTCCTGCAGCTCCCTGACCAGGTCGTGCAGCTCGGAACGCAGCCAGTCACGGGTGGCGACCTCGCCGAGGCCGATGCGCAGCGCGGCGATCTCCCTGGTCAGGTACTCGGTGTCGGCGATCGAGCGCTCGTTCTGCTTGCGGTCCTGTTCCAGGTTGACCCGGTCGCGGTCGTCCTGGCGGTTCTGTGCGAGCAGGATCAGCGGGGCGGCGTAGGAGGCCTGCAGGGACAGCATCAGGGTCAGGAAGATGAAGGGGTAGTTGTCGAAGCGCAGGTCGCGGGGGGCGGAGACGTTCCACACGACCCACAGGATGATGACGACCGTCATCCAGACCAGGAACGTGCCCGTGCCCAGGAACCGCGCGATCCGCTCCGACAGCCGTCCGAACGCCTCCGGGTCCCACTCGGGCAGGAACCTGGCCCGGCGCGGCAGCGGCTGGTCGAGACGGGTACGGGGGCGGGCGGTGGCCCCGGAGAGCGCGCGCTCCCGCTGAGGCCCTCCGGAGGAGGCCGTGCGCTCCCGGGCGCCCCCGCCGGAGTGCGCCCGCTCACGCCCCGTGTGCCGGCTCTCACGGGCCCCCGGACGCCCTTCGCGCCCCTCCCGGTCAGGAGCCATCGGACGCTCCCTCCTCGACGGTGACGGAGTCGTCCTCGTGCAGATGGAACTCCGTCTCCCGCCAGTCCTCGGGCAGCATGTGGTCCAGCACGTCGTCCACGGTCACCGCGCCCAGCAGCGAGCCGCTCTCGTCCACCACGGGCGCCGCGACCATGTCGTACGTCGCGAAGAACCCGGCGACGGCGCGCAGCGCGGCCTCCGGGTCCAGCGGCTGGAGATCGTCGTCGAGGATCGAACCGACGAGGGTGTACGGCGGGTCCCGCAGCAGGCGCTGGAAGTGGACCGTGCCCAGGTACTTGCCGGTCGGGGTCTCGTCGGGCGGCCGGCACACGTAGACCTGGGCGGCCAGCGCGGGGGACAGGTCGGCGTTGCGGACCCGGGCGAGCGCGTCGGCGACGGTCGCGTCCGGGCGCAGCACGATCGGCTCGGTGGTCATCAGACCGCCGGCCGTCTTCTCCTCGTACGCCATGAGCCGCCGTACGTCCGCCGCGTCGTCCGGCTGCATCAGCGTCAGCAGCCGCTCCTGCTCCTCCTCCGGGAGTTCGGCGAGGAGGTCGGCGGCGTCGTCCGGGTCCATGGCCTCCAGGACGTCGGCGGCCCGCTCCTCCTTGAGCTTGCCGAGGATCTCGATCTGGTCGTCCTCGGGCAGCTCCTCCAGGACGTCGGCGAGCCTGTCGTCGTCGAGGGCGGCGGCGACCTCGGCCCGGCGCTTGGGGGAGAGGTGGTGCAGCACGTTCGCGAGGTCGGCCGGGCGGAGCTGCTCGAAGGTCGCGAGGAGGCTCTCGGCGCCCTGCCCGTGCTCCTCCAGCGAGAACCCGGTGACCGCCGACCACTCCACCGTCAGCGTCTCCCCCTTGTGGCGCCGGAACGCGCCGCCCTTGCCCTTGCGGACGAAGACCCGGTCGATCTCCCAGTCCCGGCGGGCCGGCAGCTGCTGGACGGAGACGTCGAGGACCGTCACCTCCTCGCCCGTGTCGACGAGTTGTACCCGGCGGTCCAGCAGTTCCCCGACGACGAGACGCTCGGTGGGGCGCTGCTCGAACCGGCGCACGTTCAGCACACCGGTGGTGATGACCTGGCCGGACTCGATGCCGGTGACCCGGGTCATGGGCAGGAAGATCCGGCGGCGGGTGGACAGTTCGACGACCAGACCGAGCAGCCGCGGCGGCTTCCGGCCCACCCGCAGGATGGCGACGAGGTCGCGGACGCGGCCCACCTGATCGCCGCTCGGATCGAAGACGGCGACGCCGGAGAGGTGGGAGACGAAGATCCGGGGCGCCACCGCCGCCATGAGCCGCCCCTTTCCTTCGCGTCGAGAGGGGAATGTCCGCCGAGGAGGGCTTCAGGCTAGCCCGTCCCGATCGGATATGCCCTGGTGAGCGGTGCGGACGGACTGGGTCCCGGGTGTACCGGGAGCCCCGGTACTCTGCGGTACGCCTGGACTCCCCACGAAGAGGTGCATCGCGCGTGACTGTGATTCCCCGTACCCGAAGGGCCGCACTGGTGAGCGCCGTCTGCACCCTCGTGGCCTGCGGGCTGGGGCTCACCGGATGCGGCGAGGATCCCGACGAGGGCACCAACGGGGTCGGCAAGCTGGAGCCGGCGAAGATCCAGAGCACGACCCTGGCGGCGGCCACCGCGGCGGACACGGTCCGGCTGTCCGGGGCGGTGGTGACCAGCGGCAAGACATACCGGCTGGACATGCGCCTGAAGGAGGACGGCGGCACGGGTTCGGTGACGTCCGAGGGGTCCACCTTCCGGCTGCTGAAGGTCGGCGAACACCTCTTCCTCAAGGCCGACAAGGACTTCTGGGAGCACCAGGACGCCGGGAAGAACGGCGGCGACCACGACGGCTCGGAGACGGGCGCGGCGGACAAGCTGGACGGCATGTACGTGAAGGTGCCGACGGGGGACCCCGCCTACAAGCGGCTCAGCGGCTTCACCGACAAGGACGTCCTCCTCAACAGCCTGCTCACCCTGCACGGCTCGCTGTCCAAGGACGGGCACCACGAACAGTCCGGCACCCGCACGATCCGCATCACCGGCGACAAGGGCTCCGGCGGCACCCTCGACGTCTCCCTGAAGGGCACCCCCTACCCCCTGCGCCTCGTCCGCGCCGGCGACGCCGGCACCATCCTCCTCACCGACTGGGGCAAGGACTTCGCCCTGAAGGAGCCGGACGAGAAGTCGGTGGTGGACTACGGGCGGCAGCTGCCGACGTCGTAGGCCCGCCCGGACCCGCCGGACAGCCCGGCCCACCGGTCGGGGGGCCGGTGAGCCGGCCCGGCTCCGTCGGTCGGCTGGGCCCCGTCGGTTGGCCTGGTCTCGTCGGTTGGCCCGGTCCCGTCGGTCGGTTGGGCTTTGTCGGTCGGCCCGGTCCCGTCGGTCGGCCCGGCTCCGTCAGTCGGACGAGCCCCGTCGGTCGGCTCGTCCCCCGCGCGTCGGTCCGAAGCTCCGCCCGTCGGTGCCTCGCCGCCGAGGGCGCGTCGCAGCGTCACGTCACTTCCGCTTGCGGCGGCCGAAGAGCAGGCGGGGTACCGCCGCCGGAACGGGCCGGCGCGTCGTCGCGGGGGTCGGCACCGGAGCCCGCGCCAGGTCTCCGTCGGGCACCGGCAGGGTCGAACCCGTCGGCTCCAGGCGGAGCACCCGGCACTCACGGGCCCAGCGGCCCGGCATCGCCTCGCCGTCGGGGGCGTTGAGGCGCTTGCCCTTGAGCTCGGCCACGGCGGCCTCCCACTCGGCGGACCCGGGGGCCAACTCGACCACCCGCGCGGCCCAGGCGACCAGCCGCCCGCCCTTGTCCTTGCTGCGGACGGTCACCACGGCCGGGCCCCCGTCGACCAGATCCGGCAACGGCTGCTCACCGGGCCCGTCACCGACCAGGCACGCCGCACCCTCGTGCCAGACGTGCCACAGCGCGCGCGACGGCGCCTCCCGGCCCTGGAGCGCCCCGCCACCGCGTACCCAGACGAGCCCGGACTTCTTGGTGGCCTCCTCGACGAGGGCCCGGTCCAGCAGCGCGTCGCCCGTCGACGAATCGTCCGTCGGCGCATCGACGGTCGGCACATCGGAGGCCAGGGAGTCGGAGGCCGGGGAGTCGGAGGTCATGGGGGCAGCCTAACCGCGCGCTCCCCGAAGATGCCCGACCCCGCCGCCCCGCCCCGGTGCCCGGCGGCCTACAGCCACCCGTTGCGCTTCAACGTGCGGTGGATACCGAGGCAGAGCGCGACCGTGACGCCGAGGACCACCGGGTAGCCGAACTTCCAGTGCGTCTCCGGCATGTAGTCGAAGTTCATGCCGTAGACGCCGCAGACCATCGTCGGGACGGCGATGATGGCCGCCCACGACGTGATCTTGCGCATGTCCTCGTTCTGCGCGACGGAGGCCTGTGCCAGGTTCGCCTGGAGGATCGAGTTGAGCAGCTCGTCGAAGCCGACGACCTGCTCCTGGACGCGGGCGAGGTGGTCGGCCACGTCACGGAAGTACTTCTGGATGTCCGGGTCGATCAGCCGCATCGGCCGCTCGCTCAGCAGCTGCATGGGCCGCACCAGCGGCAGCACCGCACGCTTGAACTCCATGACCTCGCGCTTGAGTTGGTAGATCCGGCCGGCGTCGGTGCCCCGGGGCGTGCCCTTGCGCCCGGGGGAGAACACCTCCGTCTCCACCTCGTCGATGTCGTCCTGCACGGCGTCCGCGACCGCCACGTACCCGTCGACGACGTGGTCGGCGATGGCGTGCAGCACGGCCGAGGGGCCCTTGCCGAGCAACTCCGGGTCGTCCTGCAGCCGGTGACGCAGCGCCCTGAGCGAACCCTGCCCGCCGTGCCGCACGGTGATGAAGAAGTCCCGCCCCGTGAAGCACATGACCTCGCCGGACTCCACGACCTCGCTGGTGGCGGTGAGTTCGTCGTGCTCCACGTAGTGGATCGTCTTGAAGACGGTGAAGAGGGTGTCGTCGTAGCGCTCCAGCTTGGGCCGCTGGTGCGCGTGCACCGCGTCCTCCACGGCCAGCGGGTGCAGCCCGAACTCGGCTGCGATACCGGCGAATTCGGCCTCCGAGGGCTCGTGGAGCCCGATCCAGACGAATCCGCCGTCGCGGCGCGCCTGACGGATCGCCTCGTGCGGCGTCAGGTCGCGCTCGAACGTGACACGCGCGCCGTCGCGGTACACGCCGCAGTCGACCACGGCCGTGGGCGCCTCCGCCGGACGCGTGGCGTCGTACACGCCACCGTCCTTGCGCAGCGACAGCCGGGAGGGGCGGGACGGGCGGACCGCGGCACGCAGGTTGTGGATCATCGACATGAGCAGGCTCCTTCGCAACGAAAGGCCGCCGGCGACGGTTGGAACTACCCGGAATGGGGACGTTTTGACTTCGGATGTTTGGCACGTCCACAAAGCGGGGAGCACCGCACCGTCGCGGTGACAGCTTCGCTTGACTCGGACCGGGCGACGCCCGACCGGTGAGAGCCGGAGACGTCCGATCGGCGATGTAGATCAAGACGGGAAAGAAGTGCTCTTCCGATGCGCGACGACCGGCGAGCGGCACGACGCGGGACGAGGGCTGTAGCCAGCGGAGCGAGAAATACGGCTACGGCGGGAGCTACGGAACTCGGCGAGCGGAAGAGCGGGTGGTACTGCCAGGTCGACTTCGGTCCATCGCAGCCCCACCTCCTCCGGCCGGTCCCCCGTGAGGGACGTTCCATACCCCGTTCGGGGTTCCCCGTAGGGGAGTCAGTCTTTTCGGTCCGGGACGCGAAGGCATGAGAAGCCTTGAGCGCGAGGCCGCTGCGTGCTGCCCGCATGCTGTCCCGACCGGCGGCCCAGACTAACAGTCGGCCGCGGTGTCAAGGCGCCCGTTTGCCGGTTCCTGACGAGTTCTATGCTCGGATCATGGCTGATGTTCTTCCGTTGGTGGAGGCCCGTCTGCGCACTGCGCTGGGCGAACCGGACGCGCGCGCCGCGGTCACCTTTCTCGGCACGGACCGTATCGAGGTTCTCCGTTTCGTCGACGGCGACGTCGTCCGGTACGCCACGCTCGGCATGTCGGCCCAGCCGATGGCCGACCCCACCGCGGTCCTCGCCGACCCCGTGGAGGGCCCCCGCGCGGAACTCGTCCTGTCCGTGCGGCACGGCATCGCCGACACCGACAAGGTGCTCCGCCCGCTCGCCGTGCTCGCGGCGTCACCGCAGGTCGAAGGGGTGGTCGTGGCCTCCGGCGCCTCTCTCGACGTGGGCGGCCCGCTCTGGCCGGGGGCCCCCTTCACCTCCGTCCTCGTCGCCGAGCCGGGCGGCCTGGTCGAGGACCTCGAACTCGACGCGCCCGCCGACCCCGTACGGTTCCTGCCCCTGCTGCCGATGACCGCCAACGAGGCGGCCTGGAAGCGCGTGCACGGCGCCCAGGCCCTCCAGG
Organism: Streptomyces sp. NPDC002324; assembly: GCF_053593335.1. Lineage (NCBI taxonomy): Bacteria > Bacillati > Actinomycetota > Actinomycetes > Kitasatosporales > Streptomycetaceae > Streptomyces > Streptomyces sp. NPDC002324. The sequence goes on from NZ_JBSFCF010000008.1 coordinate 207,903, forward strand.
AGCGCTGGCTCACCCAGGGGACGGACCTGCGCGACCCGTCCCGCAGGTCGGTCCCCATGGACTGACCGGACGGCCCCGCGCGACTTCCCCGTGTGACCGACGGCACGCCATACGTGACCGGAGCCGGCCCGGGAGGTGGCCGAAAACCACCGCTTCCCTTGACCGTGTGGGTAGTTGATTCCGTTGGCCGGCCCGACGGACCGGCCGCCGCCCGGAGACCGGTGTGCGTGCGCGGACTGTGACGCGCACACGCCGGTCGGGTGATCGTCCTTGACGCGAGGAAGCACGGGGAGGACCGTTGGGCCCTATGAGGGGCGAACCCAGTTGCCCGAAGTGTGGTGGCCGGGTCAGGGCTCCCGGCCTCTTTGCCGACTCCTGGCAGTGCGCCGCGCACGGGACGGTGCACCCGCTGCAGCCCGTGATCCCGCCCAGCGTCGAGGCCCTCAGCGTCGTGGTGCACCGTGCCAAGGTGCCCGTCTGGATGCCGTGGCCGCTGCCCGTGGGCTGGCTGTTCACGGGCGCCGCGTTCGCCGGTGACGACCGCAGCGGCGGACGTGCCACCGCCGTGGCCTGTTCGGGTCCCGGGCCGCTCGGCGGCGTCGGCGAACTCGTCCTCATCGCGGAGGAACTCGGCGTGGGTCTCGGAGCGCGGTACGCCGGCATCGACGGCCCCGACCCGGGGCCCTACCTGAGCGTCGAGAAGCCACCCCAGGCGAAGGTGCTCGCCGCCGGCCGTCCCACGCCGCTGTGGCATGTCACCGGTACGCCGGACGATCGCGCCGTCTTCGCGGGGGAGGCGCTCGGCCTGTGGCTCTGGGCCGTCGTGTGGCCCGAGCAGACCGGACTTCTGATGTACGACGAACTGGTCCTGACGGATCTGCGGGACGCGGGCGCGGAGGTGGAACTGCTGCCGTGCGGGGCGCTCTCACCGCGGATCCTGGAACCGTAGGGCGCCTGCGGGCGAAGGGCCTGCGGACCTCGTAGGACGTCTGCGGGCGAAGAGCGTGCGGACCTCGTAGGACGTCTGTGGGTGAAGGGCGTGCGGACCTCGTAGGACGTCTGTGGGTGAAGGGCGTGCGGACCTCCGTAGGACGTCTGTGGGCCAAGGCGTGCGGACGTGCGCGCTCGGCCTTTCGCCGTGCCGGGGAGCCGTCGACGCGACCGGAGGCCCCAGGCTGTGAAGCGTCGCTTCGGTAGGGGGCGCTCACCGGTTTCGGGTGTGACAGACGCAGGCCGCCGGGGCGCTATCCTGGACCGTCCGCTTCCGTTCCGTCTGCCCTGGAGTCCGAGTCGTGCGTATCGATCTGCACTGTCACTCCACGGCCTCCGACGGTACGGACACCCCGGCCGAACTGGTGCGGAAGGCGCGGGCGACCGGGCTGGACGTCGTCGCGCTGACCGACCACGACACGACGCGCGGGCACGCCGAGGCGATCGCCGCGCTGCCGGAGGGGCTCACGCTGGTCACCGGCGCCGAGCTGTCGTGCCGCCTGGACGGCGTCAGCATGCACATGCTGGCCTACCTGTTCGACCCCGAGGAGCCCGAACTGCTCGCCGAGCGTGAGCTGGTCCGGGACGACCGCGTGCCGCGCGCCCGCGCCATGATCGTCAAGCTGAACGAACTGGGTGTGCCGGTGACCTGGGAGCAGGTCGCGCGGATCGCCGGCGGCGGTTCCGTGGGGCGCCCGCACGTGGCCACCGCACTGGTCGACCTCGGCGTCGTACCGACGGTGGACGAGGCCTTCACCGAGCAGTGGCTCGCGGACGGTGGCCGGGCCCACGTGGCGAAGCACGAGACGGACCCCTTCGAGGCGCTCCGGCTGATCAAGGGCGCCGGCGGTGTCGCGGTCTTCGCCCACCCCGCCGCCGCCAAGCGCGGCCGGACCGTTCCGGAATCCGCCGTCGCGGAGCTCGCCGCCGCAGGGCTCGACGGCATCGAGGTGGACCACATGGAGCACGACACGGCGACCCGGGCGCGGCTGCGGGGCCTGGCGAAGCAGCTGGGACTGCTCACCACGGGCTCCTCGGACTACCACGGCAGCCGTAAGACCTGCGTGCTCGGCGAGTACACGACCGACCCCGAGGTGTACGGAGAGATCACCCGACGGGCCACCGGAGCGTTCCCCGTCCCCGGGACCGGCGGAGCCCGCTAGCCCTCCCTCTTCCTGCTCCTCGCCCTCGTCCGCGTCTGACGTCTCGGACTTCGTTTCTTCGTCTTCGTCTTCGTCTTCGTCGTGCGGCACCCGGCGGCTGCCGGCTCTGCCCGTCTTCCTCTGCGGAAACGATTGCCCACGATGGTCACCGGCCATCACACTGGGCTGCCCTCTCTCCCTCGTCCCTGCTCCCCCGTTTCGTCCCTGCTCCCCGTCTTCCTCCGTTCTTCACTTCCCCAAGGCACCCCTGTGTTCGATCTCGCCGTTTTCGGTTCCCTCTTCCTCACCCTCTTCGTGATCATGGATCCCCCCGGGATCACCCCGATCTTCCTCGGGCTCACCGCCGGGCGGCCCGCTCGGACGCAGAAGCGCATGGCGTTCCAGGCCGTCTGTGTGGCGGGGGGTGTGATCACGGTCTTCGGGCTGCTCGGGCACCAGATCCTGGACTATCTGCATGTCTCCGTGCCGGCGCTGATGATCGCGGGTGGGCTGCTGCTCCTGCTGATCGCGCTCGATCTGCTGACCGGCAAGAGCGACGAGCCGGCTCAGACGAAGGACGTGAACGTCGCCCTCGTCCCGCTGGGGATGCCGTTGCTGGCCGGGCCCGGTGCGATCGTGTCGGTGATCCTGGCGGTGCAGAAGGCGGACGGGGTGGCCGGTCAGGTGTCGGTGTGGCTGGCGATCCTGGCGATCCACGTCGTGCTGTGGCTGACGATGCGGTACTCGCTGCTGATCATCCGGGTCATCAAGGACGGCGGCGTGGTGCTGGTGACCCGGCTCGCGGGCATGATGCTCTCGGCGATCGCCGTGCAGCAGATCATCAACGGGGTCACCCAGGTCGTGCAGGCCTCGTAGGCCACCACACCCGGCCCGGGACGTAGCCGAGCCCCGTACGGCATCGATGCCGTACGGGGCTCGGAAGTGTGAACGGATCCGCGTACTACGAGGCGGTCACGTCGGCCGGGCGGATCCAGAGGCGCTGCCCGATGGCGGCGGCCTGCTGCACGATCCGGTTGACGGAGGCGGCTTCCACGACAGTGCTGTCCACGGGCGTGCCGCTGACATCGTCGAGTCGCAGGATTTCGAAGCGCAAGGGCTTCTCCCTTCGTCTGGTCATCCTCCTGAGGAGAACTACTGGTGGTGGTTCGCGGGTCATCGGTGCCCGTGTTCCATGAGTAGTCAACGGTATGCGTGTTACAAACATTCCTTACGCTAAGGAAAATTTTCGAGAACCTAATTACTAGCCGGTAAGCGGTGTGCGTGTCTGTCTACCGGCAAGCAGGAAGACTGATTGGGACCGGTTGTGTTCGCAGCGTGACCGCCGGGACAATGGACGTGATGAACGACGACCTCACGGCGCTCGGCGCCCGCATCGACCGAACGAACGAGCTGCTGCACCGCATGCTTGCCGAGGTGGCGAAGACACCCTCGACACACGCGATCTTCGTCGATGCCGGGTACCTGTACGCGGCAGTGGGACGGCTCGCCGCGGGGACGGAGGACCGGCGGTCCTTCGATCTCGACGCGGAGGGGCTCATCGACGCGCTGATCGACAAGGCGCGCACGATCTTCGCGGACAGCCGGCTGCTGCGGGTCTACTGGTACGACGGCGCGCGCCGCCGCATCCATACGGCCGAACAGCAGTCGATCGCCGAGCTGCCGGACGTGAAGGTGCGCCTGGGCAACCTCAACGCCAACAACCAACAGAAGGGCGTCGACTCCCTCATCCGCAGCGACCTGGAGTCACTGGCCCGGCACCGCGCGATCAGCGACGCGGCCCTCATCGGCGGTGACGAGGACCTGGTCTCGGCGGTTGAGGCCGCCCAGGGGTACGGGGCGCGGGTCCACCTGTGGGGCATCGAGGCGCCCGAGGGCCGCAACCAGGCCGAGCCGCTGCTCTGGGAGGTCGACAGCCAGCGGACCTTCGACCTCGACTTCTTCAAGCCGTACGTGTCACGGCGGGCCGCCGCCACCTATGACGCGCCCACCGGTGCCCGCCCCAGCCGCGAGGACGTCCGCTTCGTCGGCGCCCAGATCGCCGCGAAGTGGCTCGCCTCCCGGGGCCGGGAGACCCTCCAGGAGCTTCTCCACAGCCACCCGTACCTCCCCGGCTCCGTCGACCAGGACCTGCTCGTCGAGGCGGAGGGGCTGCTCCAGTACTCGTTGCGGGGGCAGGCCGACCTGAGGCGGGCGCTGCGGGACGGCTTCTGGGAGCATCTGCGGGCGCAGTACTAGCGGGCGTCCCATCCGGTGTCCCGGGGCGTGCCGGTGGCGGTACTCAGCGGGCGATCCGGTCCCAGAAGCCGATCAGGGCGGCGGCCGTCGCCTGCGGCTGATCGGTGTTCGGGGAGTGCTCGGCGTCGTGCACGACGGTGCGGTGGGCGTTCAGCCGTACGGCCATGTCGTCGAGGACCGGGATCGGCCAGGTGTCGTCCCGTTCGCCGGACAGGACGTGCTTGGGCAGGTCCAGGGCGGCGAGTTCGGCGACGCGGTCGGGCTCCGCGCAGAGCTGGCGGCCCGTGGCGATGAGCTGGGCGGGGCTGGTGGCGAGCCAGCGGCGCCGCAGGTCGGCGCGGTCGTCCAGGCCTTCGTCGAGGGCGCCCGTCTCGGCCTCCTCCGGCTCCGGCGCGTCCATCGCCTGGATGGCGTCCCAGACCTGCTCCATGTCCATCACCGCGAGGGCGTCCCGCAACAGCTTCACGCGCTCCTGCTGGCCCACCGAGATCTGGGCGGGGCCCGAGGCCATCAGGGTGAGCGAGGCGAAGGGGGAGGCGTCCAGCAGCAGGGCGGCGCGGGAGATCTGGCCGCCGAGGGAGTGGCCGACGAGGTGCAGCGGGGTGCCCTCACTCACGGCCTCCGCCTGGGCGAGCAGATCCTTCGCCAACTCCTCCTGCGCGTACGGGGCTTCGTCGTCCTCGGCACCCGGGCTCTCGTACTGCCCGCGCCCGTCCACCGCCACCGACCGGTACCCGGCGGCCGCCAACGGCTCGTGCAGCGCGATGAAGTCCTCCTTGCTCCCGGTGAACCCCGGCACGAGCAACACGGTGCCCTTCACCGGCGCCCCCGCCTCGATCACGGCGAACTCCCCACGCGCGGTACGCAGAAGGTACGCCCTGGCACCGGCGGGCGGGGTGAAGGTAGGCGGACGGCTCATGGGGGGAGCGTAACCGCCTTTCCTCCACTCCTCCTGGGCACCCCTTGAGGGCGCGAGGAACGGCGCGAACAACCGGGACGAACCGCGCCCGGAACGCCGAAGGCCCGGCCCCCGAAAGGGGACCGGGCCTGCACTCGGCTGGACGGCTCAGCCCTCCGCGGCCTCCACGGCGGCGGCGGCCTTACGCGCGCGACGACGCGGGGCCGGGGCCTCGGCCACCGCCTCCTCGCCGCCGGCCGCAGGCGCGGCCACCGCGGCCTTGCGCGTACGACGCGGCTTCGTGGCCTGCTCCTCCGTCGGCTGGGCCGGAACCGCCGCCTCGGCGGCTTCCGCCACGGTCTTGCGGGTGCGGCGGCGCGGCTTGGGCTCCTCGACGGTGTCGACGGCTGCTTCGGCGGCGCTGTCGGTGGTCTCGATGGCGGCGGTGGCGGCCTTGCGGGTGCGGCGGCGGGGTGCGGCCGGTGTCTCCTCGGTGGTGGTCTCGGCGACCACTGCCTCGGCGGGTGCGGCGACCTTGCGGGTCCGGCGGCGCGGCTTGGCGGGAGCCTCCTCGGTAGCCGTCCCCTCGGCGGTGTCGAGCGCGGCCTCGGCAGCGGGCGCGGCCTCGACGACGGGGGCCTCGACAGCCTCCGCCGACTTACGGGTGCGGCGGCGACGCGGCTGGGCCGCCTCCTCCACCGGCTCGGCGGGAGCACCGGCGACGGTCTCCACCACGGCCTCGGCCGACGTGCTCTCGGCCGTCCCGGCCACGGCCTCGGCACCGGGGTTCGCCCCGGCCCGGGTGCGGCGGCGACGGCGAGGCGTACGGCTCTCGCCCTCGGACTCCACGGAACCGGCGTCCGGCGTCCGCGCGGACGCCGAGGGCTGCGTGACGGCCGCGGCCTCCGGGGACACCCCGTCCACGGTGGCTCCACTGCGCGTACGGCGGCGACGACGCGGCGTACGCGCCGGGCGCTCACGCTCGCGCTCGGCGGACGACGACGGGGCGGAGGAACGGCCGCCACGGCCGCGAGGACCGCGCCCGCCCGGCTCGCCCAGGTCCTCCAGCTCCTCGGCTTCCAGCCCGGCACGGGTGCGCTCGGAGCGCGGCAGGACACCCTTGGTGCCGGCCGGGATGCTCAGCTCCTCGAAGAGGTGCGGGGAGGTGGAGTAGGTCTCCGGCGGGTCGTTGAACCCGAGGTCCAGCGCCTTGTTGATCAGCTGCCAGCGCGGGATGTCGTCCCAGTCGACGAGGGTGATCGCGATGCCCTTGGCACCCGCGCGGCCCGTACGGCCGATGCGGTGCAGGTACGTCTTCTCGTCCTCGGGGGACTGGTAGTTGATGACGTGGGTGACACCCTCGACGTCGATGCCGCGGGCGGCGACGTCGGTGCAGACGAGGACGTCCACCTTGCCGTTGCGGAAGGCACGCAGGGCCTGCTCGCGGGCGCCCTGGCCGAGGTCACCGTGGACCGCGCCGGAGGCGAAGCCCCGCTGCTTGAGCTGGTCGGCGAGATCGGCCGCGGTGCGCTTCGTACGGCAGAAGACCATGACCAGTCCCCGGCCGTCGGCCTGCAGTATGCGCGAGACGATCTCGGGCTTGTCCATGTTGTGCGCGCGGTAGATGTGCTGCGCGGTGTTCCGGACCGTCGCGCCCTCGTCGTCCGGCGACGTGGCGCTGATGTGGGTCGGCTGGGACATGTACCGGCGGGCCAGGCCGATGACCGCGCCCGGCATGGTCGCCGAGAACAGCATCGTCTGGCGGCGGGCCGGAAGCATGTTGATGATCTTCTCGACGTCGGGCAGGAAGCCCAGGTCGAGCATCTCGTCGGCCTCGTCGAGGACCAGGCACTTGACGTGCTTCAGGTTCAGCTTCTTCTGGCCCGCGAGGTCGAGGAGCCGCCCGGGGGTGCCGATGACGACGTCGACGCCCTTCTTCAGGGCCTCGACCTGGGGCTCGTAGGCGCGGCCGCCGTAGATCGCGGTGACGCGCACGTTGCGCACCTTGCCGGCGGTCAGCAGGTCGTTGGTGACCTGGGTGCACAGCTCGCGCGTGGGGACGACAACGAGCGCCTGCGGCGAGTCGACGAGGTCCTCGGGCTTGGCGCGGCCGGCCTCGACGTCGGCGGGGACGACGACGCGCTCCAGGAGCGGGAGGCCGAAGCCCAGCGTCTTGCCGGTGCCGGTCTTGGCCTGGCCGATGATGTCGGTGCCGGTGAGGGCGACCGGGAGCGTCATCTCCTGGATGGGGAAGGGGTTGATGATGCCGACGGCCTCAAGCGCCTCGGCGGTCTCGGGAAAGATTCCGAGATCTCGGAAAGTCGTAGTCAGGGTGCTGCCTCTTCTGTGTACGCGGTGTGAGGCGAGCGCGGGGGTCGTGTCGGACCGTGCCGGGGGACGTCGGCCGCCTCACGGGCGGACCGTGTGGCACGGGACCACTGCCGACGCTCTAGCGCTCATACCGCTGAGGGGTTCCCTCCGGACGCCGTACGCGATGTGCCGTACGGAGAAGGAGGGCTGTCGGGTCGGAGCCGATCGGGCCACCGACCGGGCATCCTCATGCGTGCGGCCTGTCGAGATACGGTCGAACGATCGAACTACGTCGACGTACCAGCAGGCGCATTACCACCATACCCCGGAATCGCGCATATGCGATGGCCAGTTTGGTCACGTAGTGGTTGTCACACTGAAGGCCACGCGAAATGCCCGGGCCCTTCCGCGTCGCGCGGAGCGGGCTATTGTGCGCTTCATGACCACGTCTGACAAGCCTGAGAACGCCACCGGCGGCGAGCCCGCCGACACCGCCGAGGTCACCGGGATCGCAGCCCAGGACTGGGCCCGGGCAGCCGCCGACCCCCAGTACCGCGCGGCGGTGGTGGATCTGCTGGGCGCGCTGGCGTACGGGGAACTGGCGGCGTTCGAACGGCTCGCGGAGGACGCGAAGCTGGCGCCGACCCTCGTCGACAAGGCGGAGCTGGCGAAGATGGCGGCGGCCGAGTTCCACCACTTCGAGAGGCTCGCCGGCCGGCTCACCGAGATCGGCGAGGAGCCGACGCGGGCCATGGAGCCGTTCGTCGACGCGCTCGACGGTTTCCACCGGCAGACCGCGCCGTCGGACTGGCTGGAGGGGCTCGTCAAGGCGTATGTCGGCGACTCGATCGCCAGCGACTTCTACCGGGAGGTCGCGGCGCACCTCGACTCGGACACGCGTGGGCTGGTGCTCGCCGTCCTCGACGACACGGGGCACGCCGGTTTCGCCGTGGAGAAGGTGCGCGCCGCGATCGACGAGGACCCCCGGGTGGGCGGCCGACTGGCGCTGTGGGCACGGCGGTTGATGGGGGAGGCGCTGTCGCAGTCGCAGCGGGTGGTGGCCGACCGCGACGCCCTGTCGACGATGCTCGTGGGCGGTGTCGCCGACGGGTTCGATCTGGCCGAGGTGGGGCGGATGTTCTCGCGGATCACCGAGGCGCACACGAAGCGGATGGCCGCGCTGGGCCTGGCCGCGTGAGCGGCTGCCCGTGAGTGCCTAATCGCTCCGGGGTGCGGTGCCGTCCTGTGGGTGCGGGTGCGGGACCGGGGCTGGTCCTCGCCGGTCGCGTGGTTCCCCGCGCCCCTGGACGGGCGGCTTCGCCGCCGTCAGAGGGTCTTCTTCCGCGCGCGGTGGATCTTCCGTACCCGGCGGATCTTCCTCACGCCGTGGCCGAGCTGCTGTGTCGAAAGCGTTCCGTCGGGCGCAGCAGCAGGGACAGGGACGCCGCCGCCACGACCAGTGCGCCGGTGAGGATCAGCGGGTAGTTCGCCGAGCCCAGTGCCGTGTGGGTCAGGAAGGCGCCGAAGAGGGCGCCCGCGGTGCCGGTCGGAAGGACCAGGGTGCGGGACGGCAGTCGGTGCGGGAGCCGGTAGGCGGCGGCACAGGCCAGGGCGAACCCGAGGAGTGCGGATCCGAGTGCTTCCAAGAACATGATCGGGTTCCCTCCCGCACGGCCTGGCCTGGGCAGATCGGTCGTAGCCCGTACTACCCGTGAGCTGTGGGACGCAATCATCGTCGGCACCGGGGATGTGCCGGTTCGGTACGCCTCGGCCGGTGGGAGCCATGGAAGCGGACATACGGAGGGGCCCGGTGGTTTTCACACCACCGGGCCCCTCCGTACGTCTCCAGTGCCTCGCGACTACAGCGCGCTGAAGCCCACCTTGCGGACGGCCGACTCGCCGATGTCGACGTAGGCGAGACGGTCGGCCGGGATCAGCACCTTGCGGCCGTGCTCGTCCGTGAGGCTCAGCAGCGCCGACTTGCCGGTCAGCGCCTCGGCAACGGCACGCTCGACCTCCTCGGCACTCTGACCGCTCTCCAGAACGATCTCGCGGGGCGCGTGCTGCACGCCGATCTTGACCTCCACGGCTATGTCCCTCCGACGGTCAGTGAAGTGCGCGGGCTTCCGCGCCGTACCCAGCACACATTAGCCCGGTGAGGGGACGTACACGCTCCGCCTGAGAACGCCAGGAGCGAACAGAGCGTGGGAACAAAATCCCGGACCGGGGCTGAGCCGCGATGGCCGGCCCGGGGTCGTTCGGCCGGTGCCGCCGACCGGGCCGACGGTCGGCGTTGTCGATCAGCGGTGCCGATCGGTGTTGATCGGCGGTGTTGGCCGGCCGCGCGGATCGGTGTTGGCCGGTCGCGCGGATCGGTGTTGGCCGGTCGCGCGGATCGGTGCTGGTCGGCGGTGTCGGTCGGCCGCGCCGATCAGTGCTGGTCGAGGCCGTGCAGAGGGAAGCCGGCGATACCGCGCCAGGCCAGCGAGGCGAGCAGCTGGACCGCCTGCTCGCGCGGGACGCTGCGATCGCTGTGCAGCCAGGACCGCGCCACCACCTGGGAGAGGCCACCCAGTCCCGAGGCGAGGAGCATCGACTCCGCGCGCGAGAGGCCGGTGTCCTCCGCGATGACGTCGCGGATGGCCTCGGCGCACTCGTTGGTGACCTTGTCGACGCGCTCGCGCACGGCGGGCTCGTTCGTCAGGTCGGACTCGAAGACCAGCCGGAAGGCACCGCCCTCGTCCTCGACGTACGCGAAATAGGCGTCCATCGTCGCCAGGACCCGCTGCTTGTTGTCGGTCGTCGACGCCAGCGCACCCCGCACGGCCTGGATCAGGGACTCGCAGTGCTGGTCCAGCAGCGCCAGGTAGAGGTCCAGCTTGCCGGGGAAGTGCTGGTAGAGCACCGGCTTGCTGACTCCGGCGCGCTCGGCGATGTCGTCCATCGCGGCGGAGTGGTAGCCCTGGGCCACGAAGACTTCCTGGGCGGCGCCCAGCAACTGGTTCCGCCGGGCTCGGCGGGGCAGCCGGGTGCCTCGCGGGCGCGCCGCCTCTGTCTGCTCGATGGCTGTCACGCCGCCTCCCAAGATCGTCCACGTGCGGGTGTGCGCCGCGCCGCCATCGTACTTTTCGGTAACCCGGGTGTGCGCGGTGCGAGCGCAGAATTTCACGGACCGGACGCCGGGGAAAGTGCCGCGTACCACACCAAACATGTGCATAGCGGGCAGAAGGAAGCCCTTTCTCGTCACCGGTCGTCGTCCCTGATGGGGATCGGGTTACCGGTAGTCCTCCTCGTCGAGCGAGACCACGCGGGCCTGTTCCGCCAGATCGGCCTCGTTGGCGGCCCCCGGGTCGGCGTCGGTCAAGGGGTCGTCCCGGTGCTGCGCGATGTCCTTGTGCTGCTCGGCGGCATCGGCCTCCGGGGCCTCGACGTCGTCGAACTCCGTGGGCTCCTCCTCGGTGAAGGTGTCGGGATCGGTCGGGTCGAAGGCCATCGTGGGTCCCCTTCCTGGTGCTGCTGCCCTGGTGTCGCTCCTGGTCCTGCCCCGCCGCCGCCGGACGTCACCTCGGCGGCCGGGCCACGTACGGGTGCCCTCTTCGCGAGCCTGGATGCCCTGTTTATGAGCCTAGGAGAAGGGTGATCGTGGCGCTATGCGATCACCGGCGGCCTCGCCGTGAGCGCGGCGGTGAGGGATCCGCGGTCCGTCCCGTACAAACGGCTTGTTCAAGTCCGTACCTGTGATGGCGAACACATGAGTCACTGCGTGATCGTCTCGTAACATTGCCCGCATGTCTTCGACCGAGCTGCCGTCCCTGCTGACCGCCACCGCGTCGCCGAAGGCGAGTGCCGTGCGTGTGGCGCCCGGCGAGCGGCTGAGAACGGTCCGGCTGCCGGGGATCACGCTGTCGGTGAGGTCGAGACCGCCGGTGCGCGAAGGGCTGCCGCCCGCCCTGTTCGTGCACGGCCTGGGCGGTTCCTCGCAGAACTGGTCCGCGCTGATGTCGCTGCTCGACGGCGTCGTGGACGGCGAGGCCGTCGATCTGCCCGGCTTCGGCGACTCGCCGCCGCCGGACGACGGCAACTACTCCGTCACAGGACACGCGCGCGCGGTCATCCGCCACCTCGACGCGGCGGGGCGCGGCCCCGTGCACCTCTTCGGCAATTCCCTCGGCGGCGCGATCGCGACCCGCGTCGCCGCCCTCCGCCCCGATCTCGTCCGCACCCTGACCCTGGTGTCGCCCGCTCTGCCCGAGCTGCTCGTGCAGCGGACCGCCGTGCCGACCGCGCTGCTCGCGCTGCCGGGCATTTCGGCGCTCTTCACCCGCTTCACCAAGGGCTGGAGCGCCGAGCAGCGCGTACGGGGCGTCACGGCGCTCTGTTACGGCGACCCCGGCCGCGTCACGGACGAGGGTTTCCGCAACGCCGTCGAGGAGATGGAGCGGCGCCTCCAACTCCCGTACATGTGGGACGCGTTGACGCGTTCCGCTCGTGGGCTCGTGGACGCGTACACCTTGGGTGGGCAGCACTCGCTCTGGCGTCAGGCCGAGCGGGTCCTCGCCCCGACCCTCCTCGTCTACGGCCGTCGCGACCAGCTCGTCGGCTACCGCATGGCCCGGCGTGCCGCCCGCTCCTTCCGAGACTCCCGCCTCGTCTGCCTGCCGGATGCGGGGCACGTGGCGATGATGGAGTATCCGGAGGCTGTGGCGGCCGCGTTCCGGGATCTGCTCGCGGATGCCGGGGCGAGGGGGTCGGGGGCGGGGGGCTGGGATTCGGACGTGTATCCGGACCCGCACTCGCGGGGGCAGGCGCAGGCGCAGGCTCAGATGGGCGCTGTGGGTGCTACGGGTGCGGAGTCCGGTGCGGCTTCGGCGTCGGCTTCCGGTTCCGATTCCGGTCCTGGATCGGCTTCCGGTTCCGATTCCGGTCCTGGATCGGGTTCGGGTTCGGGTCCTGGATCGGGTTCGGGTTCGGGTTCGGTCGACTCTTCGGGTGTGGGTGGTTCGGTGGGCGGCGGTGGTTCGGCCGGTGCCGATCGTGCCGGATCGGTTGACACTGGCCCTCCACCGGGCACTCCCGGCGGGGGGAGCTGAGGCGCGGCGTGGGACGGCACAGCCGCAAGGGGCGGGCGCCGAAAGGCGACACAAACGAAACAGAGGCGAGCCGGGCGGCGGCTTCCGCCGGGTCGAGCGATCGCGTACCGGCCGCGCGACGAGCGTCGGATGCTCAAGGGGCGCAGCGGCCCCTAGTCGGCCTAGGTGGTCAGGACGGCCAAGGTGGCCAGAACGGCCGAGGTGGCCAGGGCGGCCGGGATATGGGCGGGCCGGCGGCTGCCTCGGCTGCCGGAACCGCTCGGGCCGCGGCGGCGACGGCCCAGGCGCAGGCGGGTGTGCGGCAAGCTGCCGGCCCGCTGCCGACACGTGGATACGACCGAACCGGCGATCAGGGAATGCCGCGGTTCACCGGTAGTGCGCCCGGGCAACAGGGCGCACGTCTTCCTGAGGGCACCCCCGCCCATGGCTTCCCGCGCCTCCCTGACGGCACGCCCGCGCACGGCTTTCCCCGCCTGCCTGACGGCGCCCCCGCCCGTGGGTATCCGCCGAGTCGTGGTGGGCACCCCGAGCAGCGTGAAGCGGGCGGCGGATGGGGGCACTTGGGTGGTGACGGGCGCCGGACGGGCGCCGGGCACGGCGTGGCGCGAGGGGCTCCCACGGGGGCCCCGTATGGTGTGCCGGGCGAGGCGTCACCCCCCGGCGCCCCGTACGGCGAGCGTCCGGAGCGTTCCGGGCGCCGCATTCCCATTCCCCGGCAGCGGCAGGAGACCATGCCCCCCGGTGGCCCCCGCCAGGCATATCTGGACGCCTTCGACGAGGTCGACGACGCCTTCGACGACGTCCGCGCACCCCGTCGGACACGGCGTGCGACGCCGGGTGCCGATGGCGGCGCCGAGGGCCGGACGGATGCGGCTTTCGAGGAGAAGCCGCCCCCGCAGGGGACACGGAAGAAGCCGCAGCGGCGGGAGGAGCCGCGGGAGCGGCCTCCGGGCGCTGCGGCCGGGGCCGCGGAGACGGCGAAGGGGGCCAAGGGGCGGGCGTTCGCCGGGATCGCGGCAGCCGCGGTCACCACTGTGCTGGTCGTCGTCGCGGTCGGGCAGATGGCCGGCGGGCAGGACGAGACCGCCTCGCAGCCGAGGGCCGCCGACGCCGCCGGCGAGCGCGATGTGCGCGGCGCCTCACGCAGCGACAACCGGCCCACGCCGGCCCGTCCGCCGAGCCCGAGCGCGACCCCGTTGTCGTACGACCAGAAGATGGGTAGGACGTACCCGCTGGCCGCGGATCTGGAGGGCGGCGGGAAGTTCGAGGCGGTCAAGGGCTTCGACAGGGCGCCGGGGACGGGACAGAAGTTCCGCTACCGCGTCGACGTCGAGCAGGGAATCGGTCTGGATCCCGCGCTGTTCGCCGAGGCGGTGCAGAAGACCCTGAACGACGAGCGGAGTTGGGCCCACAGCGGCGGCCGTACGTTCGAGCGGATCTCCTCGGGCACACCCGACTTCGTGATCACGCTGGCCAGCCCGGGGACCACCGCGACCTGGTGCGCCAAGTCGGGGCTCGACACGACCGTGGACAACGTGTCCTGTGATTCGGCCGCCACCGAGCGGGTGATGATCAACGCGTACCGCTGGGCCCAGGGGTCGAAGACGTACGGCGATCAGATCCACGCGTACCGGCAGATGCTGATCAATCACGAGATCGGTCACCGCCTCGGCTATCCCCATGAGACGTGTGACAAGGCCGGAGAACTCGCGCCCGTCATGCAGCAGCAGAGCAAGTTCCTGACGTACGACGGGATCACGTGCAAGGCCAATCCCTGGCCGTATCCCGGTAGTTGACGAAGGCCGCCGAGCGGTCCGCCTTCCTGACGCGGCGTGATCAGGTGATCCCCTAGCGCGACAAAACGCGTCCCGCTAGGGAAAGTTACGACCGTTCACCCCTTTTGGTGGTGCGACGGACAACCGTCCGTCGCACCCCCGCCTTGTCCGCATACGTTCGTCCCGCTGCGAGCCGCCGGGTGAACGGCGGCTCCTCAAACGGGAGATCGGGGGTGCACGCGTGCGCATCGGACTGCTTACGGAGGGTGGCTATCCGTATGTGAGCGGTGACGCCAGGCTCTGGTGCGACCGACTCGTACGTGGGCTGGAGCGACACGAGTTCGACATCTACGCGCTCAGCCGGAGCGAGCGGCAGGAGGACGAGGGCTGGATCCCGCTGCCGTCCCAGGTCAGGCGGGTCCGTACGGCACCGCTGTGGGCGGCGGAGGACGACGGCGTCGTCCACGGGCGCCGGGCGCGGAGGCGCTTCGCGGAGGCGTACGGCGACCTGGTGTCGGCGGTGTGCTCGGGGAGCGTGAGCGGTGCCGATGGTGGGGTCGGTGGGGCCGGCCGACCTGGTGGGTCCGGTGCGTCCGGTGCGTCCGGTGCGGCTGGTGGGTCCGGTGGGTTCGGGGAGGCTTCCGACGGTGGGGCCGACGCTGAGGCGGACCGTTTCGGCAGCGCGCTGTACGGGCTCGCCGAGTTGGGCCGCGACGAAGGTGGACTGGTCGGCGCACTGCGCTCCGAGGTCGCCGTACGCACGCTGGAGCGCGCTTGTCGCGCGCCGGGCGCCCTGCGAGGGGCGCGCGAGGCGCGTGTACCGGATCTGCTGACGGTCGCCGCACATCTCGAACGCGCCCTGCGCCCCCTCTCACTCGACTGGTACGAGGACGACGGGCTCGGCTCGGTCGACCTGTGCCACGCGGCGGCCGGTGGATCGGCCGCGCTTCCCGGGCTGCTGGCCCGGTACTTCCACGGCGTGCCGCTGCTGGTCACCGAGTACGGCGTGCCGCTGCGGGCGCACTACCTAGGGGCCTCGGGAGAGGCGCCGGTGCGCGCCCTGCTCGCGGCCTTCCACCGGCGGCTGACCGCCGAGGTCTACCGGCAGGCCGCCTGCCTCACCCCCGGCAACACCCACGCCCGACGCTGGCAGGAGCGCTGCGGCGCCGACCGGGCCAGGATCCGGACGGTCTACCCCGGCATGGACGGCGCCCGCTTCGCGGAGGTCGGCGAGTCGCCGGAATACGCGGAGCCGTACACGCTGGTCTGGGTCGGCCGCATCGAGCCCGCCAAGGACCTGATCTCGCTGCTGCATGCCTTCGCCGAGATCCGCCGGGCGGAACCCAAAGCGCGACTCAGGATCGTCGGTGCGGCAGCGGGCTCCGAAGCCACCGCCTACCTGGGCCACTGCCGCGCGCTGGCCGCGCAGCTCTTCCCCGACCGGGCGGAGGGCGTCCACGCCGTCGGCGACCACCCCGTCTCCTTCGAGGAGATCGGCGACCCGGCCGGTCCCGATCTGGCCGAGGCCTACGCGGCGGGTGCGGTGGTCGTGCTGTCCAGCGTCGTCGAAGGCTTCCCGATCAGCCTGGTCGAGGCCATGTTCTGCGCCCGGCCGACGGTCTCCACCGACGTGGGCGCGGTCGTGGAGGTCATCGGCGGCACGGGCCTGGTCGTCCCTCCGCGCAACCCGCGGGCGCTGGCCGAGGCGTGTGTGGCACTGCTACGAGAACCCGAGCGCCGCGCGCGCCTCGGCGCGGCCGCCCGCGCACGCGCTCTCGAACTCTTCACGGTGGAACAGAACGTCGAGGCATTTCGTGGCATCTACCTGGAGGTCGTCTCCCAGGCCCCGGTGCGCAAGGTCGTTGTCGACGGCACCGGTGAACCACGTCCCTTCGGAGCCCCCGCCGAGGCCCGCGTGCCCGGCCGGTGGACCGATTCCCGACTGGTGACGGGCGGCCTCGGGGTCGTCGGCGTGACAGGAGTCGCCGGTGTGGCAGGAGTTGCAGGGGTCGCCGGTGTGGCAGGAGTTGCGGGGGTCGCCGGTGTCGCGGGTCTCGGTGGGGGTGTTCCCGGGCGGCCGCGCTGGGCCGTCGACACCCCTGGGCGGGCGACGACGCCTGTGGTGGAAACCACGCCTTCGGAGCCGGTCGCGACGCCGGCTCCGGGTACCGCACGCGCCTCGACGCCCGGCGCCGCACCCGGCATGGCACAGGGTTCTCCATCCGGTCCCGCACAGGACCGTGCAGCGGGCGTGACTCCGGCGGCGGCGTCGCCCGCCACGACCACCACCTCCACCACGGACTCTCCCTCCACCGCAGGCACTCCCTCCGTCTCCGCTGCGGCATCGTCTACCGCTTCGGCGGCGGATGCGGTCCCGGCCGCGGGGAGTTCTCCGGGTACGGCGGCCGGGGAGCCCGTGCCTGCGGGGGAGGGCGCGCGATGAGCGAGTCGCGATGGGACGGGCTGGACGGACCCGATGGGCTGGACGGCTTGGACGGACGGGAGGGGCTGAATGGAGAGGAGGGGCTGAACGGACGGGAGGGGCTGAACGGACGGGAGGGGCTGCAGCGCTTCGGTGGAGCCCCCGGCGCGGTTGATGTGAAGAAGTTGTCCGGCCCGGATCCCCTTCTCAGCGCCGTGACTTCGACCGATTTCCGCACGGCACATGACCTGGTCGCCTCACTCGACCCGGTCCACCGACCAGGCGACTACGACACTGCCGCGGCCGCCCCCAAGTCCGCTTCCCGCCGGGGGGCCGTCGACCCCGTGAAGGCATTGATGCACCGGCACCGGGCCCTCTGCGAGCGGGCGGTGGACCCCTTGGAGATCGCCGCCGGGCTGGAGGCGCACGGGGTGACCGACCGTACGGCTGCCCGCTTTCGGCACCGGGACGTGTTCTCGCTTGCCGAAGAGATGTACGCGCGTGTGTCGCGGGACGGCGAGGAGTCCACGGCGCGTGAGCCGGTGCCGCGCGCGCCCGGCGCAGGCGGTGGGTGGGCCGTGCTCGCCCTCCTGCCGGGTGCCCTGTGCGCGGCGGCCGTCGTCGGCGTGCGCCTCACCCACGGCCAGCCCCGTCTCGCGGTGGCAGCCGTCGGAGCCCTCGCGGTGGCGCTCGGCCTGCGTGTCGCCCTCGGCCGCGGCCCCCTGCGCGCGTCGTCGGACGCGGCGGGCCGTACCCGTGCCTGGACCTGCTGGCTGGTCGCGTACGCGCTCCTCGGCGACGGCCTGCTCGCGGCCGGCCTCGACGGCGGTCCCCATGGGCCGTGGCCCCTGGCGGTCGCGCCCGTGCTCGCGCTCAGCCTGTCCTGCGCCCCCGCCGTCTGGTGCGCCGGGCTCCTCGGCGCCCGCGCCCGCCGCAAACTCGCCGCCAGCCGAGGGCTCGCGGAGTTCGCCGACTCCGTGAGGCCCCTGATCCTCGGCGTGTTCGCGCTCCACCTCTGTGCCCTGGCCGCCCTGCTCGCGCTGTGCGGTGAGGTCCTGCACGAGCCCTCCGGATACGTCGGCGCGGGCGCCCTCGGTGCCCTTCTCCTGCTCGCCCGCCTCCTCATCGCCCATGGAGCCGCCCAGGCCCCGGCCGTCGCCCTCCGCGCAGCCGCCCTGGCCGAGGCGCTCGCGCTGGGCACGGTCTTCGCGAGCCGCCTGCCCGGCTGCTCCTTCCTGGCCGTCCCCGTCGACGCGGTCGTGGACATCTGGGGGGTCTGGGCCGTCCCCGCCCTCGTGTGCGGCACCGCCGCGCTCGTCCTGCTCGTCCACGCCACCCGCACGCTGACCCGGGCCTCGGCCCACGCCCTGCCCTCCGGGGCGACCTGACCCACCTGGGCCCTTCGTCCGGCGGCCACACGTCGCCGCTCGAACTCCGGGCCCGACCGATGCACGGGGCTCATGTCCCGGGCGCCCGTCCCGCGGGGCCGACACCGCGGGCCACCTCATCACCCACGGCACCACCCCTATAAGGAGAACGCCAGATGATCACCTCCCGAACCGGAGAACCCGCCCCGGGAGCCGCCCGATGAGGGTCCTGCTGATCGGAGCCAACGGATATCTCGGCCGCTTCGTCGCCGAACGTCTTCTTGCCGACCCGGCCGTGCAGCTCACCGCGCTCGGCCGCGGCGACGACGCCGACGTACGGTTCGACCTCGCCACTGGCAGCCCGGGCGCGCTCACCCGCTTCCTGGACGCCGTCCACCCCGGAGTCGTCGTCAACTGCGCCGGAGCCACCCGCGGCGGTGCCCGCGAACTCACCCGGCACAACACCGTCGCCGTCGCCACCGTCTGCGAGGCCCTGCGCCGCAGCGGCTGCGGGGCCCGCCTGGTGCAGCTCGGCTGCGGCGCCGAATACGGGCCCAGCCAGCCCGGGTCCTCCACCGCCGAGGACGCCGTGCCCCGCCCCGGCGGCCCGTACGGCGTCAGCAAGCTCGCCGCCACCGAACTCGTCCTCGGCTCCGGCCTGGACGCCGTGGTCCTGCGCGTCTTCTCGCCCGCCGGACCCGGCACACCGGCCGGCTCACCGCTCGGCCGCCTCGCCGAGGCCATGCGCCGCGCCATGCAGTCCGGCGACGGCGAACTCAAACTCGGCGGTCTCGGTGTCCAGCGCGACTTCGTCGACGTCCGCGACGTCGCCCGCGCCGTCCACGCCGCCTCACTCTCCGCGGCCCAGGGCGTGATCAACATCGGCTCGGGCCGCGCCGTGCGTCTCCGTGACGCCGCGGCGGTCCTCGCCCGTGTGGCCGGCTACGGCGGCGCCCTCCACGAACTCGATGCTCCACCTGGCCCCCTCAGGTCCACCATCGGCCACCCCCGCCCCGACCCGGACCACGCCGGCCCCGTCTCCTATCCGTACCCGGACGGCTGCGGCAGCTGGCAGCAGGCCGACGTCCGCACCGCCCGTGACCGCCTCGGCTGGCGGCCCAGGATCAACCTCGAGGAGTCCCTCGCCGACATCTGGATGGAGGCGGCATGCCGTATCTGACCTCGACCCCGTCCGCCATCGCCAGCACTGGCTTAAGCCTCGGTTTCGGCATCCCCGGCTATGCCCACCCCCTCGTCGCCCCTCTGGAATGGGGCGAACTCGTCCGCCCCGGGACCCCCCTGCACTGGGTCGTCCTGAACGTCTCCGGCGGCCCCGGCACCCGTCCCGACCCGCACTGCCTCGAAGCCGCCGGACGGTTGCGGAACGCGGGGGTACAGGTCCTCGGCCACCTGGACACGGCCTACGGGGCGCGTGCCCTCGCCGAGATCGCCTCCGACGCGCGTCGGTATCTCGACTGGTACCGGATCGACGGGTTCTTCCTGGACCGCTGCCCGACCGAGCGCGGCGCCCTGCCCGACATCGACCGCACGGTCACCGCGCTCCGCGCGCTCCTCGGCGGCGGCCACATCGTCCTCGGCCAGGGCACCCACCCACACCCCGGCTATGTCGAGACCGCCGACCAACTGGTGACCTTCTCCGGACCCTGGAACGACTACCGCTGGTCGCAAGTGGCGGAGTGGACCGCCGACCATCCCCCCGAGCGCTTCTGTCACTTCGTCCACGGCGTCCCGCGCGGCCACCTCGACGAGGCGCTGCGCATCGCCCGCTGGCAGGGCGCCGCCACGATCTACTTCACCGACCGCACGGACCGCGGCGGCCGGACCGACCCCTGGGAGACGATGCCCGGTTACTGGGACGACATCGTCTCGCTGGTTGGAACGGGTGTCTCGGAATGAAAAAGGGCGTGGCAGTGTTACGCGGAGAACAACCGTAGTGATTGACCGACCAACGGAGTCCCCGTGTCGCTGCCACCCCTGGTCGAGCCCGCTTCCGAGCTCACCGTAGACGAGGTCCGCAGGTACTCCCGCCACCTGATCATTCCCGACGTGGGGATGGACGGGCAGAAGCGGCTGAAGAACGCCAAGGTGCTCTGTGTGGGCGCCGGCGGCCTCGGCTCGCCGGCGCTGATGTACCTGGCCGCGGCGGGCGTCGGGACGCTCGGCATCGTGGAGTTCGACGAGGTCGACGAGTCGAACCTGCAGCGCCAGATCATCCACAGCCAGGCCGACATCGGCCGCTCCAAGGCCGCGTCGGCGCGTGACTCCGTGCTCGGCATCAACCCGTACGTGAACGTGATCCTCCACGAAGAGCGGCTCGAAGCCGAGAACGTGATGGACATCTTCAGCCAGTACGACCTGATCGTCGACGGCACGGACAACTTCGCGACCCGCTACCTGGTCAACGACGCGGCCGTGCTGCTGAACAAGCCGTACGTCTGGGGCTCGATCTACCGCTTCGACGGCCAGGCCTCCGTCTTCTGGTCCGAGCACGGCCCCTGCTACCGCTGCCTCTACCCCGAGCCCCCGCCGCCGGGCATGGTCCCCTCCTGCGCCGAGGGCGGCGTCCTCGGCGTGCTGTGCGCCTCCATCGGCTCCATCCAGGTCACCGAGGCCATCAAGGTCCTCACCGGCACGGGCGAGCCGCTGGTCGGACGCCTGATGATCTACGACGCCCTGGAGATGCAGTACCGCCAGGTCAAGGTCCGCAAGGACCCCGACTGCGCGGTCTGCGGCGAGAACCCCACCGTCACCGAGCTCATCGACTACGAGGCCTTCTGCGGCGTCGTGTCCGAGGAGGCCCAGGAGGCGGCGGCCGGTTCGACGATCACTCCCAAGCAGCTCAAGGAGTGGATCGACGACGGTGAGAACATCGAGATCATCGACGTCCGCGAGATCAACGAGTACGAGATCGTCTCCATCCCGGGCGCCAAGCTGATCCCGAAGAACGAGTTCCTCATGGGCACCGCCCTGGAGGCCCTCCCGCAGGACAAGAAGATCGTCCTGCACTGCAAGACGGGTGTCCGCAGTGCGGAAGTCCTCGCGGTCCTGAAGTCGGCGGGCTTCTCCGACGCGGTCCACGTCGGTGGCGGCGTGATCGGCTGGGTCAACCAGATCGAGCCGAGCAAGCCGGTCTACTAGGCACAGACCTTCCAGGGAGGGGCTCGGCACCGTGGGTGCCGGGCCCCTCTCCGCTGCCCCCGGCAGAGACGCGCGGCGGCCGTCCCGGCCTACGCGCAGACCTTGCCGTCCTTCGGCACCGTCCCGTTGAGCAGATACGCGTTCACCGTCGAGTCGACGCAGTCGCTGCCGCTGCCGTACGCGCCGTGGCCCTCGCCCTTCCAGGTGAGCATCACACCGACGTCCTCGCCCAGTTCCGCGGCCATCTTCCGCGCGCCCTCGTAGGGCGTCGCCGGGTCCCCGGTGTTCCCCACCACGAGGACGGGCGCCGCTCCCGGTGCGCTCACCTCCGGCGAGTCGGTCAGGCCCGGTACCGGCCAGTCGTGGCACCAGCCCGCGGTGTCCCAGCCCAGGAACTCGCCGAAGACGGGTGAGAGCTCCCGGAACTCGGGCAGCAGCTTCTTCGTCTCCTCGACGCTCGGCCGCTGCTTCTGGTCCAAGCACGATATGACCCGTTGGGAATGGGTCGTCGTGCCGTAGCGGCCCGCCGGATCACGCTCGTTGTATCCGTCGGCCAACGCGAGCAGCTCGGTGCCGTCGCCGTCCTCGGCCGCGTCGAGCGCGCTGGTCAGTGTGGGCCAGCTCTGCTCGCTGTAGAGCGGCAGGACGATGCCGGTGGTCGCCAGTGTCTGCGTGAGCTCGCGGCCGGACGTCGTCGCCAGCGGTTCGGCGTCGATCCGCTCCAACAGCTTCTCGATCTTCCTCGTGCCTGCCTCGGGGCTCTGGCCGGTGGACTTCAAGTAGTTGTCGAGAGCGCGCTGGAAGCCCAGGGTCTGGTTCCTCGCGTGGCCCACCGTGTCGGCGGTCGGGTCGACCACCGCGTCCAGGACCAGGCGTCCCACGTTGCGGGGGAACAGATGGGCGTAGACCCCGCCGAGTTCGGTGCCGTAGGAGATGCCGAAGTAATGCATCTTCTCGTCGCCGAGAGCCTGGCGCATGAGGTCCATGTCGCGGGCGGTCTCGGCGGTCGAGACGTGTGACAGCAGCTTGCCCGCGGCCTTCTCACAGCCCGCGCCGAAGTCGGCCGCGTCCTGGAAGAAAGTCCTCTCCTCGGCGGCGTCGTCGGGGGTGGCGTCCACCGACTCGCCCGCCTGGATCTCCTTGTCGCTGCGGCAGCGCACCCCCTCGCTCTCGGCCACCCCGCGCGGGTCCCAGCTCACCAGGTCGTACCGCTTGTGCAGTTCGCTCGTCAGCCCCGCGTACGACGGCAGCGTGGACACGCCGGAACCGCCGGGCCCGCCGAAGTTGAACAGGAGGGAGCCGATGTGATCGTCCGCGTCGCCGGTCGCCTTGCTGCGGATCAGTGCGAGCCCGATCGTCCCGTCGTCCGGATTCCCGTAGTCCAGCGGCACCTTCAGCGTCGCGCACTGCCAGTCGCCGCCCGGTGCCGGCCCCTCCGCAGTCGCCTCGCAGCGCCCCCAATCGAGCTTCTGGGGTGGTGCCGGTGGCGCCGACGCCGCCGGTGCGGAGGACGAGGCCTTTCCGTCGTCCGCCTCGTCACCCGTCCTGTCGCCCGTGCCCCCGCTGCAACCGGTGACCAGCACCACAGCGGCGGCCAGTGCGGCCCCCCGTACAAAGCGCGCCATGCGTACGTCCCCCCTCTGGCGGTTCCGTCCGCCGGATGTCCCGAATGGCGGTCATGCCATGGTATGCGGACTGCCGCCCCGACCAAGACTGCCTGTGGATAACGTTCTGACCTGCGGATTCATCTGCGAATTCACGCACAGACCCGGCCGGATTTCGGCACCTTCCCCGTGAGCAGGTAACCGTCCACGGCCGTCTGGACGCAGGCATTCCCGCTGTTGTACGCACCGTGGCCCTGCCCCTTGTACGTCAGCTCGATCCCGACCCCCGGCCCGAGCGCCTGGACCATCTTCCGGGCTCCTTCGTACGGTGTGGCCGGGTCGCCGGTGTTGCCGATCACGAGGATCGGTGCCGCGCCCGGGGCCCACACGTCGGGGTGGTCCGCCGCACCGGCGACGGCCCAGTCGGTGCAGGAGAGCAGGGACCAGGCCAGCCATTCGCCGAAGACGGGGGAGGCCGCCCGGAACGTGCCCAGCCCCGCTTCCACATCCGCGGTGGTGTAGCGCGGCTTGGCGTCCGCGCAGTTGATGGAGGCGTTCGCCGCGGTGAGGTTGCTGTACTCGCCGTCATCGCCGCGCCCGTTCATCGAGTCGGACAGCGACATCAGCAGGCTGCCGTCCCCGTCGTACGCCAGTTCGAGGCCCTCGGTCAGATACGGCCAGAGGTCCTGGGAGTACAGGGCCTGGGCGATACCGCTCGTGGCGGCGGTCTGCGTGAGATCGCGGGGGAAGATGCCGTCGATCGGCCGGGTGTCGAGGTCGTCGAGCAGCTTGGTGATCCGGTTCTCGACGTCCTGCTCGGTCTCGCCGACAGGGCAGTCCTCCGCCTTCGACACGCAGTCCCGGGCGTAGTTGCCGAGCGCCAGCTGGAAGCCCTTGGCCTGTCCGAGCGTGCCCTGCTCCGACGTCTTTGTCGGGTCGACGACCGCGTCGAACACCGCGCGTCCGACCTTCTCGGGGAACAGGTGGGCGTAGACGCCGCCGAGTTCGGTGCCGTAGGAGATGCCGAAGTAGTGCAGTCTGTCGTCGCCGAGGACCTGGCGCATGAGGTCCATGTCGCGGGCCGCGTCGGTGGTGCGGACGTGCGGGAGGGTCTTGCCGGAGTTCTTCTCGCAGGCCGAGTTGAAGGCCTTGGTGGAGTCGAGGAAGTCCGTCCGTTCGGCCGCGTCGTCGGGGGTCCCGTCCTGCTGGAAGTACGCGTCGAGTTCCTCGTCGTCCTCGCACCGGACGCCCGCGCTGCGGCCGACCCCACGTGGGTCGAAGCTGACCAGGTCGTAGCGGGTGCGCAGTTTTGCGTAGTCCTGGGCGGAGGCGGGCAGCGCCTTGACGCCGGAGCCGCCGGGGCCGCCGAAGTTGAACACGAGCGAGCCGATGCGCCGGCTCCTGGGGCCGCTGGTCCGCACCCGGATCAGCGCGATGTCGATGGTGTCGCCGTCGGGTTCGTCCCAGTCGAGCGGGGCCTTCATGGTCGCGCACTGCCACCCGTCGCCGTCGGGCAGCGGTGAGGGCGCGGTGCCACCGCCCTCGGACTCGGACGGGGCCTCGCAGGTCTTCCAGCGCGGTTTCTGGGCGGTCAGGTCCGTGTCGTCCCCCTTGGCATCGTCGCCGCAGGCGGCCGCCGACAGGGACAGCAGGACGGCGATCGTGGCCGCGGTGACGGCACGGGTCCGGGGCGAGGTGGGCATGCCCCCATCGTGGAGGTGTCCGCGGCGATGTGCCCCGGAGCACGGGCCGTGCGGGTGAGTGGGGACGGGCCGCCACGCATGCGGAGGCAAGGTGAGGACGGAGGCGCCGTCAGCGCGCGTGGGCCGAGCGGCGGGGAGGGGGACCCACGCGCGCGTGCACCCCTCCTACAGCGCGCCCTTGCGTGACAACTGGTTGAAGGCCAGCCAGCCCGGAAGCACCGGCAGCCACAGGGTGAGCAGGCGGAACAGCAGCACCGCCGGTGCGGCGACCTCCTTGGGAAGGCCCACAGCGATCAGACCCACCGTCAGGGTGGCCTCCACCGCTCCCACACCGCCCGGGGTCGGCGCCGCGGAACCCAGCGCGTTGCCCGCGAGGAAGACGACGGCGACGCTGGCGATGCTGATCGAGACGTCCTCGTTGCCGAAGGCGCGGATCGAGGCGTCCAGGCACATCACGAAGCAGCCCGTGAGAAGCAGCATGCCGCCGATGCCGGTGACCAGCTTCTGCGGCCGCTGCAGCACGTCGAGCATGCGTGGCACGACGCCGGCGAAGAGCGACCGCACGCGCGTGACGACGAACTTGCGCAGGAACGGGATCGACGTGACCACGAGGACGAGCACCGCGACCGTCAGCAGACCGGCGATGACGGTGCGGGACGGCGACAGTGACGGCGTCTTCTCCGTGCCCGTCAGATAGCCGAAGGCGAGCAGCATCAGGATGTGGCAGCCGAGTCCGAAGAGCTGTGAAGCGCCGACACTCGCCACCGCGAGACCGGGCCGTACCCCCGCGCGCTGCAGGAAGCGTGTGTTGAGTGCCACACCGCCCACCGCCGCCGGCGCCACGATCTTGACGAAGGAGCCGGCGACCTGTGCCCCGATCGTCCGCAGGAACGGCACCCGCTCCGGCACGAATCCCAGCAGGCTCATCGCCGCCGCGACGTAGCTCAGGGCGGAGAAGAACACGGCCGCGGCGACCCAGCCCCACTCGGCGTTCTCGATGAGCGGTCCGAACTCGATGTGGGTCAGCTGGGTCAGCAGGAAGTACGCGCCGATCGCGCCGGCGAAGAGACTGATCAGGGTGCGCGGTTTGACCCGCTCCAGCCGCGCCGGTTCGACCGGTGCCTGCGGTCTGATCAGCAGCACCTGGTGGCGGATCTGGGTGAGCAGGTCTTCTTCGCGGGCCTCTTCCAGCGCCTCGTCGATCGCTCGCTTCTCGGCCCGCTGCTCGGCTCGTACGGCCTTCTTGTCGGCTTTGTCGGGCTCGGTCGCCGCCTTGCTGTGTTCCTCCGCGCGGGCCTGCTTGGCCAGGTGGGACGCCTCCAGGACGGCCTCGCGCTCGCGTTCGGCGCGCTCCCTGGCCAGTCTGCGCAGGGTCGCGCGCGTGGAGCGCGAGAGGGCGATGGGCTGCAGCAGCGGCAGGCAGTCGGCCACGGCGTCGGGGCCGAGCACGCTCACCGCCGAGGCCACCGCACGCTCGGCACCCACGCGCAGGCCCAAGGTCGTCAGCAGTTGGGAGACGTCCATGCGCAGCACCAGGTCGCCGGCCGCGATCTCGCCGACGCGCAGATCGGTCAGGATCACCGTGCCGGAACGATCCACCAGAACCGCGTCACCCACGAGCCTGCGGTGCGCGATGCGCCGCGACTGCAGTGCCTTCACCTGGTGCCAGGTGTCCGACATCAGCGCGTCGGTGACCTCGTCGTCCGCCAAGGAGTCCAGGGTGCGGCCGCCGGTGTGCTCGTAGACGAGCATCACGGCGTCCGGTCCGAGTTCGGAGGTCGCGATCAGCTTGGGGGCGTTGGCACCCGCCGCGATGGCCGCGTACGCGAGGAGGGCCTCCTGCTCCAGCGCCTGGCGCAGGGACTGCAGGCTGCGGCGCGTGGTGATGCCGCGCAGCGTCAGCCGCCGCCAGACGCGGTAGAAGAACCCCTGCGCCTGTTGCTCCCGGTCGACGACGGTGACGTCCAGGGGCGGGCCGTCCTCCAGCGTCACGAAGTACCGGCGGCCCCGGTCCCCGCCCTCCACCGTGTCCGGGATCTCCTCGCGGGCCGCGCTCACCGGCTTGAAGCCGACCCGCCTGAGGCCGGCCATCAGGGTCCGGCCGGTCGGGCGTACGTTCGGGGAACCGACCGCGTACAGGGTCCCGTAGGCGACGGTCCAGCCGATGAGCACCGTCAGGATGATCGAGAACGGTGTGGTGTAGCCGGTGACCAGCATCGAGAAGGCGTCCAGCAGCAGCACGATCCACAGCACGGCCCGCCAGCGGGGTCTGCGTGACATGCCGACCGCGGTCATGTACGCGATCACCGGCGCGAGATAGCCGTGCACGGGGTCGGTGAGGGCGTGGATGTCGCCGGGTGAGGGTTGGGTGAGAGCTTCCTGGATCGAGTCCGGGGCCGCCCTGGCGACCCACAGGTCGGTCGCCAGCGTCACCCCGTGCGCCAGGACCGCCGCGAGCACGCCGTCGGCGATGCGCAGCCCGTCCCGCTTGATCAGGCGTTCGATCGCGAAGGCGACCGGCACCAGCAGGATCGCGATGCTCGACCCGAGGCCCGCGAGTTTGATCAGCAGATCGGGCGCCTGGCCCGTGCCCTTGTTGATGTCCTGTTCGAGCCCGGAGGTGGTGCCGTGGGCGAACGCGGCGATCGCCAGCAGCAGGACGATGCCGAGGATGCCGACCGAGAGTCGCATGAGGTCGGAGGGACGGTGCACGCGCGCGGGGAGCAGCGGTTCGTCGCCCTCGACCTCCTCGGCGTGGGCCTCCCCCGGGTCGTCGCCCTCTTCGACCTGCTGCTCCTCGTCCTCGGGCTCCCCTCGGGCGGCTGTTTCGGCCACGGGAGGGGTGGTCTCGGAGGCCTTCTTCGAGACGTCTTCGGTACCCCCGTCGCCTTCCTCGGGGGTGTCCGGGCGCGACGAGGCGTCAGAGGTGCCCGCCGCGTCATCGGGGTGCACGCTCTGCTGCTTCATCGTCTCTTCTTGGTCTCGTATCACCAGTCACCGCCCGCACGATGGTGGCATGCCGGGTGGGCACACAGGGGCATCAGGGTGCAATGCGGGGGCGCACAGTCTGCCCGAAGACCGCCCCCGGAGCGAGGGACGCACGCGTCGGCCGCCTGGTCCCATTGTCGGTGGGGTGGGGCAGGATGGGGCGGATGAGCGAGGAGAGCCTTCCGGCGGACGCCCTGCCGGAGTACGCGGAGCGGGTCCTCGAGGTCACCGACCTGATCCCGCCCGGACGGGTCATGACATACGGGGACGTCGCCGAGTGGCTGGGGGAGGGCGGCCCGCGCCAGGTGGGCCGTGTGATGGCCCTCTACGGTGGTGCGGTCGCGTGGTGGCGGGTCGTCCGTGCCGACGGCGTGCTGCTGCCCGGACACGAACTGAGAGCCCTGGACCGCTACCGCGTGGAGGGCACCCCCCTGCGCGAGGCGAGCCGTACGACCGAGGGCCATGTGCCGCGCGTCGACATGAGACGGGCACGCTGGGACGGCGGTGAGCACGCGGAAGGGCACACCTGACGGCCGCCGGCCGCCGACGGACTGCGGTGCGCCCGCTGCTCCGAACGGGGGAAGCGTGGCACGTCGGTGGCATGCCGTACGTTCGTGGGGCGAGGGGCGCACGTGCCGCGCGAGCCGGAAGGGAACAAGAGGAAGCCCCGCTTCCGCACCACCGGTCGGCGTAGCGTCGGCTGCGCGTGTCCCTCTCACCCCGCGGCCACCGGCCTCCCCGAACGGCAGGCCGCGCGCCCGTCTCCCGACCACCACTCCTCGACGTCGGCGCACCGCGCCGGCAGTGACCTCTCGCACACCCACCAGGACCGGCGAACCACGTGAGCTCCTCTTTCTCCACCAGGCGCCTGTCGCACCCCCAGGTGCGACAGGGGAGCCGTGGCGCTTACCGACTGGTGCGTACCCCACCGGCCCGAAGGGACCCCCCTCGTCTGGACGCCGAGCAGCGCGGGGTGGTTGACCACCGGAGCGGCCCTCTGCTCGTCCTCGCCGGTCCGGGAACCGGCAAGACGACCACCCTCGTCGAGTCCGTGACGGCCCGCATCGCCGGCGGAGCCGATCCCGCGCGCGTGCTCGTCCTGACCTTCAGCCGTAAGGCCGCGGTGGAGCTGCGCGACCGGATGGCCCTGCGGATGGGCGCCGCGCGCGCCCCGCAGGCCACCACCTTCCACTCCTTCTGCTACGCCCTGATCCGCGCGCACCAGGACAGCGACCTGTTCGTCGAGCCCCTGCGGCTGCTGTCCGGCCCCGAACAGGACGTGGCCGTGCGCGCACTGCTCGCGGGCCAGCCCGACCTGGAACGCCTGGGGCTCGCACATGTGCGCTGGCCGGACGAACTGCGTGCCTGCCTGACCACGCGCGGGTTCGCCGACGAGGTCCGCGCGGTCCTCGCCCGCAGCCGCGAACTGGGCCTGGCCCCCGAGGACCTGCGGGCCTTCGCCGCGCGTATCGGCCGACCGGACTGGCTCGCGGCCTCCGCCTTCCTCGCCGAGTACCTCGACGTCCTCGACCTGCAAGGAGTGCTCGACTACGCGGAACTGGTCCACCGGGCCGTGCTCCTCGCCGGCCGGCCGGGGGTCGCCGAACGGCTGGCCGCCCAGTACGACGCGGTCTACGTCGACGAGTACCAGGACACGGACCCCGCACAGGTACGGCTCCTGAGGGCCCTCGCGGGCGGCGGCCGCACCCTGGTGGCGTTCGGCGACCCCGACCAGTCGATCTACACCTTCCGGGGCGCCGACGTGAACGGCATCCTGGAGTTCCCGTCGGCCTTCCCGCGCGTGGACGGCCGCCAGGCCCCGGTGGCGGTCCTGAGGAACTCCCGCCGCTCGGGAGCGGACCTGCTCACCGCCACCCGGCTGCTCACCCAGCGGATGCCGCTCACCCGCCTCCCCGCCGAGAAGGTGCGGGCCCACCGCGAGCTCCGGCCCGTGCGTGACGGCGGCCGCGTCGAGGTCTACACGTACCCGACCTCGGGCACCGAGCTGGACAACATCGCCGACGTCCTGCGGCGAGCCCACCTGGAGGACGGCGTCCCCTGGAGCGAGATGGCCGTCCTGGTGCGCGCCGGCGCCCGCACGATCCCCTCGATGCGGCGCGCCCTGACCGCCGCGGGCGTCCCTCTGGAGATCGACGGCGACGACCTGCCCCTGCGCCACGAACCGGCCGTACAGCCCCTGCTGACGGCGCTGCGGGCGGTCGCGCGGGCGGAGCTGGAGGCGGCGAACCCCTCTGCCTCGGCCGAGGAGCCCGACGATTCGTCCGACGCCGCCCCCGACTACGCGCCCGACGCGTCGTCCGACACTCCCGACCAGTCGTCCGACGCGCCCGAGCCGCAGCCCTCCTGGCTGGACACCGAGACCGCTCTCACGCTCCTCGCCTCCCCTCTCGCGGGCATGGACACCGCCGATCTGCGGCGCCTCGGCCGCGCGCTGCGCGAGGAGGAGCGCGCCGGCGGCAACCCCGTACCACCGCCCTCGGACGAACTGCTCACCCGCGCGCTGGCGGAACCGGAGCGACTGGTGGCGCACGATCCGGTGTACGCGCGGGGAGCGCAACGCCTGGGCGCGCTGCTGCGGAAGGCCCGCGAGCGTCTCGCGGGCGGCGGCACCGCCGAGGAGGCGCTGTGGGAGCTGTGGGACGGCACCCCGTGGCCCAGGCGCCTGGAGCGGGCCGCGCGGCGCGGTGGCGCGGCCGGACGCAACGCGGACCGTGACCTCGACGCCGTGTGCGCGCTGTTCGCCACCGCCGCGCGCGCGGAGGAGCGCACCGGTGGCCTCGGCGCCCTCAACTTCCTGGCCGAGATCGAGGCCGAGGACATCGCCGCCGACACGCTCACCGGGCGGGCCGTGCGCCCCGACGCGGTACGCCTGATGACCGCGCACCGCTCCAAGGGCCTGCAATGGCGCCTGGTCGTCGTCGCCGGCGTCCAGGAGGGCCTCTGGCCGGACCTGCGGCGACGCGGCTCGCTCCTGGAGGCCGACCGCATCGGCCGCGACGGTCTCGCCGAACCGCTCACCCCGGGCGCCCTGCTCGCCGAGGAACGCCGGCTGTTCTACGTGGCCGCCACGCGCGCGCGTGAACGCCTCGTCGTCACCGCGGTGAAGGCACCGGCCGACGACGGCGACCAGCCCTCCCGCTTCCTCGCCGAACTGGGCGTCGAACCCAGGGACGTCACCGGGCGCCCCCGCCGCCCGCTGTCCGTCGCCTCCCTCGTCGCCGAACTGCGCGCCACCACGGTGGACCCGCGCGTGTCGGACTCCCTGCGCGAGGCCGCGGCCCTGCGCCTGGCCAGGCTGGCCGCGCTGAGCGACGAGGACGGCCGCCCCCTGGTGCCGTCGGCGCACCCGCACCGCTGGTGGGGGATGTTCGAGCCCACCGAGAGCAAGGTGCCGCTCAGGGATCGCGACCAGCCCGTCGTGCTGTCCGGCAGCGCCCTCGACCAACTCGCCAACACCTGTGCCCTGCAGTGGTTCCTGGGCCGCGAGGTGAAGGCGGACGCGCCCGCGACCGCCGCCCAGGGCTTCGGCAACGTCGTGCACGTCCTCGCCGACGAGGTCGCCTCCGGCCGCACCCCCGCCGACCTCGACGTCCTCATGGAGCGCCTCGACTCCGTGTGGAACGCGCTCGCCTTCGACGCGCCCTGGAAGTCGGAACAGGAGAAGCAGCACGCGCGCGTGGCGCTCGAACGCTTCCTGAAGTGGCACGTCATGGACCGCGCGGGACGTACCCCGGTGGCCAGCGAGCACGACTTCGACGTCACCCTCGAAGCGGGCGACTACGAGGTGCGCATCCGCGGTTCCATGGACCGGGTCGAGACCGACGCCGAGGGCCGCGCGTACGTCGTCGACTTCAAGACGGGCAAGCAGGCCGTCAGTTCGTCCGAGGTCACCCGGCACCCCCAGCTCGCCGTGTACCAGCTCGCGGTCCGGGAGGGAGCTGTCGACGAGCCCTTCGGCGGCGCCCGGCCGGAACCGGGCGGCGCCGAACTCGTCCAGCTGAGGCAGGGCGCCGCCAAGAAGAACGGTGGCGAGGCCGTCCCCAAGGTGCAGGCACAGGAACCCCTGCAGGGAGAGTGGGTGGGCGATCTCCTGGCCACGGCCGCGGGCAAGGTCCTGGACGAGCGTTTCTCCCCCACCGCGGGACAACACTGTGCACACTGCGCTTTCCGGGCATCGTGCAGTGCCCGCGCGGAGGGCCGTCACGTGGTCGAGTGAGGCCGCCCGCCCGGCGACCCGGCATCCGCTGTCAGTGGCCGGCGCTAGCCTCTCTGGAATGTCCGCCCGTATCAGCGATCCCGAGCAGCTCAAGGAGCTCCTCGGCATCCCGTTCACCCCGGAGCAGACGGCCTGCATCGTCGCGCCGCCCGCCCCGCAGGTGATCGTGGCCGGAGCCGGGTCGGGCAAGACCACGGTGATGGCCGCGCGCGTGGTGTGGCTGGTCGGCACCGGACAGGTCGCGCCCGAACAGGTCCTCGGCCTGACGTTCACCAACAAGGCGGCGGGCGAACTCGCCGAGCGCGTACGCAAGGCCCTGGTCAGGGCGGGCATCACCGACCCGGACGCGATCGACCCCGACCACCCGCCCGGCGAGCCGGTCATCTCCACGTACCACGCCTTCGCGGGCCGCCTCCTGACCGACCACGGCCTGCGCATCGGCCTGGAACCCACCTCCCGGCTCCTCGCCGACGCCACCCGCTACCAGCTCGCCGCCCGCGTGCTCCGGGAGTCCCCGGGCCCCTACCCGGCGCTGACCCGCTCCTTCCCGGACCTGGTCGGCGACCTGCTGACCCTCGACTCCGAACTCGCCGAGCACCTCGTACGACCCGAGGACCTGACCGCCTACGACACCGCACTGCTGCGCGAACTGGAGAGCGTCAAGCTCACCAACGCGGACCTTCGCAAGGTCCCCGAGGCGGCCGCCGCCCGCCGCGAACTCACCGGACTGGTGGTCCGCTACCGGGCGGCCAAGCGCGAGCGCGACCTCCTCGACTTCGGCGACCAGATCGCCCTGTCCGCCGGCCTCGCCGGGCTCCCCGAGGTGGGCCGCATCCTGCGGGACGAGTTCCGGGTGGTCCTGCTCGACGAGTACCAGGACACCTCGGTCGCCCAACGCGTCCTGCTGGCCGGCCTGTTCGGCGACGGCACCGGCCACCCCGTGACCGCGGTCGGTGACCCCTGCCAGGCCATCTACGGCTGGCGCGGCGCCTCCGTCGCCAACCTCGACGACTTCCCCGACCACTTCGCCCACCCCGACGGCCGGCGCGCGACCCGCCAGGCGCTCAGTGAGAACCGCCGCAGCGGCGGCCGTCTCCTCGACCTCGCCAACGGCCTCGCGGAGCCCCTGCGGGCCATGCACGCGGGCGTGGAGGCCCTGAGGCCCGCCCCCGGCGCCGAACGCGACGGCGTGGTCCGCTGCGCCCTGTTGAACACGCACGCCGAGGAACTCGACTGGCTCGCCGATTCGATCGCCCACCTCGTGCGCACCGGCAAGGAACCCGGAGAGATCGCCGTCCTGTGCCGTACCGCCACCGACTTCGCCGAGATCCAGGGCGCGCTCGTGGCCCGTGACATCCCCGTCGAGGTCGTCGGCCTCTCCGGACTGCTCCACCTCCCCGAGGTCGCCGACCTCGTCGCCGTCTGCGAGGTCCTCCAGGACCCCGGCGCCAACGCCTCCCTCGTCCGCCTCCTGACCGGCCCGCGCTGGCGGATCGGCCCGCGCGACCTCGCGCTCCTCGGCCGCCGGGCCAGGCTGCTCGTCTCCCACGCGCGCGTGGACGGCGACGACGACCCGGACCGCAGGCTCGCCGCGGCCGTCGAGGGCGTCGACCCGTCCGAGGTGATCTCGCTGGCGGACGCGCTGGACACGTTCCTGGAAATGCCGCTCGAAGCCGAGGGGGAGGACGACGGGCTGCCGTTCTCGCCCGACGCGCGCGTGCGGTTCGCCCGGCTGGCCGCCGAACTGCGCGACCTGCGCCGCTCGCTCGCCGACCCGCTCATGGACGTCCTGCACCGCGTGCTGGCCGTCACCGGCCTGGAGGTGGAACTCTCCGCGTCCCCGCACGCGCTCGCCGCACGCCGCCGCGAGACCCTGTCGAACTTCCTGGACATCGCCGCCTCCTTCGCCGCCAACAGCGCCGGCGAGGCCACCCTGCTCGCCTTCCTCGGCTTCCTGCGGACTGCCGCCCAGTACGAGAAGGGCCTCGACAACGCGCTGCCGGGCGGCGAGAACACCGTCAAGGTGCTCACCGCCCACCGGTCCAAGGGCCTGGAATGGGATGTGGTCGCCGTCCCCGGCCTGGTCACCGGCACCTTCCCCAGCACGCAGGGCCGCGAGAAGTGGACGGCACAGGGCAAGGTCCTGCCCCACGAGCTGCGCGGCGACGCCGACACCCTCCCCGACGTCGAGTCCTGGGACTCGCGCGGCCTGAAGGCCTTCCAGGAGGCCATGAAGGACCACCAGCACACCGAGGAACTCCGCCTCGGCTATGTCACCTTCACCCGCCCCCGCTCCCTGCTCCTCGGCTCGGGGCACTGGTGGGGCCCGTCCCAGAAGCGCCCGCGCGGGCCGTCCGACTTCCTCACCGCCCTCCACGACCACTGCGCGGCCGGGTACGGCGAGATCGAGGCCTGGGCCGACGAACCCGAGGAGGACGCCGAGAACCCGGCCCTCCACGAGTCGGTGGCCGACCACGCCTGGCCACTCCCGCTCGACGACACGGCCCTGCGGCGCCGCCGCGCCGCCGCCGCGACCGTACTGGCCCACCTGGAGCGGGCCGCGTCCCACGAGGACACACACCCGGGCGCCGACCACGCCCCGGACCCCCGCTCATCGGACGACCCGGACTGGCCGCCACCGCCGGACGACGAGGAATTCCTGTACGAGGACGACGCCTTCCCGGACGAGGTGCCCCCCGAGGACGACGGCCCTCCGGCGGACGACTCCGGCGGCACCGACGAGGAGGACACCGGCGACTGGGACTCCTGGTCGGCGGACCGCCCCGCACGGGCCGTGCACGCGCGCGTGGAGCACCCCGCGCCAGACGCGCGCACGCCGGCCGTGCCGCACGCCCGCAGGCACCCCACCGCGTCCGGCCTCAGCCCCGAGGAAGCCCGCACCGTCGCCTCGTGGGACCGCGACCTGGACGCTCTCGCCGGAGAACTCGTGCGGGCCCGCGCCAAGGTCACGGACGTACCGCTGCCCGCGTCGCTCACGGCCTCGCAGCTGATGCGTCTGGCGGCCGATCCGGACGGCTTCGCGCAGGAGCTCGCCCGCCCCATGCCCCGCCCGCCGCAGCCCGCGGCCCGTCGCGGCACCCGCTTCCACGCCTGGGTCGAGGCCCGCTTCGAAGAGCTGCGACTTCCCATGCTGGAACCCGAGGAACTGCCCGGCAGTGACGCCGAGATCGCCGACGAGCGGGACCTGGAGGCCCTCAAGGAGGCCTTCGAACGCACTCCCTACGCGCAGCGCACGCCGTACCGCGTCGAGGAACCCTTCCAGCTGGGGATCGCCGGACGCGTCGTACGCGGCCGCATCGACGCCGTCTACCGCCGGAGCGACGCCGCCGGGACGACGACGTACGAGATCGTCGACTGGAAGACCGGCCGCACCCGCACCGCCGACCCGCTCCAGCTCGCGATCTACCGTCTCGCCTGGGCCGAACAGCAGGGCGTGCCCCTGGAAGCCGTCGGAGCGGCCTTCCTGTACGTCCGCACCGGCGACGTCGTACGACCCGAGGGCCTCCCCGGCCGGGACGCGCTGGAACGGCTGCTCCTGGAGGATCCCGGCGCCGACGGGACCCCTGATCCCGACCCGGAGCGGCCGGAATCGGCGGCGGACGGGCCCGGAGGGTCCACGGACGAACCGCCGGACGAGCGCGTCGGTGCGGGCCGATAGGCTCGTGAGCATGAGCCAGTCCGTTGACAGCGACGTCAGCGTCGTCCGTACGTACATACAGAACCACCGTGCCGCCTTCCTCGACGACCTCGTGGAGTGGCTGCGCATCCCGTCGGTGTCGGCGCAGCCCGAGCACGCGCCGGACGTACGGCGCAGCGCCGACTGGCTGGCCGCCAAGCTGAAGGAGACCGGCTTCCCCACCGCCGAGGTCTGGGAGACGCCGGGCGCCCCCGCCGTCTTCGCGGAATGGCCCGCCGCGGACGCCGACGCCCCCACCGTCCTGGTCTACGGGCACCACGACGTGCAGCCCGCGGCCCTCGCGGACGGCTGGGACACCGAGCCCTTCGAACCGGTGATCCGTGGAAACCGGCTCCACGCGCGCGGGGCGGCCGACGACAAGGGGCAGGTGTTCTTCCACACACTCGGGGTCCGCGCCCACCTCGCCGCGACCGGCCGGACCGCCCCCGCCGTCCACCTGAAGATGCTGATCGAGGGCGAGGAGGAGTCCGGCTCCCCGAACTTCCGCGCCCTCGTCGAAGCGCACGCCGAGCGGCTCGCCGCAGACGCGGTCGTCGTCTCCGACACCGGCATGTGGGCCGCGGACACCCCCACCGTGTGCACCGGCATGCGGGGCCTCGCAGAGTGCGAGATCCGGCTGCACGGCCCCGACCAGGACATCCACTCCGGCTCCTTCGGCGGCGCCGTACCGAACCCGGCCACCGAGATCGCCCGCCTCGTCGCCGCCCTGCACGACGAGCACGCGCGCGTGGCGATCCCCGGCTTCTACGACGGCATCGCCGAACTCACCGACCACGAGCGCGAACTCTTCGCCGAACTCCCCTTCGACGAGGAGCGTTGGCTGCGCACGGCCAGGTCCACGGCGGCGCACGGCGAGACCGGACACACCACTCTGGAACGCGTCTGGGCCCGTCCGACCGCCGAGGTCAACGGCATCGGCGGCGGCTATCAGGGCGCGGGCAGCAAGACGATCATCCCGTCCTCTGCCATGGTGAAGCTGTCCTTCCGCCTGGTCGCCGGACAGGACCCGGACCACATTCGCGAGGCCGTCACCGCCTGGGCCGCCGAGCGCGTCCCCGCCGGGATCCGTCACGAGATCACGTTCAGCGGCTCCACCCGCCCCTGCCTGACACCGCTCGACCACCCGGCCCTGCGATCGCTGGTGCGGGCCATGGGCCGTGCCTTCGAGCAGCCGGTCCGCTACACGCGCGAGGGCGGCTCCGGGCCCGCCGCCGACCTCCAGGAGGTCCTCGGCGCACCTGTGCTCTTCCTGGGCATCTCCGTCCCCTCCGACGGCTGGCACGCCCCCAACGAGAAGGTCGAGCTCGATCTGCTCCTCAAAGGTGTCGAGACCAGCGCGTACCTCTGGGGCGAGCTGGCCCGAGGCCCTCGCGAGGCACACTGAAGAAGACTCCGCACGCCCCAGCCCATCCGCCCGCCGCACGCCTCGCCGAACCGCCCGCCGCCCAATCAACCGTTTCACCGGGGGAGTTGGAAGCACCCGTGACCACCTGGACCGACCACACCGCCGACCGCCCCATCGCGCTCACCGCGCCCAGCGGCATCGACCGGGCCGCCCACCACCGGCTCGACGAGGCCTGGCTCGCCGCGGCGTGGAGCCACCCCACGACCCGTTGCTTCGTGGTCTCCGGCGGCCAGGTCCTCATCGACGAGACCCCGGACGGCACCACCGAACTCGTCATGACCCCCTCGTTCGAGGCGCCGCTCACCGAGGCGCACCGCTACTTCCTCGGCACCGACGCCGACGGTGTGAGCTATTTCGCACTGCAGAAGGACGCGCTCCCCGGCCGCATGGACCAGTCCGCGCGCCCGGCAGGTCTGCGCGAGGCCGGCATGCTGCTGTCACCGCGTGACACGGGTCTCATGGTGCACGCGGTCGGTCTGGAGAACTGGCAGCGCACCCACCGCTTCTGCTCCCGCTGCGGCGAGCGCACGGTCATCGCGGCGGCCGGTCACATCCGCCGCTGCCAGGCCTGCGGCGCCGAGCACTACCCGCGCACCGACCCCGCGGTGATCATGGCGGTCACGGACGACGACGACCGCATCCTGCTCGGCCGCCAGGTGCACTGGCCCGAGGGACGCTTCTCCACCCTCGCGGGCTTCGTGGAACCCGGCGAGTCCATCGAGCAGTCCGTGCGGCGCGAGGTCCACGAGGAGGTCGGCGTCACCGTCGCCCAGGTCGAGTACGTCGCCAGCCAGCCCTGGCCCTTCCCCTCCAGCCTCATGCTGGGCTTCATGGCCCGCGCCACCTCGACCGACGTGAACGTCGACGGCGACGAGATCCACGAGGCCCGCTGGTTCTCCCGGGAAGAGCTGCGGGCCGCGTTCGAGTCCGAGGAAGTCCTGCCTCCCTACGGCATCTCGATCGCGGCCCGACTGATCGAACTCTGGTACGGCAAGCCCCTGCCGACGCGAAGTCACATCGGTTAGGCCCGGTCCGCAGCGGCTGGCACCCGCCGCCGTTACGCGCCGATCTTCTGCTTGACCTGCGCCAGCGAGGGGTTCGTGAGCGTCGAGCCGTCCGGGAAGAGGACGGTGCGTCGAGCTGTCCGGGAAGGGGACAGTGGGCACGGTCTGTAGATTCCCGCTGCGTGAGGGCGGCCAGGGAGTCATCGAGCGCACCCATGGGTTGTCGTCCCACTCCGGCCCATGTTCTCGCCCGCGAGGAACCGCGCGATTTCGCCCCGCTCCTCTTCCACGTCGTACACGTCCAGCGTCGCCGGCCGGAACGCGGTCCGCTCGGAAATCTCGAAGAGACGACCGAACTCCTCACCGAAGATCGAGCTGTGCCAGCCGCTCAGGGTCAGTGATCACGTAACCCTGCACCACGTAGTCCTTGCCGTCGTCCGTACCCCACAGCGTGGGACACGTGCCGTTCTTGCACTCCGGGTCTCCCGACAGCTTCCGCAACGGTGCACCCGCGTCTTCTCCCTCACGTCGACAGGTCTTGTCACGTTCGATGCTTTCGACCGGCGGACGGCAAGGTCAAGATGCCCGGCTTTCCAGAACGGGAAAGTCGCGCACATGGCGTCCGGCATGGGTGTGGTCCCGGTAATCCTCGGCCGGTATGAGGGGGATCAGCGCCCGAGCACGTCAGTCCAGCAGCGCGACAGTGAACGTCTCGCGGTGGTCGGTCAGCCAGGCCTGCATGCGGTCCCAGCGTTTCCATCCGCCACGGTCGGCGAGTGCTTGGAGGTAGACAGGATCACCGTCAGTCACGCGGCGGGCGACGAAGGCCCGACAGATCTCCGTGGTCTGTTCGATCACGCCGGGCAATTCGGCGCGCTCTCCTGGCGAGAGGCCGTAGCTGTCGGCGAGGGTCCGCAGCCGTGCAGGCGCATCCAATCCGGCGGGATACAGGGCAGCCGCGGATACCGGATCAAGCATGGGCACCCAGTAGCGCGCAGCCATGGCGACGTCCCAGAGAGGACGGCCCGGAGCCGCCAGGTCGAAATCGATCAAGGCGGCGGCACGACCGTCGCGGAAGACGACGTTGTCCGGGCACACGTCGTTGTGGCACACCATCCTTCCTCCCTCCGGGTCGGCGAGGTCTTGGGGCCACTCGACGTCTGTGTCGACCGCGATGGTCGCGCTGGCCTCATGCAGGCGGCGCAGCAGGATCCCCACCGATTTGAGAGCGGTTGTCGTCAGCACCCAGGGTGGGAACGGTGGCAGAGCCACGTCGCCAGGAACGAAGGTCAGCTGCTCACGACCGTCAGCAGTGAGTCCCACGGGAGTCGGAGCCGCGTCGAAGCCGTGCGCTTTCAGCGCGAGGAGGTGGGCATGGAGGGTGTGTGCGTTGTGCGGTGCCGGGCGTTCCACCAACGCACCCCGGCGGAAGACCGCCCCCGCGTTCACCATGCCCCCGACCAGCGCCTCGTAGTCCGCCTCGTCCTCGGTCGTCATGTCGATCACGCTACCGCCGAGCCGCCTCGTACAGGGCGGGCACACAAAGCCCCCGATCCGGCGCCAGGCCGGTCGGGGGGCGTGTGCGTCATGTGGGTCAGGCGCCGAGCGCCTGCTTCACCTGGGCAAGGCTCGGGTTCGTCATGACGACCTCAGAGCCCCCCTGGGCGGGAACCACCAGAACCGTCGGGACCGTCTGGTTCCCGCCGTTCGCCTTCTCCACGAAGGCGGCCGAATCCGGGTCGTGCTCGATGTTGATCTCGTCGTACGTGATGC
Organism: Streptomyces sp. NPDC002324; assembly: GCF_053593335.1. Taxonomy (NCBI): domain Bacteria; kingdom Bacillati; phylum Actinomycetota; class Actinomycetes; order Kitasatosporales; family Streptomycetaceae; genus Streptomyces; species Streptomyces sp. NPDC002324. The sequence goes on from NZ_JBSFCF010000008.1 coordinate 247,744, forward strand.
CCTCGCGGTCCATCTGGCTCTTCAGCCGACGGCAGTAGCCGCACCACGTGGTGCTGTACATCGTCACAGTGCCCGGCATGTCCCTGGCGCTCCTTCACGGTCTGAGGGGTGCTGCTTGCAGTGAGTGGAACGTACGCGACACGCCCGCCATTCCCTGACGCGGGTGGCGTCCACCACCTCGCGCGGTACGTCCGCCGCACCGGAGGCAGCGTGCCCGCCGCAGCAGGACACGGGGGCGCCTGCCGCATTGATACGACCGCAGGGGCCTGCCTGTGGACAACTCGCTCGGCCCTCTCCGGGGACCTGGCAGCATGGCCGTGTGACAGCAGCAACGCACTCCACCCTCTTCCCGCGGGTCCCCGACTCGGCCGACGCGGTGCTCGACGGGCTCGACCCCGAGCAACGCGCGGTGGCGACGGCCCTGCACGGTCCGGTGTGCGTGCTGGCGGGCGCCGGCACGGGCAAGACCCGGGCGATCACCCACCGGATCGCCTACGGGGTGCGCGCCGGGATGCTCCAGCCCACCGGCGTGCTGGCCGTCACCTTCACCAACCGCGCCGCCGGCGAGATGCGCGGCCGTCTGCGCCAGCTCGGCGCCTCCGGGGTCCAGGCCCGGACGTTCCACTCGGCCGCGCTGCGCCAGCTCCAGTACTTCTGGCCGAAGGCCGTCGGCGGCGGCATGCCACGCATCATCGACCGCAAGATCCCCCTCGTCGCGGACGCGGCCGCCGCCTGCCGCATCCGTCTCGATCGCAATGAACTCCGCGACACCGCGGCGGAGATCGAGTGGTCCAAGGTCACCCGGACCGTGCCCTCCGACTACGCCGCCGCGACCGCCAAGCACGGCCGCGACGCTCCCCGTGACCCGGCCGAGATCGCCAAGATCTACGCGACGTACGAGGACCTGAAGCGTGAGCGAGGGGTCATCGACTTCGAGGACGTCCTGCTGCTCACGGTCGGCATCCTCCAGGACCGCCAGGACATCGCCGAGCAGGTCCGCTCCCAGTACCAGCACTTCGTGGTCGACGAGTACCAGGACGTCAGCCCCCTCCAGCAGCGTCTTCTGGAGCTGTGGCTCGGCGACCGGGACGACCTGTGCGTCGTGGGCGACGCCAGCCAGACGATCTATTCGTTCACTGGCGCAACTCCCGACCATCTGCTCGACTTTCGCCACCGCCACCCCGGGGCCACCGTCGTCAAGCTGGTCCGCGACTACCGCTCCACCCCGCAGGTCGTCCACCTCGCCAACGGTCTGCTCTCCCAGGCCCGCGGTCGCGCCGCCGACCATCGACTCGAACTGATCTCCCAGCGCCCCCCGGGCCCTGAGCCCCGCTACACCGAATACGCGGACGAACCCGCCGAGGCTGAAGGGGCCGCCCGCCGCATCCGAGATCTCGTCGCCGCCGGCGTGCCCGCCGGCGAGATCGCCATCCTGTTCCGGACGAACTCCCAGTCCGAGACCTACGAGCAGGCCCTCGCGGACGCCGGAGTGCCCTACCAGCTGCGCGGCGCGGAACGCTTCTTCGACCGCCCCGAGGTGCGCAAGGCAGGGGCGGCGCTGAGAGCCGCCGCCCGCTTCGGGGGCAACGACACCCTGCTCGAGGACGCCGTGGACCTTCCCTCGCAAGTACGGGCCGTGCTGTCCGGCGAGGGATGGACCGGTGAACCGCCGGCGGGGTCCGGCGCGGTCAGGGAACGCTGGGAGTCGCTGGCGGCCCTGGTGGGCCTGGCTCACGACTTCGCCGCGGCCAGGCCCGACGCCACACTCGGCGACCTCGTGGCGGAACTCGACGAACGCGCGAACGCCCAGCATGCCCCGACCGTCCAGGGCGTCACCCTCGCCTCCCTGCACTCCGCGAAGGGGCTGGAGTGGGACGTCGTCTTCCTGGTCGGTGTCGCCGAGGGCATGATGCCGATCACCTACGCGCGAACGGACGAACAGATCGAGGAGGAGAGACGGCTCCTCTACGTGGGGGTCACCCGCGCCCGCGAACAGCTCTCGGTCTCCTGGGCCCTGTCCCGCTCGCCCGGCGGCCGCCCCAACCGCCGTCCCAGCCGCTTCCTCGACGGACTGCGCCCCGGTTCCACCGCCAAGGCGGGCCGGTCCGGCAGCAGCGGTGTCGGGGGCGTCGAACGGGGCTCGGGGGGCGGCCGGACGGGTGACGCCACGGGCGGCACCGAGGTGGTCGTGCGACGCACCAGCCGGACCCCCGCTCGCTGCCGTGTCTGCGGGCGCACCCTGCGCGACGCCGGCGACATGAAGCTGATGCGCTGCGAGGACTGCCCCTCCGACATGGACGAAGGCCTCTACGAGCGACTGCGAGAGTGGCGCGCGGCCCAGGCCCGACGCAGCGGCCAACCGGACTTCTGTGTCTTCACCGACCGGACGCTGATGGCGATCGCAGAAGCGGGGCCGAGCACTCCGGTTGAACTCGGTCGCATCCCTGGCGTCCGTGCACGCAAGCTGCAGCGGTACGGGGCCGATGTTCTGGACATCTGCGCAGGTCGGGAGCCTGCATGCGAGGACGGGAACGACTGATACGAACTCGTCGAAAAAATAGTTTGCGCATGCCCCAGGAATCCCCATAGGTTCTTAGGCACGAGAGCAGCGGCCTTCTCGAAGGCCCCGGTTTCGTGGTGTACTTCATATCCGTCGGAACGGCTTACGCCGGTCCCCGTAGACGCCGAGAGGAGGCGAGTCCAGTGATCAGCATCAACACCAGCTTCATCAGCACGGTCAAAATGACCGATCGCTCGGCCGTCTCCCTGTGCATGCTCGGTGTCTCCAACCTGGGTACCGGTCTGTCCGCCATCAGTGGCGGCCGTCCGGCCACCTCCGTGTCTCTGGCGGGTCTTCCCGTCCGTGAGCGCAATGAGCGACCGACCAAGGCACTGGAAGCAGCAGTAGAGGCACAGGCTCAGGCCTATGTCTTCGCGGCGGCCGGTGCCGGATTCCGGAAGCAGACGACGCAGCACCACCTGATGTGGGCCTTCCGTGGGCCTGAACCCTGGAGTGATCCAGCCTGATCGACGATCAGGCCGGCGCCTTCAGGGCCGCGGAACCCCACCCGGGATCCGCGGCCCTTCTGTTTGTCCCCGACCGGGGGCTACAGAGCGAAGGGGCCTCGGGACAAGAAAAGAACCCGGTACCAGCCGCCACCGGCCAACAGGCCGGAACGACCAGACGAGGAAGACGAACCGTGCAACTCGAAGCGCACGCCCCGTCCGTACCGCCTTCCGAAACGATCCCCCCGCCCGGCCTCACGGAGGACTCCACCTTGACCCCGCTCACCGCGCTCACCGCGCTCGACGACGCCATCGAGAACCTCGGCGTACCCGTCCCCTGCCGTTCCTACGACCCGGAGGTCTTCTTCGCCGAGTCGCCGGCCGACGTCGAGTACGCCAAATCCCTCTGCCGCACCTGCCCGCTGATGGAGGCCTGCCTCGCCGGCGCCAAGGAGCGGCGTGAGCCCTGGGGCGTCTGGGGTGGCGAGCTCTTCGTCCAGGGTGTTGTCGTGGCCCGCAAGCGGCCCCGTGGTCGCCCGCGCAAGAACCCGGTCACAGCATGAACATCACCGGAACGATCGACCGCCCCCTCACGCACGATCCCAAGAAGCAGGCCCCGATGAAGCCGTCCACGAGCGAGCCCCTCGGCTCCGTGACTCCAGACTTCACCACCACCGGCGCGAACGCCTCGCGTCAGAACAGGACCCGAGAAATGCATCTCATGCCAGAAGCCCTGGCTCGTGCGCATATGCACGAGCGCCTGCACCAGGCCGAGCAGGAACGCCGGGCCATGCGCCTGGCGGTCGCCCGCCGGATGCAGCGCCGGGCCGAGCGTGCGTCGATGCGCGCCCGCCGTGCGCTCGCCATGGCGGTCATGCAGTAGCCGCCACGCGGCAACCTGCATCACCAGCCTGGCCAGGCACATCAGAACCACCGACAGCAGTCGCTCCCCGCGGGGGCCGGTCCGAACGGGCCGGCCCCCGCGGTGCGTGGTGACCACGGATCCGTCGACCGCGGGGCTATCGTCGCTGGGTGACGAGTCTTTCCGGAGACAGCGACAACGGCGGCTCCGCCGCAGAACCCCAGACCCTCATGTGCGCCCGCTGCGGCACCACCGCCGAAGCCCCTCAGCCCCTGTGGACCTGCTCCGTGGAGAACGGCCGACGGCACTACTTCTGCGCCGCCTGCGCCCGCGAGAACCTGCGAGCGATCGAGGGCCGCCTGGACTCCGCCTGGTGGTGAGCCCCGGGCAGGGCCTCGGCGCGAGGACGGCGCCCGCCCCTGTTCCGTCGAGCGCGCGAACCGGTCACGCCTCCGCGGCCGACTCGCCCTCCTCCTCGTCGAGCAGGAACCCCGGCAGCCACTCCTCCAGCTCGTCGCGCATGCGGACGGTCGCGCCGAGCTGGCACAGGACGCCGATGGTGCTCAGCGTCACCCGGTGGATGAGGAGGTAGGACGGAGGCAGGTTCAGCTGCTTGCCCAACTGGTGGGCCGGGGAACGGGGGTCGGCGATGCGGGCGGCCTGGCTGCGCATCCAGCCGCGGGCGAAGGAGAACTCGTCGGCGCGGACCGGTTCGATGATGGGATGCAGATAGTCGAGGACCGCGTCCGGGTCGAGGTCTATCGACTCCTTCACGAAGCCCTCCGTGCGGAGCATCTCGTAGACGGCCTCGGCCTCACCCTCGATCGTCAGCCGCAGGGCCGCACCGATCGGGGCCGGCAGCCCGCCCGGCAAGCGGTCCACCGTGCCGAAGTCCAGGACTCCGAGACGCCAGCCGAGTTTCTCGTCCGGCAACAGGCGGAAGTTGCCCGGATGCGGGTCGGCGTGCAGGAGGCCGGTGCGGGCCGGACCGGAGAAGAGGAAGCGGGTCAGCAGCTGGCCCGCCCGGTCGCGCTGCTCCTGAGTGCCGCCGGTGATCACCTCGGAGAGAGGGGTGCCCTCCATCCACTCGGTCACCAGCACTTGATCGCACTGGTGCACCACGGCGGGAACGACGACGTCCGGGTCGTCCGCGAACTCCTCCGCGTGGGCCTGCTGGGCCTGCGCCTCCAGGCCGTAGTCGAGCTCTTCGGAGACACGGTCCCGCAGCTCCGCGATGAGCGGTTTGATGTCCATCCCGGGGATCAGCGGACCCAGCAGACGAGCGAACCGGCTGAGCTGGCCGAGATCGGAGAGCAGAGCCTCGCCCGCGCCCGGGTACTGCACCTTCACCGCGACAGCGCGTCCGTCGTGCCACACCGCGCGGTGCACCTGGCCGATCGAGGCCGCGGCGGCCGGTTTCTCCTCGAACTCCAGGAACAGCTCCTGCCAGTTCTCACCGATGCGTTCCTCCAGTACGGAGTGCACGGTGCTGGTCGGCATCGGGGGAGCGGCGTCCTGGAGCTTCGTCAGAGCCGCGCGGTAGGGGCCCGCGACCTCCTCGGGGAGGGCCGACTCGAAGACGGACAGGGCCTGCCCGAACTTCATCGCGCCGCCCTTCAGCTCGCCCAGCACCTTGAACAGCTGCTCCGCCGTGCGCTGCTGGAGTTCACGGCCCACGAGCTCCGCCGACTCGCCGACGATTCGCTTGCCGAGTCCCCAGGTGGCCCGGCCTGCGATGCCGAGCGGAAGCGCGGCGAGCTTGGCGGTCCGGGTGACCGCCTTGCGGGGAAGATCAGACATGCGCCCTCCAAGTCCCAGCAGGCCGTGCCGCGTGTGCCTTGCGGGACAACCTCGTTGACCGCTGTTGCTCCGCCATTGTCGCGCGCGCCTCCCCCTCCTTTGGGGTGTGTTCCCCGTTACCTTTCGCTGTGCCGCCCTTTTCTGCGGCTGAGCAGGAACACGCCGGGTGGGGCCACACCGGACGAGGGTGCCAGTCGAACCCCGGTGCCGAGACCTCCCAGCGAGCGCCCGCGCTGGACGGCAGCTGCCCGTCGAGGAACGCCAGCGCATGCCCCGCGGCCAGTCCGGCCACGGTCGTGGCCAGCGTGACATCACAGGCCTCGAGCTGATGAGGGCGTCCGGAACGCCACTGGGCGACCAGCCGCGGCCAGGTCTCGTCGCGGTCGGCGCGGCTCTGGTCGAGGCAGCCCGCACACCCCGTCTCGCCCGGGAGTACGAGGGGGCCGATCACACCCGTCCCCTCCACGACGCCGGCATAGAGGTGAGGCGTGCCCGAGTCGATGAGCGGTTCGGCGGCCGAGGGCTTCGGGGCGTGGACGTCGACACCGGCCCGCGGGGCGAGGACCACCAGGGAGAAGCCCGGCTCCTCGCGCAGGCGGTCCGGCGGCATGTCCTCGGTCGGGTCCGCGGGCTTCCTGGGCCCGCGGCGACGACGCGGCGGGCGATCGGGTGCCGCGTGCCGGGCGGCTCGGCGTGCCGCCATGTCCCTGCGCTCACCGATCGACTCGGCCGGCACACCACCGGGCGTCACATCCCACGGCTCGACCCGGCCGACATCGCGTACGTCCACCTCGCCGACGCCGGCCGCCGAGAGCACGGAGGCGACCATCGCTCCCACGCGGCCCGCGCCCCGTACCTGCACTCTCAGTGACCGGCGGGCCGCCAGTCGTTTCAAGGCGTCTCCCGGCTCGGGCGCGATCAACGAGAGTGCGGCGGCGTCGGGACGCAGCCGCTCCATGACCTCGCTTTTGCCGCGCAGCTCGTCCGCGGCCGGACCGCCGCCCGTCGCGTCGTCCACCAGGCCGGATCGGGTGAGGCGGTCCACCAGGCCGTCCACATGGCCGTCCGGCAGGCCCATCCGTCGTCCCTCCTCCCGCAGGAGCGGCAGTCCGCGTGTCCCGTCGAGCAGGGAGAGAAAACTGCCTGTCGCCGTGTCCATCGGCCCCAGCACCATGGCGTGCGCCGGTGCCAGACCGAACTGCACGGTGTTGAGATCCCGCCAGCCGCGCCGGAGCGCGGGCTTCACCATCGGATGCATGATCGGCCCCCGTCAGCCTTGGAATAGGTCCCTGTGTGTCGACGGTGCGGGTGCACGGTCCGCCGACGAGTGCCAGCATGCACGGACCGCGACGAAGCCTGTCGAGAGTTGTCCACAGGCGGCGGCATCCGTATGACAAATCCGGCGCTCGGAGGGCGGATCGATATCGAACCCTTCCGGAGGCGGGACTTCCCCCGTGTGCAGCGGGTAACGTCGGGACGTGCCCGCCGACCCACTGCACCGCGCCGGAAAGCCACAGCGCAGCACGACGAGCCAGCCGCCGAGCGGCTCACGAGCGAGCGCGATCGAGGTCCGCAGGAGCGCGCGACGGCGTAGAACCGTCTCCGCGTACCGCGAGGGCGATCGCACCGTCGTGCTCATCCCCGCCCGGATGTCCGAGGCGGAGGAGCAACGCTGGGTGACCGTCATGCTCGACAAACTGGCCGCGCAGGAAAGCAAACGGCGCCTTGGCGACTCCGAGCTGACGGAGCGCGCCGCGCTGCTCTCGGACCAGTACTTCGGTGGCCGCGCCCGGCCCGCCTCCGTCCGGTGGGTCACCAACCAGAACACCCGCTGGGGCTCGTGCACCCCCGCCGAGGGCAGTATCCGCCTGTCGCACCGGCTGCAGGGCATGCCCGAGTACGTCGTCGACTACGTCCTCCTCCACGAACTCGCACACCTGCTCGTACCAGGGCACGGGCCCGGTTTCTGGCGGCTGCTGGAGGCCTATCCGCGCACCGAGCGGGCGCGTGGCTACCTCGAAGGGGTGGTCGCCGCCGACCGGCTGCCGCATCTGCCGGTCGCCCCGGACGAGTGACACCACCCACCGGCCGACCTGGCGCATACGGGCCGACCTGGCGCACGGCCGGTGGTCGTAAGGCCCGAGGCGGCCCGCGGCCCGAGGGGAGGACCCGTGGAAGGGGGTATCCACGCGCGTGTGTGTGCGTTTGTGGGACCGGTGACCGAAGTCGCGCTTTTGTACCGGCTCTGTACCAGCCTCGTACGCTTCACGACTTTGCGGTTAGCCTGACGCGACGCACTCGCAGGCGCACGCACATTCGGGATGGGGGACGGTCGTAACGCATGGCCAGGGAATTCCAACGCGGCCACAAGGCCAAGATCAGTGACCTCACCGCGGGTACGGATCTGTACGTAGGCGTACAGATCTCCGGCCCCGGGCTGACCTTCGACATCAGTTGTTTCGGTCTGGACGCCGACGAACGGCTGTCCGACGATCGCTACTTCGTCTTCTTCAACCAGCCGAAGTCCCCCGAGGAGTCGATCCAGCTCCTGGGTGCCCAGTCGGGTGACACGGAGTCCTTCCGCGTCACTCTGGACAGGATCCCGCCCCGGATCCAGAAGCTGTCCTTCACGGCGACCCTTGACGGCAACGGCCAGATGTCGCAGATCAGCCCCGGTTACGTCCGTATCGTCGCAGGTGGCGAGGAGGTGGCCCGGTACCCGTTCGACGGCTCGGAGTTCTCCACCGAACGTGCCGTGATGCTGGGCGACTTCTACCTGAAGGACGTGTGGCGGTTCGCGGCCGTCGGACAGGGTTTCGACGGAGGCCTCGACGCGCTGCTGAAGAACTTCGGCGGCGAGGTCGCCGAGGAGGAGCCCGCCCCCGCACCGCAGCAGCCGCCGACCGGCGCCGCGCCAGGCTTTGCCCCGCCCGCGTTCGGTGCACCCGCCGCTCCGGCGCCCGCTCCGGCTCCGGCGCCCGCACCGGCCCCGGCGCCCGCGCAGGGCTACGCGCCCCCGGCGCCCCCACCCTCTGTGCACGCCGCGCCGACCATCGTCGCTCCCCTGCACACGCCGCCCGGCGGCACTGTTCCGCCCCCGGCACCGCCCGCCCCGTTCACCCCGCCCGGCGCGCCGCCCCAGGGTGGACCCTTCACTCCTCCGGGTGCCGCGCCCCAGGGCGGCCCCTTCACACCTCCCGGCGCGGCCCCGCAAGGCGGACCGTTCACGCCCCCCGGCGCTCCCGGAGCCTTCCCGGGGCAGGCCCAGCCCTTCGGCGGCGGCACCCAGCTCGCGCCGGTGCCGCCGGAGGCGGGACTGCGGGCCGTACTGACGAAGTACTCCGAGGCACCCGTCGGCGACCGCTGGACCGAGCAGAACCCGCAGCTGGTACGGACGACCCTCACCAAGGGCGCCAACATCCTCGCCAAGCAGGGCAGCATGGTCGCCTACCAGGGCGACATCGACTTCGCCCACAAGGGTTCCGGCCTGCTCGGCAAGTTGACGGGCCAGCTGACCGGTCAGGGCATGTCCCTCATGCGCTGTTCCGGAGACGGTGAGGTGTTCCTCGCGGACGAGGGCAGCCGTCTCTTCGTCATCCGCCTGGAGAACGAGCAGCTCTACACCAGCGCGCCGGGCGTCCTCGCCTTCGACGAGTCCCTGGACACGGAGGTCCGCCGGATCGAGGGCGCGGGCCTGCCGGGCGGCGGCCTGTTCAGCATGCTCTTCTCCGGCACGGGAGCGGTCGTCGTCAAGACGCGCGGCGTTCCCGTCGTCCTGCCCGTCGGTCCGGCCACCTACGTCGACGGCAACGCCGTCATCGCCTGGTCCGCCGGTGCGCAGGCCGTCACCACCACCTCGCTCAGGCTGCGCCGCTCCGGGTACGCCCGGCAGACGCAGGAGGCCATCAACCTCCAGTTCCGCGGCGCTCCCGGCAACTTCGTCGTCGTCCAGCCCTTCGAGGTGTGAGGCAGAGCATGGACCTCCAGACACTCAACGCGCACCGCTCCACCTCCACCGGCGTCCGCATGAGCGTGCACAGCTCCAAGACGCTCAAGGTCACCATGGTCACCGGCCAGGACCTCCTGGCCAAGGCCGGCTCGATGATCGCGTACGACGGCTACGTGCAGTTCGACGGCCCGCCCGCCACGCTGCGGCGCAGCGCGGAGGAAATGGTCAGCGGCGAGGGCGGCAAGCTCATGCTCTGCCGGGGCGACGGGGACCTGTACCTCGCCGACTACGGCGGCGACGTCCTCATCCTCCACCTGAACAACGAGGCGCTGTCCGTCAACGGCCCCACCCTCCTGGCCTGCGACGCCTCGCTCCAGCTCTCCATCGAGCCGGTCAAGGGCCTCGCCAAGCTCTCCGGCTCGGGCCTGACCAACCTCGTGATCCGAGGCACCGGGTGGGTCGCCCTGGTCAGCCGGGGCGTGCCGATCTCCCTCGACTGCGCCGAACGGGAGACGTACGTCGACCCGGACGCGCTGATCGCCTGGACCGACGGCCTCGACATGAAGGCGCGTCGCACGATCAAGGCCAGTGCGCTCATCGGCCGGGGCAGCGGGGAGGCGTTCCAGATCGGTTTCAAGGGACGTGGCTTCGTGGTCGTCCAGCCCAGCGAGGACACCGGCGACCGTTTCAAGATCCGTGGCTGACCGGGACCGAGAGGAGAACAGCACACCATGCACAGCACACTCTTCGCGCACATCCCGGTGAACCACACCGAGCGCTACACACTGCAGAACCCACAGCTGCTCAAGACCGACATCACCATCGGCAGCAGCCCCGTCCTGGCCCGCCAGGGCGCGATGGTCGCCTTCGAGGGGCAGGTCGACTTCGACAGCCAGTACCGCAACCGCAGCTGGCGCAACGCCGAGCGGATGACCGGTGAGCGCCTCGAACTCATGCGCTGCAAGGGCAACGGGATCGTGTATCTCGCCAACTTCGCGCAGTACCTGCACATCATGGAGGTCGGCAGCGGCGTCACCGTCGACTCCTCCGCCGTCCTCGCCTTCGACGGCTCCCTAAACGTCGGCATCGTCGCCGTGGACAGCGCCGTCGAGGTGGCCTCGGCCGGGGCGTACAACCTTGAGCTCTCCGGTGGCGGCAAGGTCGTCCTGATGACCTCGGGGGAGCCGCTCGCCCTGGAGGTGACGCCCGAGAAGAACATCTGCGTCGACTCGGACGCCGTCATCGCCTGGTCCACCTCCCTGCGTACCCAGCTCCAGGCGCCGACCTCCACGTCCGCCGTATGGCGCCGCAGGGGTTCCACCGGTGAGGGCTGGGAGATGCACTTCGGGGGCCACGGGCACGTCCTGGTGCAGCCGAGCGAGCTGCTGCCGCCGCAGCATCTGCGTACGTCCGGAGTGCTCGGACAGTTCGGCATGGGGGGCGGCGGACTGAGCGGGAACTCCCTCGGGGGCAGCCGCAACTGATCAGCGGGCACGCGTGCCGGCACATGGGTAAGGGGCATCCGCCATTGGCGGATGCCCCTTACCGCGTCCGTCCCCCCGGCGGGGGCCTTCCCCACCTCCGCCGACAGCACACCGCCCGACCGCGCACTCCACACGAAAGAGCGAGGTCAGAGCCGTGCTCGTGTGGCTTCCAGCAGGCGTACGACCGAGTCGTCGGCCACGGTGGGCACCTCGTCGTAGGCGAACCAGCGCAGGTCCAGGGACTCGTCGCTGATCGCCTCGACGGCGCCCACGGGGGCGAGGGCCGCGTACTGGACGTCGAGGTGCCAGGCGCACGGAGTGTGGTGGCGGTCGAGGCGGACCGGGCCGCCGGGCAGGAGCGTCAGGCCCGCGATGCCGGACTCCTCCGTGGCCTCGCGCAGGGCCGAACCCGCGAGAGTGCCGTCCCCGGGCTCGCAGTGGCCGCCCATCTGGAGCCACATGCGCAGCTTCCGGTGGAGAGTGAGCAGCACCCGGCCGCGCTCGGGGTCGATCACCAGGCCGCTCGCCGTGATGTGCCCGTCGCCGCACGCCTTCCACATGCCGTCCGGGTGGGCCGCCAGATGGTCGAGGTACGCCTGACGCAGCTCGGCCTGGTCCTCGTAGCTCTTCAGTACGAGGACCGCGTCGTCGTGCAGGCTCACTCGGTGTCGTCGTCCTTCTTCTTGAGGTCCGGCTTCTCGGTGGAGCCGCCCGCGGCCTCGCCGAGCATCTTGTCCAGCTCGGAGAAGTCCATCTGCTCACGGTGGACGAAGCCGTCCGGGTCGTCCAGGTCCGAGGCAGTGGGCAACATGTCGGGGTGGGCCCACAGGGCGTCGCGGCCGTCGACACCGCGCGCGTCCGTGAGGGACGCCCACAGCCGGGAGGCGTCGCGCAGGCGGCGAGGACGCAGCTCCAGCCCGATCAGTGTCGCGAAGGTCTGCTCGGCCGGGCCGCCCGTGGCGCGACGGCGGCGCAGCGTCTCGCGCAGCGCGTCCGCGGACGCCAGGCGCGGCTTCGCGGCGGCGTGCACCACCGCGTCCACCCAGCCCTCCACCAGCGCCAGAGCGGTCTCCAGACGGGCCAGGGCGGCCTTCTGCGCCGGGGTGTCCTCCGGCTGGAACATGCCCTGCTGGAGCGCCTGCTGCAGCTCCTCCGGATTCTGCGGGTCGAACTGGCCGACCACGTCCTCCAGCTTGGCCGTGTCGACCTTGATCCCGCGCGCGTAGCCCTCGACCGCGCCGAACAGGTGCGAGCGCAGCCAGGGGACGTGGGCGAAGAGACGCTGGTGGGCTGCCTCGCGCAGGGCCAGGTAGAGGCGCACCTCGTCCTTGCCGACGCCCAGGTCCTTGCCGAACGCCTCCACGTTGATCGGCAGCAGCGCGGCCTTGCCGGCCGGGCCGAGCGGCAGGCCGACGTCGGTGGAGCCGACGACCTCGCCCGCGAGCACGCCCACGGCCTGCCCGATCTGCTGGCCGAACATGGCACCGCCCATCGACTTCATCATGCCGATCAGCGGGCCGGCCATGGCCTGCATCTCCTCCGGCAGGATGTCGCCCATGGCGCCGCCGACGCGCTCGGCCACCGGATCGACGAGCTCCTTCCAGGCGGGCAGGGTGGCCTCCACCCACTCCGCGCGGCTCCACGCCACGGCGGAGCCCGCGCCGGACGGCAGGGAGGTGGCGTCGTCGAGCCACAGGTCGGCCAGACGGACGGCCTCCTCGACGGCGGTGCGCTCCGCGGGGCCGACGCTCGCGTCCTTGGTGCCGTCGGCGGTCCCCTGGGCGACCGTCTGGCGGGCGATCTGTTTGGCCATGTCCCAGTTCACCGGGCCGCCCTCGTACGAGAGCATCTGGCCCAGCTGCTGGAAGGCGGCGCCCAGGTCGGTGGGGTTCATGGAACCGAACATCGCGGCGAACGGATTGTCGGCGCCGGGGCCGCCGGCCCCGGGAAACCCGAAGCCGAACGGGTTGGCCGGTCCCTGACCACCACCGCTCTCCTGGTCCTTCTTCTTGCCCTCGTCGCCGTCGTCCGGCTCCTCCGGCGGAAGGCCGAATCCGAATGGGGTGTCACTCACGGGATTCCTCGGCTGATAGGGCCATCGGTTTTCTCCGACGGCACGGCTGCCCGAACACCACCCAGCCTAGACACCACGGCGGGTTAAGGCCTCGGTGCTCCGCCGACCGTTGGCCTGCGGCAGGATGGATGCCACCTGGTACGCACGCGTCGCCCGCGTTCGTACTGAAGACAACCGCTGGAGACGCCCGGTGAGTTCCCCAGATCCACAGGTTCGCGCAGCGCGAAACCACTCAACCAGTCCCGCCGCGCGCGGGCCCGTCGTCGCGGTCACCGGTGCCGCGTCCGGCGTCGGAGCGCTGCTCACCGAGCGGCTCGCCGAGTCCGACGAGATCCGGCAGGTCATCGCCATCGACGAGCGGCGAGGGGAGTGCGCGGCCGCGCAGTGGCACATCCTGGACGTACGGGACCCGGCGATCGCCGAGAAGCTGCGCGGGGCGGACGTCGTCGTGCACCTCGCCGTCGACCTCGACCTGGGCACCGACGCGGCGGCCCGCAGCGCGTACAACGTGCGTGGCACGCAGACCGTGCTCACGGCGGCCGCCGCGGCCGGGGTGCACCGGGTCGTGCTGTGCACCTCGGCGATGGTCTACGGCGCGCTGCCCGAGAACGAGCTGCCGCTCTCGGAGGACGCCGAGCTGCGGGCGACCGCCGAGGCCACCGGGGTCGGCGACCTGCTGGAGATCGAGCGCCTCGCACGCCGGGCGCCGCGCGCCCATCCGGGCCTCAATGTCACCGTCGTCCGCCCGGCGACTCTTGTCGGGGGCACGGACACGGCCCTGACCAGGTACTTCGAGTCGCCTCGGCTGCTGGTGGTGGCTGGGTCGCGGCCCGCCTGGCAGTTCTGCCATGTCGAGGATCTGTGCGGTGCGCTGGAGTACGCCGTGCTGGAGAAGGTCGACGGGGAGCTGGCCGTCGGGTGCGAGGGGTGGCTGGAGCAGGAGGAGGTCGAGGAGCTCAGCGGGATCCGGCGCATGGAGCTGCCGTCCGCCGTCGCCCTCGGGGCCGCCGCCCGGCTCCACCGGATCGGTCTGACGCCGTCGCCGGCCGGGGATCTCGCCTACACGATGTATCCGTGGGTCGTCAGCGGGAGCCGGCTGCACGACGCCGGGTGGCGGCCGCTGTGGACGAACGAGGAAGTGCTGGCGGAGCTGCTGGAGGAGGTCGCCGGGCGGCACACCGTGGTCGGGCGGCGGCTGGGGCGCAAGGACGCGACCGCGGCGGGTGCCGCGGGGGCGACGGTCGCGTTGCTGGGTACGGCGGCTTTGGTGCGGCAGGTCCGGAAGGCTCGGGGGCGGCGCTGAGGTCGGCCCTGTGCCCATGGAGGTCGCTCCAAGCCGCCACGCGCGCGTGACGGCGTTTTCGACCATGTCGGTCGCGAGGCGGGTGGGGCACGATGGGGGTATGGCAGTGAATGATGATCATCCCGGCGAGCAGGGGGCCGAGGAGCCCGTCAAGCTGATCGGGATTCGAGAGACGGCGCTCTCCCTCGACGAGGTGTTCCGGGCGGTCGGGGACGACGCGGCCGGGGGGACCGCGCTGTTCGTGGGGACCGTGCGGAACCACGACGGGGGAGCGGATGTCGACGAGCTGGGCTATTCGTGTCACCCGACGGCCGAGGCCGAGATGCGGCGGATCGCGGAGAAGGTGGTCGCCGACTACCCGGTGCGGGCGCTCGCGGCCGTGCACAGGGTGGGCAACCTGAAGGTCGGGGACCTGGCGGTGGTCGTCGCCGTGTCGTGTCCGCACCGGGGCGAGGCCTTCGAGGCCTGTCGGAAACTGATCGACGACCTGAAGCACGAAGTGCCCATCTGGAAGCACCAGAAGTTCTCGGACGGCACCGATGAATGGGTCGGCGCGTAGCGCCGCCGGTGAGGGGCGGTGGTCGGGCGACGGGAGGGCGGGTGGGAGCCTGCTGAGGCGTGACCGGAATGCGCCCGCGCGCGTTCCGGTTGCGTAACCCGCCCCCCGGCGCGAGCGTTGACGGAGCGGACGGATAATCTGCTGATCAGTCAGTTGTGGTTGTTTGATAGGGGTTGGGAGGCCGGCATGGCGGCGCTCGCCTGGTTGCTGATTCCGCTCGTGGCCGCGATCGGTGCCGGACTGTGGGGCGGCTGGGCCAGCCGGAACCGCAGGAGCATCGAGGACGGCACCGAGCTCGCGGGTTACTCCCGCTTCCGCGAAGCCATGGAGCGGTCCCACTCCGGCGGCTAGCGCCCACCTCGCCCGCGCCCCGGACGGACGGCCCCGACAGTGCTCCTACAGGCCTGTCCCGTACTGTCGTTCCATGCCACGCCGCACCGCGACGATGCTCGCCTCCACCCTGATGCTGATCGCGCTCCTGTGCGCGGGTGTGATCATTCCCGTGCCCTACTCGGAGATGTCACCGGGGCCGACGGTGAACACTCTCGGGGAGCACGACGGGGAGCCGGTGCTGCAGATCTCCGGGCGCAAGACGTACGGGACGACCGGCCATCTGAACATGACCACGGTCCGCGTCACCAGCGCCGACTACCGGATGAACCTCGTCGAGGCCGTGTACGGCTGGCTGGCGCACGACAACAAGGTCGTCCCGCACGACACGCTCTACCCGGACGGCAAGACCAAGGAGCAGTCGACGCAGGAGAACGCCGAGGAGTTCAGCCAGTCCCAGGAGAGCGCCAAGGTCGCGGCCCTGAAGGAGCTGGACATCCCGGTGCAGTCCTGGGTGATCGTCTCCACCGTTCTCAAGGACTCCCCGGCCGAGGGCAAGCTGCACGCCGGTGACGTGATCAAGTCCGTCGACGGTACGGCGGTCAAGGCGCCCGAGGACGTGGCGAAACTGGTCACCAGGCACAAGCCGGGCGAGGACGTCGACTTCCTGATCGTGCCCGCCAAGGCCCAGGCCGCCGCGGAGAAGGCGAACAGGACGGCGACCGAGACCCAGAAGGTCACCATCACCACGGGCACGTCCGACGACACGGGCGAGAAGCGGGCGATCGTCGGCATCTCGGCCGGGACCGACCACACCTTCCCCTTCACCATCGACATCAAGCTGGCCGACGTCGGCGGCCCGAGCGCCGGACTGATGTTCGCCCTCGGTATCTACGACAAGCTCACGCCGGGCAACCTGACGGGCGGCAAGTTCGTGGCCGGCACCGGCACGATCGACGACCAGGGCAAGGTCGGCCCCATCGGCGGTATCGAGATGAAGACGGTCGGCGCGCGCGCCAAGGGCGCCCAGTACTTCCTGACGCCCGAGGACAACTGCGCCACGGCCGCCGGGGACGTCCCCGACGGACTCACCCTCGTCAAGGTCGGCACCATCGAGGACGCGCTGGGCGCCCTGAAGGACATCCGCGCCGGCGACACCGCCGACCTGCCGAAGTGCACCACCAAGGGCTGACGGAAACGGACGTACGCGCGCGTGGGGGCGCTCCCGAGGATCCGGGGGCGCCCCCACCGCCGTACGCGGGGGTCAGTCCACGAAGGTCGCGGACAGGGCCTCGGCGAGGCCCGGTACCAGTTCGGGGCCGGTGAGGACCTCGGTCGGAGAGTCCTTCTCGCGCAGCCGCAGGGCCGAGTCGCGGGAGCCGTCCCGGAGAACGGCGACCGTCATACGGACCTCCTGGCGCTCCGGGTGGGAGGCGACCCACTTGGCGAGACGGGCCTCGTCGAGGTTCTCGGGGACGGACGTCTCGGCGGACGGCGGCAGCATCAGCCGCTCCACGGTCAGCGCGCAGCCGACCACTGCGTCGGGCCAGGCGATGGTGCCGAGGAACTCGTCCAGGGCCTTGCCCGCGGGAATCTCGTCCTGCTCGATCGGGGTGAGACCGACGGTCTCGGACTCGTCCTGCAGACCGAGCTGGGCCGCGAGGGCGGGTTCCTGGGATCGCAGACGCGCGGTATCCACCAGGGCGAAGAGGCGAGCGGGCTGGTCCCAGCCGAGGCCAGAGGCGTACTCGTCGATCTCGAGGACGGCCCGGGTGAGGGGGTTCGCTGCCATGGGAGTGTTGGACATGGTCACAATCCTGCCTCGTTCGTTCCCCGAAGCGGGAACCGAGTAAAGCGTGAGTAAGTTGCATAGGTGAGGCCCCTGCGATCACGGGGCCCGCTGGAGGGTCCGTAGACGCGGGCCTGACGTATCGACAGCGAACTTCGAGGTGCGCACCTTGGCTTTCCAGATGCCGGACCGCGGCGGAGGCCCGACGGGGCCGCGGATCAGAGTGGGCCGACCGTCCCGACGTGTCCGGACGCTGCTCATGACGTTGGGCGTCCTTGCCGTCCTCGGCATGGCGTTCGTCATGTTCGCGGGATTCTGGACGGACTGGCTCTGGTACCGGTCGGTGAAGTATTCGTCCGTCTTCACCACCACGCTCTGGACGAAGATCGGGCTCTTCTTCGTCTTCGGCCTGCTGATGTCGGCCTCCGTCGGCTTCAACATCTGGCTCGCGCACCGGCTGCGGCCACCGCTGAGCGCCATGTCGATGGAGCAGCAGAGCCTCGACAGGTACCGCATGGGCATCGCGCCCTACAAGAAATGGCTGCTCCTCGGGATCACCTCCCTGGTGGGCCTCATCGCCGGCGCCTCCGCCTCCGGGCAGTGGCGCACCTGGCTGATGTGGGTCAACGGAGTGTCGTTCGGCCAGAAGGACCCCCAGTTCGACCTGGACGTCTCCTTCTACGCCTTCGACCTGCCCTGGTACCGCTTCCTGCTCGGCTTCGGCTTCGCCGCCGCCGTGCTTTCGGTGATCGCCGCCGCCCTCACGCACTACCTGTACGGCGGCCTCAGGGTCACCTCCCCGGGTGCGCGGGCCACCGCCGCGGCCACCGGACACCTGTCGGTGCTCCTCGGCATCTTCGTCGCCCTGAAGGCGGTCGCCTACTGGCTCGACCGGTACGGGCTGGCCGTGAAGTCCAGCGACTTCAAGGCGACGGGCAACTGGACGGGCCTGAGGTACGTCGACGCGAACGCGTACCTGCCGGCCAAGACGATCCTGTTCTGCATCGCGGTGATCTGCGCGCTGCTGTTCTTCGCCACCATCTGGCGGCGCACCTGGCAGCTGCCGGTCATCGGCTTCGGCCTGATGGTGCTCTCGGCCATTCTCATCGGCGGGCTGTATCCGGCGATCGTCCAGAAGTTCCAGGTCCAGCCGAACGAGCAGGCCAAGGAGGCGCCGTACGTCGAGAAGAACCTGGCGGCGACCCGCCAGGCCTACGGCATCGACGGGACCGACGTCGAGGAGTACTCGGGCGTCAGCGACACCACGGACAAGGCCAAGCTCCGCAAGGACGCCGACACCACGGCCAGCATCCGCATGCTCGACCCGAACATCGTCTCGCCGACCTTCCAGCAGCTCCAGCAGATGAGGAACTACTACGCGTTCCCCACGAACCTGGACGTCGACCGGTACAGCAACGAGGACGGCGCCGAGCAGGACACCGTCATCGGTCTGCGTGAGCTGAACCTGGCGGGCATCCCGAAGAACAACTGGATCAACGACCACTTCCGCTACACCCACGGTTACGGCGTGGTCGCCGCCAAGGGCACCGAGGCCACCTCCGGCGGCCGCCCGGTGTTCACCGAGTCCGACCTGCCGTCCAAGGGCGATCTGGGCAAGTACCAGCAGCGGGTCTACTACGGCGAGAAGACCACGCAGTACTCGATCGTCGGCGGTCCCCAGAAGGAGATCGACTACTCCGACGACAGCGGGGAGAAGACCACCAGCTACAAGGGCAAGAGCGGGATCAACCTCTCCAGCCCGGTCAACCGGGCCGCGTACGCGGTGGCGTTCAACGAGCCGCAGATCCTCTACTCCGGTGCCATCGGCGAGGGTTCGCGGATCCTGTACAACCGCACGCCCAAGGAGCGCGTGGAGGCGGTCGCCCCCTGGCTGACCATCGACGGTGACGCCTACCCGGCCGTCGTCGACGGGAAGATCCAGTGGATCGTCGACGCGTACACCACCACCAACGGCTACCCGTACGCCTCCCGCACCACCCTGGGCGACACGACGGCCGACTCGCTGACCGCCGACAACAGCCAGCGCGCGGTGGTGGCCCAGCAGAACCAGGTCAACTACATCCGCAACTCGGTGAAGGCGACCGTCGACGCGTACACGGGTCAGGTCAAGCTCTACCAGTGGGACACCGAGGACCCGGTCCTGAAGACCTGGATGAAGGCCTTCCCGAACACGGTGGAGCCGAAGGACGACATCTCCGACTCGCTGCTGGCTCACCTGCGGTACCCGCAGGACCTCTTCAAGGTCCAGCGCGAGCTGCTCACCCGCTACCACGTGAAGGACGCCGAGACGTTCCTCAGCGGCAGCGAGGTGTGGCAGGTCCCGGACGACCCGACCAACACCTCGGGCAACGCGGTGCCGCCGTACTACCTGAGCATGAAGCTGCCGGGCCAGACGGCACAGGCGTTCTCGCTGACCACCACGCTCACGCCGAACGGGCGCGACAACCTCAGTGCCTTCGTGGCGGTCAACGCCGAGGCGGGCACCAAGGACTACGGCAAGATCAGAATTCTGAAACTGCCGACGAGCGAACCGATCGACGGACCGAAACAGGTCCAGAGCCAGTTCAACTCCGAACAGGACATCGCCGAGACCATCAGCCTCCTCAAGAGAGGTGACTCACAGGTCGAGTACGGCAACCTCCTGACGGTCCCGCTCGACGGCGGACTGCTCTACGTGGAACCTGTCTATGTGAGAGGCGGCGGACTCAAGTACCCGCTGCTGCGCAAGGTCCTGGTCACCTACGGCGGCAACACGGCCTTCGAGGACACCCTCGACGCCGCGCTCAACAAGGTGTTCGAGACGGAGGGTCCGCCGACGGAACCACCGGTGGACGACGGCGACGAGGGCACCGACGAGCCGCCGAAGACCGGCGACCCGACGGTCCAACAGGCCCTGGAGGAAGCCCAGAAGGCGTTCGACGAGGGACAGCAGGCCCTCAAGGACGGCGACTGGGAGGCGTACGGCCGGGCCCAACAGGACCTGGAGGACGCGCTGAAGCGTGCCGAGGACGCCCAGGCCAAGACCGGCGGGACCGGCGGCAGCGGCAGTGCGGACAGCGACAAGAGCGGCGACGGAGGCTCCGGAAGCGGCTGATGCAAGGCTCCCTCCCGCGCCGTGGTACGGTTGCAACACAACGGCGCGGGGTGGAGCAGCTCGGTAGCTCGCTGGGCTCATAACCCAGAGGTCGCAGGTTCAAATCCTGTCCCCGCTACTGAAGTTGAAGGCCCGGATCCTCCAAAGGATCCGGGCCTTCGACGTGTTGTCAGGGGGAGCCGGGCAATCTGTGTTTGACTTGTCGCTCTGTGGGCATGTCGACAAAACGCTGTAGTGACCTCAATGGCTGCGGTATACCAGGTGTACCCAGGTTGCGGGTGGTGCGACGATGGACGTTATGGGGGACAAGGCAACTCTGTTGGAGACAGGGCGGTTTGCGCAGCCTGCCGACTTTGCGCTGCCTGCCGACTTCGTGGTGCCCGCCGAGTCCGCCGCGTCGGTCGAGTCCGTGCAGGCGGCGGACGAGGACGAGACGGGGGACGCCGTAGAGGAGGCGCGTCAGCGGCTCGCCGCCGAAGCCGGTGACGCCGAGGCGATGAGCGTCCTCGGAGCCATGCTGCTGCGTCGAGGCGACCTCGACGGGGCCGAGCCCTACCTGCGGGGCGCCACCGCCGCCGGAGACCGTGCGGCCGCCAACAACCTGGGTGTCCTGCTGCACCAGCGCGGGTACGCCGACGAGGCCGCCAGCTGGTGGCGGGTCGCGGCCGTCGCCGGTTCGGCCGCCGCCGCGCACGCGCTCGGCCGGCACCACCGCGAGCGCGGTGACGAACCGGCCGCCGAGTACTGGCTGCGCCAGTCCGCCGAGCAGGGCCATGCCCTCGGTGCGTACGCCCTCGCCGACCTGCTGGAACACCGCAGTGACCCCGCCGCGGAGCGGTGGATGCGGGCCGCCGCCGAGCGCGGGCACCGCGAGGCCGCCTACCGGCTCGCCCGGGCGCTGGACCGGCTCGCCGAGCTGGAGGAGCGCGCCGCGGTGCGTGAGGGGCGCAGAATCGCGCGCGCGGCGTTCGAGAGCGCAGGCGCAGGCGCGGGCCGTGAGGCCGCCCGTGAGGGCCGTCCCGTCGTACGGGAGGGCCGCGCCGGCGTGCGTGCGGGGGAGTCCGGCGCCGACAACGGTGTCGGAGCCGCCGCCGAGGAGGCAGAGCAGTGGTACCGCCAGGCCGCCGCGCGCGGGCACCGGCGGGCCGCGCTGCATCTCGGGGCGATCCTGGAGCGGCGCGGGGAACTCAAGGAGGCCGGCCGCTGGTATCTGACCTCCGCCAAGGACGGTGAGCCGCGCGCCGCGTGCGCGCTCGGGTTCCTGCTGCGGGACGCGGGCGACACCGAGAGCGCGGCCGTGTGGTGGCTGCGGGCCGCCCAGGACGGCGACGGCAACGCGGCGAACGCGCTGGGCGCGCTGCACGCCGAGCGCGGTGAGACGCAGACCGCCGAGCGGTGGTACCGCGCCGCGATGGACGCCGGTGACGTCAACGGGGCGTACAACCTCGGGCTGCTCTGCGCCGAGCAGGGGCGGACCGCCCAGGCCGAGCAGTGGTACCGGCGGGCCGCGTACGCCGGGCACCGTGAGGCGGCGAACGCGCTGGCCATCCTGCTGCTGCAGGTGGGGGACGCGGCCGGGGCCGAGCCGTGGTTCTCCAAGGCCGCGGAGGCCGGCAGTGTGGACGCCGCCTTCAACCTGGGCATCCTGTTCGCCGGGCGGGGCGACGACGTGACGGCGCTCGTCTGGTACGAGCGGGCGGCCGCCGCCGGGCACACCGAGGCGGCGCTCCAGGTCGCCATAGCGCGGCTGCGGGACGGCGACGAGAGGGCCGCCGAGCGGCATCTGCGGCGTGCCGCCGGCGGGGGCAGCGCGGAGGCCGCGTACCGCCTTGCCGCCGTGCTCGACGCCCGCCGGCCGCCTGCTCCCGCGCATGAGCTGGGGGAGCCGGTGCGGGAGAAGAACGAGTGCGAGGAGTGGTACGAGAGGGCCGCCTCCCAGGGCCATCGGCGGGCGCAGGTACGGGTCGGGATGCTGGCGGCCGGGAGGGGTGACGTGGTCGAGGCGGCTCGGTGGTACCGGGCCGCGGCGGAGTCCGGGTCGCGGAACGGGGCGTTCAACCTGGGGCTGCTGCTCGCACGCGAGGGGAGCGAGCCGGAGGCCGCGTTGTGGTGGGCCCGGGCCGCCGACGCGGGGCACGGGCGGGCGGCTTTGCGGCTCGCCCTCGTCTACGCGCGTCGGGGGGAGCTGGTGGAGGGCAAGCGGTGGGCCGACCGGGCCGTGGCGCTCGGGCCGGCGGAGGTCACGGAGCGCGCGGCGCGGTTGCGGGACGCGTTGCGGGACGAGTTGTCGGCGTAGCCACCGGCCGGCCCTGGTCGGCCCCGGGTGGGACCGCAGGCTGCTCCTTAAGGGATTTGCGCTGGTCGATGGGCGTGACGTAGTGTTCTGTTCATCGCCGCGGGGTGGAGCAGCTCGGTAGCTCGCTGGGCTCATAACCCAGAGGTCGCAGGTTCAAATCCTGTCCCCGCTACTGAAGACCTAGGGCCCGGAACCGATCAGGTTCCGGGCCCTAGGTGTATGCCCCCGGCCGTTCGGCGCCGGGGGCTTTGTCATGTGCCGCGGGGGCTATGCCGTCGCGCAGGTCGGGCACACGCCTCGGTAGGTGACCTCCACGTCCGAGACGGTGAAGCCGAAGCGCTCGGAGGCGGGGAGGTCGGCGAGGGGGTTGCCGGTGGGGTGGACGTCCCGGATCGTGCCGCACCGGGCGCAGACCAGGTGGTGGTGCGGGCGGTGGGCGTTGGGGTCGTACCGCTTGGCCCGCTTGTCCGTGGCGACCTCGAGCACCTCGCCGAGCACGACCAGTTCGCCCAGGGTGTTGTAGACGGTCGCCCGGGAGATCTCCGGCAGCTTGGCGACAGCTCGCGTGTGGACCTCGTCGGCCGTCAGATGGACGTGTTCGCCGTCGAGGACCTCGGCCACGACACGCCGCTGTGCGGTCATACGCCATCCGCGTCCGCGCAGCCGCTCCAGAAGGTCACTCATACCGGTCAGCGTAACAGTCTGGGCGAACAGTTCCCGAACAGGTGTGACTTTAGAGCTTGCCTTGAGCTGGAATGGGTCCAATGTAGGATCGGATGTGATGTGAGCGGGATCCTGCTCGGCCGAGGCGCTCCTCGAGGCGTCGGCCAAGGCTTCGGCAAGCGCTTGGAGGCCGCCGTCCAGGCCTGTGCGGCCGACCGGGGTTGGACCGCTTGTCGTGGGGGAGGGGCCGGGATCTCGTCCGAGGTCCCGGCCCCTCCGCGTGTGCGGGGCCGGCTAGGCCGTCGCGTGCTGTCGGGCCGGGGTCCAGCAACGGATGATGTCGCGGACCGAGACGATGCCGATCGGGGCGCCCTCGTCGAGGACGATCAGATGGCGGAAGCCGCCGTGGGTCATGGCGCGGGCCGCTTCCTCCAGAGTCCAGGACGGCGTGGCGAACACCACGTCGGTGGTGGTGTGGGCGTGGGCGCGCTCGGCGTCGGGGCTCTGGCCCAGGCCGACGGAGTTGAGGACGTCGCGTTCGGTGAGGATCCCGAGTCCGCCGGCGTCCGGGTCGAGGACCACGGCCGCACCGATCCGGCGGGCCGACATCAGTGCGGCGGCCTGCCGGAGAGTGTGATCGGGACCGATGGTGAGGACCACTGTGCTCATGGCGTCGCGGACGAGCATGGAGTTCAGCCACCTCCTAGGGCACCCCGGTGACGAAGAGTTCAGGCCCGGCGCCGGAGGCGCCAATTGAGCACTGCACAAGTTCACAAGTGGGGGGACTCTCAATGTGGCAGGTAAAGCGGAGGTCAACAAGGGGGCGTGCGTGGTCAGTTCGGGGCGCTCTGGGATCACTCCGGGGTCCCGAGCGCACCGGACGGTGACGGCGGGAGGCGACAGGAAGCGACGGGAAGCGGCGGGCCGTGGCGTGACGTGGTGGGAGGCCGGAAACGCTCGGCAGAGCCGGACGAGGGCGGCGGAACCGGTCTAGTAGCGCTGGTTCAGGTATCCCAGCAACTCGTCGTGGAGCAGACCGTTCGAGGCCGCCGCGTTGCCGCTGTGCGGGCCGGGGCGGCCGTCGAGGCCGGTGAAGGTGCCGCCCGACTCGGTGACGATGATCGCGTTGGCGGACATGTCCCAGAGGGACAGTTCGGGTTCGGCGCAGATGTCCACCGAGCCCTCGGCGACCATCATGTACGGCCAGAAATCGCCGTACGCGCGCGTCCGCCACACCTCGCGGGTCAGGTCCAGGAAGCCGTTGAGGCTGCCGCGCTCCTCCCAGCCGCTGAGGGAGGAGTACGCGAAGGACGCGTCCGACAGCTCGGCGACGCGGGAGACGCGCAGGCGGGAGGCCGAGCTGAGGCTGCGGCCCGTGAAGGCGCCGTGCCCCTTCGCCGCCCACCAGCGCCGGCCCAGGGCGGGTGCGGAGACGACGCCGACGACGGGCTGGTAGCCGCCCTCGGCCGCCTCCATCAGGGAGATCAGGGTGGCCCAGACGGGGACGCCCCGGACGTAGTTCTTGGTGCCGTCGATCGGGTCGACGACCCAGCGGCGTGGGCCGGTGCCGGCGAGCCCGAACTCCTCACCGAGGATGGCGTCCCTGGGGCGGGCGCGCTGGAGTTGGCCGCGGATGAGTTCCTCGGCGGCCTTGTCGGCCTCGCTGACCGGGGTCATGTCCGGCTTCGTCTCGACCTTCAGGTCGAGGGCCTTGAAGCGGGCCATGGTGGTCGCGTCGGCGGCGTCCGCGAGGACGTGGGCGAAGCGGAGGTCGTCGAGGTAGTCGGCCATGTGGCGAACGGTATCTGTCGAGGTCGCTACGGGGCTACAGGGGGCCGGGGGTCGCCAGGGGCAAGGGGGCGGGGCGGCCGATCGGCCGGCGCTCCGGCGGGCGGGAGCGGGAGTGGGCGTGTTGTGTCACAGCGGGGGTCGGTGGGTTTCGTCCACCGGTGCTCACCGGGTGCCGCGGCGCCCACCGGTTCCCCGCCCGGCGGACACCCCGGTCCGCGGTGGGGGAGGCCGATGCCCGGCGCCGGGTACGGGCGGGCCCGTGATCATGTGGGATCCGGCGTGAATGTTCCCCTGTTGCCGTGGGCACACGAGGGGGAGCCGTCGACGGGGGTGGAGATGGCTTTGTCGAGGTGGGGTCGGTGCGTGCCGCGCGCGCCGGCCGGAGTGCGCCCCTGAGGGCCGCCGCGAACTCTTGACAGTGACTTGAAGCGCGTCAAATCTGAGGGCCAGAGCCGCCCGCTCGCTTGTTAGGGAGGCGATGATGCCTGCAGCGCGGGAATCCTTGTTGGACGCCGCTTACACGGCGCTGATGCGCCGGCCGTGGTCCGCCGTGCGCATGGTGGACGTGGCGGCGGTGGCCGGAGTCTCACGTCAGACGCTGTACAACGAGTTCGGCAGCAAGGAGGGACTCGCCAGGGCGCTGGTCCGCAGGGAGGCGGACGGCTATCTGGCGGGCGTCGACCGGGCACTGGCCCTGCCCGCGGACACCCGGGACAGGCTGGCCGCGACCGCGGAGTGGACCGTGCGGGCCTGCCGTACCAACGTGCTGGTGCGGGCCATGCTCACCGGCTGCTGGAGCGAGCGGCTGCCCTCGCCGTCGCTCACGGCGGTGGCATCGTCCTCCGTCGTGCCCGCCCAGCGCCGCGCGGACGGACCGTTACCCGCGCCCGCCGACTTCGTGGCACTGGTGCGCGAGCGGGCCGTCGCCGCCCTGGCCGCGCCCGGCACTCCCCGGTCGGACGCGGGGGAGTTGGCCCGATCCTGCGAACTCGCCGTGCGGCTCGCCCTGTCCTGCGTGGCGGCACCCCCGGGAGAGGGCGGGGTCGCGGAGCTCGTGCGGACCGCGCTGCCCCGCCAGCCCAGCAGGTCCCTCAACCACCTGTAGCCGACGCGGGATCGTGCCCGCCACGCCGCGAACTACTGCGCGGATCCCGACAGTTGCAGACCCACGACCCCCACGATCACCAGACTGATCGAGACGATCTTCAGGGTCGAGACGAGGTCGCCGAGGAAGACCATTCCGTAGATCGCGGTACCGGCCGCGCCGATGCCCGTCCAGACGGCGTAGGCGGGGCCGACGTCGAGTTTCTTCAGGGAGAGGGTCAGCAGGCCGAAGCTGCCGAGGGCGAAGACGCAGAAGGCGACCGTGGGCCAGAGTCTGGTGAACCCGTGCGAGAGCTTCAGGCAGACGGCGAATCCGGTCTCAAGAAGTCCCGCCACGACAACCAGCAGCCACGCCATGTCTCGTCCTCCCGTGTCCCCACGTTCCGTGACCGCTTCGTGTGCTCTCGTCTGGTAGGGCTCCGACTTGGTGCGATTATGCACTTACCGGGTGGGAGGGGGCGCAAACAACGCGGAGGTCAGTCGCCTTCCCGCCGTTCGCGCGTCGAGAGGAGCCGGCGCAGGGAGTAGAGCCGGGCCGGGTCCGCGTGCCCGTCCGCCACCCACTGGTCCAGCGCGCAGTCCTGCTCGTCGTGACTGCACGCACGCGGACAGCCTTCCGTGCCCGGCACCAGGTCCGGGAAGGCATTGATGACCCGGGACGGGTCGACGTGGGCCAGCCCGAACGACCGTACGCCCGGGGTGTCCACCACCCAGCCGCCGTCCGAGTCCGCCAGGGGCAGGGCCAGCGCGGAGGTCGTGGTGTGCCGGCCGCGGCCCGTCACCGCGTTCACATGGCCCGTCGTACGGCGGAGGTCCGCGGGGACGAGGGCGTTCACCAGGGTCGTCTTGCCGACGCCGGAGTGGCCGACGAACGCCGTGACCTTGCCGTCGAGGTGTTCGCGTACGCGGTCGGCGGCGCCGCCCGTCTCCAGCTCCTCGCGGCTCGTCACGACGTGCGGGAGGTCGATGTGGCCGTAGGCCTCCAGGAGTTTGTCGGGAGAGGCCAGGTCCGACTTCGTGAGCACGAGCAGGGGGGCCAGACCCGCGTCGTACGCCGCCACCAGGCAGCGGTCGATCAACCGGGGGCGGGGTTCGGGGTCGGCGAGGGCCGTGACGATGGCGAGCTGGTCGGCGTTGGCGACGACGACGCGCTCGTAGGGGTCGTCGTCGTCGGCCGTGCGCCGCAGGACCGACGTGCGGTCGGCGATGCGGACGATCCGGGCGAGGGTGTCCTTCTTGCCGGAGAGATCGCCGACGATGGCGACGTTGTCGCCGACGACCGCTGCCTTGCGGCCCAGTTCCCGGGCCTTCATCGCGAGGACGACGCGGTCCTCGACGAGACAGGTCAGCCGGCCCCGGTCGACGGTGAGGACCATGCCCTCGGCGGCGTCCTCGTGCTTCGGACGGATGTGCGTACGGGGACGGTTGCCCTTGCGGTTGGGGCGGCTGCGGATGTCGTCCTCGTCGGTGTGCTTGCCGTAACGGCGCATGATCCCGGTCCGCCCGTCAGTTCTTCCCGAGCATCCCGGTCCACAGGTCGGGGAAGTCCGGCAGGGTCTTGGCCGTCGTCTCCACGTTCTCGATGCGCACACCCTCCACGGCCAGGCCGATGATCGCACCGGCCGTGGCCATGCGGTGGTCGTCGTACGTGTGGAAGACACCGCCGTGCAGGGTGCGGGGGCGGATGTGGAGGCCGTCGGCGGTCTCGGTGACGTCGCCGCCGAGTTCGTTGATCTCCTTGGTGAGCGCGGCCAGGCGGTCCGTCTCGTGGAGACGGAGGTGGGCGACGCCGCGCAGGGTCGACGGGGAGTCGGCGAGGGCGGCGACCGCCGCGATGCCCGGGGTCAGCTCGCCGACCTCGCTCAGGTCCACGTCGATGCCGTGGACCGAACCGGAGCCGGTGAACACCAGGCCGTACTCGGTCAGTTCGCAGGTGCCGCCCATCTCCGTGAAGATCTCGCGGAGTTGGTCGCCGGGCTGGGTGGTGCGCGAGGGCCAGTCCGGGATGACGACCTTGCCGCCGGTCACCAGCGCCGCCGCCAGGAACGGCTGGGCGTTGGACAGGTCCGGCTCGATCGTCAGGTCGCGGCCGAGCAGCGCGCCCGGCGTGACCCGCCAGACGTTCGGCTCGCCGCCCGACTCCGGGGTGTCCACCTGCGCGCCGACCGAACGCAGCATGTCGACGGTCATGCGGATGTGGGGCAGGGAGGGGAGGGTCGCGCCGGTGTGGCGGACCTCCACGCCCTGGTTGAAGCGGGGGGCCGACAGCAGGAGCGCCGAGACGAACTGCGACGACGAGGACGCGTCGATCGCCACCGGGCCGCCGTCCAGCGCGCCGCTGCCGTGGACCGTCAGCGGGAGGGCGCCGCGGCCGTCGTCGTCGATCCGGGCGCCGAGGACGCGCAGGGCGTCGATCACGCCGTGCAGCGGGCGCTCGTACGACCGGGGATCGCCGTCGAAGCGGATGGGGCCGTCGGCGAGGGCGGCGACCGGGGGGAGGAAGCGCATGACCGTGCCGGCGTTGCCGACGTCCACCGTGGCCGGGCCGTGCAGGCCGGTGGGCAGGACGCGCCAGGCCTCACCCGAACCGCCCGCGCCGGAGGAGCTGGACGACACGGTCTCCTCGATGCCGACGCCCATCGCGCGCAGCGCGGCCGCCATCAGGAGCGTGTCGCGGGAGCGCAGGGGGCGGCGCAGCCAGCCGGGCTCGCTCGCGAGCGCGGCGAGGACGAGGGCGCGATTGGTGACGGACTTGGACCCCGGGACGTGGACCGTCGCGTCGACGGCTCCGCTCGCGTAGGGGGCGGGCCAGAGGGCGGGCTGTGCGTTCAGGGCCATGCGGCCCACTTTAATGGGGGTTGGCTCCGCCCGGTTCCGCCGGTTGACACGCGTCGCCGGTCCGGTGCGCCTCCGTCGTGGCAGGTCGGGTGGATGCCCGCGCCCCCCGCGCCCCCTGAGCCGCCGGGGTCACAGGTTCAGCAGCCAGCGGCCGCCGCCCATCAGCGCGCACAGCGACACCACATGGAACATCACGAGCCACACGGTCGCCGGGACGTGGGTCAGGCGGGAGAGCTGGTCCGCGTCGGAGTCGCCGGCGCCTCCCCGACGGCGCTTGGCCTGGAGTTCGAACGCCGGGCGTACGCCACCCAGCAGCAGGAACCAGACCACCGCGTACGCGAACGCCGCCTGGATCTGGGGGCCCGCCAGCCAGGAGACGACCACGAAGGTGCCGCCGGTGAGGACGACCGTGAGGGCGCCGTAGGCGTTGCGGATCATGACCAGCATGGCGATCAGCAGGATCGTGGCGAGCCACAGGAGGAGGGTGATGCGGCCCGACCCGAGGAGGGCGGCGCCACCGAGGCCGAGGAGCGGGGGAGCGGTGTAGCCGGCGGCCGCGGTGAGGATCATGCCGATGCCGGTGGGCCTGCCCCGGCTCACCGTGAGGCCGCTGGTGTCGGAGTGCAGCCGGATGCCGGTCAGGGTGCGGCCGGTGAGCAGCGCGACCAGACCGTGGCCGCCCTCGTGCGCGATGGTGATGGCGTTGCGCGAGAGCCGCCAGACGCCGTGCGGGACGATCGCCGCGAGCGCGGCGACCGCGGTGGCTATGACGACCCAGAGGTCGGGGTCGGGCTGGGTGCCGAAGACCTCGTCCCACAGGCCGGCCAGCGAGGTGGCTGCGGTGCTTTCCATGTTCTGCGGTGGCTCCTCGGGGTCGCGATCGACAGGGGCCGGCGGATGGCGCCGTCGTCGGGGGTGGTGGTCGGGTGACGGGTGGGCCTGGCAGTGTGGCACTTATGTGCGGACGGTATGCGTCGAGTCGTAGGCCCGAGGATCTCGCAGGAGTCTTTGAGATCGAGATGGGGGTCCCCCCAGGGCGAGCGGAGTCGAGCCTCCGGGGGAGGGAGCCGGAGGAGTCCTTGGAGCCCGACTACAACGTGGCTCCCACCAAGGAGGTCTACGCGGTTCTGGACCGTCCTGTGAAGGACGCCGACGACAAGCGGCCGGTTCGCCAGCTGCGGAAGCTCAAGTGGGGGCTCGTCCCCTCCTGGTCCAAGAACCCCGAGGGCGCCGCCCGGATGATCAACGCCCGCGCGGAGACCGTGCACGAGAAGCCGTCGTACCGGCGGGCCTTCGCCACCCGGCGCTGCATCCTGCCCGCCGACGGGTACTTCGAGTGGGTCACCGGCACGGGGGAGCGGGAGCTGGAGGTCGAGGGGAAGAAGAAGCGGCCGCGCAAGCAGCCCTACTTCGTGCTCCCGGCCGACGGGTCGGTCTTCGCGATGGCCGGGCTGTACGAGTTCTGGCGGGACCGGACGCTGCCGGACGACCATCCGCGGGCCTGGTGGGCGACCTGTTCGGTGATCACGACGGAGGCCGAGACGTCCCCGCTGGCCGTGGCCCCCGAGGACGGCCCGCGCTCGTTGGCCGAGATCCACCCCCGGATGCCGCTGATGCTCACCCCCGACCGCTGGGACAGCTGGCTCGATCCGGCCCGTACGGATCCGGACGATCTGCGCCGGCTGCTGGAACCGCCGCCCGCCGGGCTGATGCGCGCCTACCCCGTCTCCACCGCGGTCAGCAACGTCCGCAACAACGGGCCGGAGCTGCTGAAGGAGCTGGAGGGGCCCGAGGAGGGCACACTCTTCTGACGTGAGCGAGATCGAGGCAGCGGCGAAGGAAGAGATCGACACGGAGGCCGGTACGGGCCGCGTCAGCTGGTACGAGGCGGAGGGACCGGCCTGCGTCCTCGCTGTCGGCCACGGTGCCGGCGGTGGTGTCGAGGCCCGTGATCTGCGGGCCCTGGCCGCAGTGCTCCCCGCGCACGGAGTGAGTGTCGCCCTGGTGGAGCAGCCGTGGCGGGTGGCCGGGAAGAAGCTGGCGCCCGCGCCGAAGACGCTGGACGTGGGCTGGCGGGGACTGTGGCCGGCGCTGGCGGAGCCGGGACTCCCGGTGATCGCGGGCGGGCGCAGTGCCGGGGCCCGGGTGGCCTGCCGTACGGCGACGGAGCTGGGCGCGGTGGCCGTACTGGCGCTGAGCTTTCCGCTGCATCCGCCGGGCCGGCCCGAGAAGTCGCGGGCCGACGAGCTGCTCGGTGCCGGAGTTCCCACCCTCGTGGTCCAGGGCGGGAACGATCCGTTCGGGAAGCCCGAGGAGTTCCCGGAGGGCCCGTACGGGCTCGTGGAGGTGCCGTACGGCGATCACGGGTTCGCCGTGCCGAAGCGGGCGCCCCTCGGGCAGGAGGAGGCGCTGAAGGTGATCACGGACGGTGTCGTGGAGTGGATCGCGTCACTCGGATGACGGTGCGGGTGGGGGCGGGAATGCTGAGCGGCGTGACCCTGTTGTGCGGATCAGACAGCGCGAAGGACCGTGCTGACCGCCGTAGGAGAGGAAGTCCGCCGCATGGGTTCGACCTATTGCCCGAGCCGCAGCAGCCGCGCTGACCTGGACTGGACGGTGCTGCACGCGGCCAAGAGCGGCCCTGTCCGGGCGGCGGCGGGCATGGATCGTCGTCTATCCTCCGATTCTGGTGGTACCGGTTTCGGTATCGCACAGACGCTGGAGGAGGTGGGTCCGGTCACTGGGACCGACGCAGGGACCGAACGGGGCCAGGCGGAGCAGCCCGAGGGCACCGAGACCGCCGCGGAGCGCAGCGCCCGGTTCGAGCGGGACGCCCTGGAATTCCTCGACCAGATGTACTCGGCCGCGCTGCGCATGACGCGCAACCCGGCCGATGCCGAGGACCTGGTGCAGGAGACGTACGCGAAGGCGTACGCGTCCTTCCACCAGTTCCGTGAGGGCACCAACCTGAAGGCCTGGCTGTACCGCATCCTCACGAACACCTTCATCAACTCGTACCGCAAGAAGCAGCGCGAACCCCAGCGCTCCGCGGCCGAGGAGATCGAGGACTGGCAGCTGGCGCGCGCCGAGTCGCACATGTCGACCGGTCTGCGTTCGGCCGAGTCGCAGGCGCTCGATCACCTGCCCGACTCGGACGTGAAGTCGGCGCTGCAGGCGATCCCCGAGGAGTTCCGCATCGCCGTCTATCTCGCGGATGTCGAGGGCTTTGCGTACAAGGAGATCGCCGACATCATGGGGACACCCATCGGTACGGTGATGTCCCGGCTGCACCGGGGCCGCCGTCAACTGCGCGGCATGCTCGAGGACTACGCCCGTGACCGCGGGCTTGTCCCGGCCGGCGCCGGAGAGTCGAACGAATCGAAAGGCTCGGGCTCATGAGCTGCGGAGAGCCGCATGAGACGGATTGCAGCGAAATCCTCGATCATCTCTACGAGTTCCTCGACCGGGAGATGCCCGACGCCGACTGCACCAAGTTCGAGCACCACTTCGAGGAGTGCTCGCCCTGTCTGGAGAAGTACGGGCTCGAACAGGCCGTCAAGAAGCTGGTGAAGCGGTGCTGCGGGCAGGACGACGTGCCCACGGATCTGCGCGCCAAGGTGATGGGCCGGATCGATCTGATCCGGTCGGGGCACACCGTGCCCGAGCACGATGTGACGGCGGCCTCGCCGGTCACACCGCAGGAGAGCTGAGCACGCGAGCCCACCAGCCGCGGGGCACCGCCGTCCACACGGGCAGCTCGGGGAGCCTCTCGTCGCGGGCGAAGTCCAGC
>NZ_JBSFCF010000009.1:0-8559 GCF_053593335.1 Streptomyces sp. NPDC002324
TGCCGTTGCGAGGGTGTTCAGGTCGTTCGTCACACATCGACATTGGACGCCCTCGCGCTCTGTCCGCAGGCCATCCCTTGGACTCATTCATCTAGGGGGGCGGGGTGGGTGCGGGGTGGGTGCCTCGGGGCTGGGGGGTGCGGGTGGTTGAGCGGGTGCGGGTGGGTTGTGGTTGATCGCGCAGTTCCCCGCGCCCCTGAAAAACGGTGCCTCGGGGCTGACCGTAGTGGGCGGGTGCGGGTGCGTCGGGGCTTATCGCGCAGTTCCCCGCGCCCCTCAAAAACGGCGCCTCGGGGCTGACCGTAGTGGGCGGGTGCGGGTGGGTCGGGGGCTTCGCGTGCCTGTAGCGGGGGTGGTGTTGTCAGTGGGTGTCGCCTGGGTGTGGTTCGCCCGTTGCGTAGGGGTTTTTCTGGCCCTCCGGGAGGATGCCGATGAAAGGGGCGCCCTCGCCTGCGAACGTGTAGGCGCCGGCGCGGATGCGGGCGATGAGGCCTCGGGTCCAGTCGGCGCCCGTGTCGGCGGAGTGGATCCAGTAGTTCATGATCTCGCCGATGTGGCCGAGCTGGCCCGGGCCGTCCTCGGGGGTGTAGTACTCGGTCACCGACCGGCGCCATTTCTCGATGGACCGCACCCGCTCCT
The DNA here is from genome assembly GCF_053593335.1 of Streptomyces sp. NPDC002324. Taxonomy (NCBI): domain Bacteria; kingdom Bacillati; phylum Actinomycetota; class Actinomycetes; order Kitasatosporales; family Streptomycetaceae; genus Streptomyces; species Streptomyces sp. NPDC002324. The sequence continues at coordinate 640 of NZ_JBSFCF010000009.1, forward strand.
CCAGGAGCCCCAGCACCTCCTCACGGCCGAGGTCGACCATGGTGCCGAGGGCGGCGGACAGGATGTCCGGCTGCTGGTCGTAGGCGGTGAGGGACTCGCGCACGAGCCGGAGGTACTCCTCGGTGCCCTGTTCCGTGATCTCGTACTCGGTGCGGGGCGGCCCGCCGGCCGTGGAGGGGGCGATCTCGTGCGCGAGCAGCAGTCCCTGTTTCGCCATCTGCTTCAGGGCGTGGTAGATCGAGCCGGGCTTGGCGTTGGACCACTCGTGCGCGCCCCAGTACTCCAGGTCGTTGCGGACCTGGTAGCCGTGGGCCCGCCCGTGCTGGCGCACGGCGCCGAGCACGAGAAGACGGATCGCTGACATGCGCCCAGCGTAGAACCAGGGGGGTCAGCCCCAGCTCGTCCCCTGCTCCTTCGCCACCAGCTCGAAGGCGGTGGCGCCGTCCAGCGACTCACGGATGATGTCGGCGTGGCCCGCGTGCCGGGCGGTCTCGCGGATGAGGTGCAGGGCCAGCCAGCGCATGGAGACACGGCCCTCCGGCGGGAACCAGGGGTCGTTCGGCAGGGCGAAGGTGTCGTCGAGGCTGGGCACCGACCGGATGAAGGACTCCGTCTCGGCGGCGACCTTCTCCCAGTACGCGAGCTGGGACTCGACCGTCTCGTCGCCGACCAGGGCGAAGGTCTCGTGCCAGTTCGACTCGTCGCGCCGCACCGCCGGGGCCTCGGCCTTGGCACGGGCGACCCAGCTCTGCTCGACCTCGACGACGTGCTTGAGGAGTCCGGCCAGGGACAGGTCGCTGGCGCTGGGCTTGGCCGACGCCTGCTCGTCGGTCAGGCCGAGCATCGCGCGCCGGATGCCCCCGCGCTGCTCCTCCAGGAAGGACAGCAGCGCCCCTCGCTCGTCGCCCTTCGCCTCCGCGCCCACGTGCGTGACCATGGCCTTCTGCCTCTCGCCGGACCGGGGGACTCGGGTGAGCCCCTCTGACACCGACCAAGCTACGGACCCTTGCGGTCAGGTTCTGTCCGCAAGGGTCCGTGGGCGAGAAATGCGCGCGAGGATCGGAGTTCAGAACGGGAAGAAGCTCCGCTTGTGCTGGACCGAGATCCACTTCTGGGTGGTGAACGCGTCCACCGCCGTGTCGCCGTTGAGACGGCCGACCCCGGAGTGCTTCTCGCCGCCGAAGGGGACGAGGGGCTCGTCGTGGACGGTGCCGTCGTTGACGTGGAACATCCCGGTGTCGATCTGCTTGGCGAAGTTCACGCCCCGCTCGATGTCGGCGGTGTGGACGGCGCCGCTGAGGCCGTACGGGGTGTCGTTGACGAGGGTGACGGCTTCCTCCTCGCCGTCGAAGGGGACGAGGAAGGCGACCGGGCCGAAGACCTCCTGCCGCAGGAGGGACGAGTCGGCGGGGAGGCCGGTGAGGACGGACGGCTCGACCAGGTTGTCGGTCGTGGAGCCGTGGACGAGCGCCGTGGCGCCCTCGGCGAGGGCCTGCTCGACGACGGCCCTGAGGGCGTCCGCCTGGGAGGCGTTGATGACCGGGCCGATGACCGTCGAGGGGTCGCTCGGGTCGCCGACCTTCAGGGACTTCACCTTGGCCACGAACTTCTCGGTGAACTCGTCCTGGACGGAGCGGTCGACCAGGACGCGGTTGGCGGCCATGCAGACCTGGCCCTGGTGGACGTAGCGCGAGAAGACGGCGGCGTCGACGGCGTAGTCGATGTCCGCGTCGTCCAGGACCACCAGGGCGCTGTTGCCGCCCAGTTCGAGGATCGTGCGCTTGAAGTTCGAGGCGGCGACGGTGGCGACGTGGCGGCCGACCTTGTCGGAGCCGGTGAAGGAGATGACCTTGGGGATCGGGTGCTCGATGAAGGCGTCGCCTATCTCGGCGATGTCGGTGACGACGACGTTGAGCAGCCCGCCGGGCAGGCCGGCGTCCTCGAAGATCTTCGCGACCAGGGTGCCACCGGTGATGGGGGTGTTCTGGTGCGGCTTCAGCACGACGCCATTGCCGAGGGCGAGGGCCGGGGCGACCGACTTGACCGAGAGCAGGAAGGGGAAGTTGAAGGGGCTGATGACGCCCACGACACCGACCGGTACGCGGTAGAGGCGGTTCTCCTTGCCCTCGACCGGCGACGGAAGGATTCTGCCCTCGGGGCGCAGCACCAGCTGGATCGATTCGCGCAGGAACTCCTTGGCGAGGTGCAGCTCGAATGCGGCCTTCAGATGCGTGCCGCCCAGCTCGGCGATGATCACCTCGGTGATCTCCTGCTCGCGCTCCTCGATGAGGGCGAGGGCCTTCTCGAAGACCGCGCGACGCGCGTAGGCGTTGACCTGGGCCCATTCCTTCTGAGCCGTCCGGGCGGCCCGGTAGGCCTCGTCCACCTCGTCGACCGTGGCGATGGTGATCGACGCGAGCTTCGCGTCGTCGTACGGGTTGAAGTCGATGATGTCCCAGGAGCCTGAACCCGGGCGCCACTCGCCGCCGATGTACTGCTGTGCCAGGTCGGTGAAGTAGGACGACATGTGATCCTCAATCAGTCGGCATCGATCAAGATTGATCACTCGTCATCGTACGTGTGGGCAAGGGGAGTTGGAGGGCTACTCGGGAGACTGCGAAGGCCCCGAGCGAACCCGGAGAGACTCGGGGAACAGCGGGGCCGGCGGCCTCAGGAGAGCTGCAGCAGTCCCCGCAGCAGGTCACGGCTCTCGGCCGTGGACGGGCTGTCCTCCTGGAGCTGTCCGATCGCCCGCTCGTACTGGGCGATGTCCTCGCGCTTGTCCAGATAGAGCGCGCTGCTGAGCTGTTCGAGATAGACGACGTCGGTGAGGTCGGACTCGGGGAAGCTCAGCACGGTGAAGGCGCCGCTCTCACCGGCGTGACCGCCGAAGCTGAACGGCATGACCTGTATCCGTACGTTGGGGCGCTCCGAGATCTCGATCAGATGCTGGAGCTGACCGCGCATCACTTCCCGGTCGCCGTACGGCCGGCGCAGCGCGGCCTCGTCGAGGACGCAGTGGAACTCGGGGGCGCTCTCGGACACCAGGTACTTCTGGCGCTCCATGCGCAGGGCCACCCGCTTGTCGATCTCGGCCTCGCTCGCGCCCTTCATGCCCCGGGAGACGACCGCGTGGGCGTACGCCTCGGTCTGCAACAGGCCGTGCACGAACTGCACTTCGTAGCTGCGGATGAGATGGGCCGCCGCTTCGAGGCCGACGTAGGTGGGGAACCAGCTGGGCAGGACGTCCGAGTAGCTGTGCCACCAGCCGGCGACATTGGCTTCCTTGGCCAGGGAGAGCAGCGAGGTACGCTCGGTCTCGTCGGTGACGCCGTAGAGGGTCAACAGGTCCTCCACGTCACGGGTCTTGAAGCTGACCCGGCCGAGTTCCATCCGGCTGATCTTCGACTCGGAGGAGCGGATCGAGTACCCGGCCTTCTCCCGGGTGATCCCCTGCGACTCGCGCAGCCGCCTGAGATGCGAGCCCAGCAGCATCCGCCTCACCACCGACCCGCTCGATTCACCGGCGCCCACGTTCGTCCAGCCTCCCCAACTTCTTCAAGGGCCGCAGTCTGCCACTAAACCACTCCGATCCGCACTCGCCCGGTTACAGAAATGGAAAGTCTTCAACATCCGAGACGGGCGGGACGCGCGAGGAGTAGGAGCAGGGTGGCAGAAGAAATGTTCAGCAAGCGGCATGGGAAGGTCCATTTCGGGCGCGTGCACGTGCATCTGCCCTTGCATCTGCTGTACGCATCAGAAACCATGGTCCCGCGCCACCGCTGCATCGCAACGACCGCAGACACCCGGGAGTGCCTCGCATGGGGACGAATGGATCGACCATGCTCGAACCCTTACGGCAGGGGCTTCCGCCACTTGATCCCGCGACCGTGTCGGACGCCGCGTCCTGCGCGCTGCCTCCCCGCTACGAAGCGGTGCGCGAGGCACGGCAGTTCACCCGGGGCACGCTCGGCCAGTGGAAGTTGGACGACCGCTTCGACGACGTCTGTCTCGTGGTCTCGGAACTCGTCACCAACGCCCTGCGGCACGGCCTGCCCTCCGGCAACGGGTCGCGCCCCGACCAGGATCCGCCGGTACGGCTGCATCTGATGCGCTGGACCGAGCGGTTGGTGTGCGCGGTGCGCGACCCCAGTCACGACAGCCCGGTCGCGGGCGACTCCGAGGACTTCTCGGCGGAGTCGGGGCGCGGACTGTTCCTGGTGGACTCGTTCGCGGACAGCTGGGGCTGGCACCCGCTGGGCGGCGCGCTCAACGGCAAGGTGGTGTGGGCGCTGTTCCAGGTGCCGCGGACACCGGACCCGCACCGCGCCCACTGAGAACCGCGGCGCTTTTCGGCGCCGCGGTTCTACGCGTGTCACATCATCGGACTCCACCGCTCCCCCGCCGCCGGGCGGGAGTTATCCGACCAGATGGTCGAACTCACCGTCCTTGATGCCCAGGAGCATCGCCTCGATCTCGGCGCGCGTGTAGACGAGCGCCGGACCGTCGGGGAAGCGGGAGTTGCGCACCGCCACCTCGCCGCCGGGCAGCCGGGCGAACTCCACGCAGTTTCCCTGCGAGTTGCTGTGCCGGCTCTTCTGCCAGGCCACCGCGTGGAGCTGGGTCAGCTCCGTAGCGGCCATGCCGTTGTACACGTCATCCACGCCGTACACGTCGTGGTCCACAGGTCGCTCCCCGGGGTGGTGCAGTGGTGCGCTTGATGCGCATTGGCACTGGTGTGGCCAGTGATGCCCGTGCTGCCAGTGATGCAGCGGTCAACTGCCCCGGATCATAGCTTCGTTCACGTGCCGCCGCATGAGCGGATGCACCTGCGTATGCACGAGCAGATGCACGTGCACGAGGGGTGAGCCCGCAGTCACAGCACCGCGGCACTGGAGAGACGTATGTCGGGGCGATCCTGTTCCGTCAACGGCTGGGGAGATTCGGTGTCGTCCTGGTGCATGTCCCCCTGCCCCTCCCTACGGGGGCCGGGACCGCGCGGTTCAGGGAGCGGGGCCGGTGTGCGCAGGATGGCGGGAAACGAGTGCCCCCGGGGAGGTCGTGGAGCCTCCCCGGGGGCCGGGTGGGGGTGGTGGTTCGAGAGTGCGGGGTGGGGCGCGCCGACAGCGGTCGAACCGCTGGATGGCGGGCCGGTGGAGGGTCCGTGGCCGTCGTCAGCGGGCGGAATACGGCAGGAGGGCCATCTCGCGGGCGTTCTTGATGGCGCGGGCGAGCTGCCGTTGCTGCTGGGCGCTGACGCGGGTGACCCGGCGGCTGCGGATCTTGCCGCGGTCGGAGATGAAGCGCCGCAGCAGGTCGGTGTCCTTGTAGTCGATGTACGTGATCTTCGCCTGGTCCAGCGGGTTGGGGCGGGACTTGGCGGGCGTGCGCTCCGGCTTGCGGGGCATGGCGGTCAGACCTCCAGGAAGGTGTCGAAGGGGCGCGGCAGCCGTTCCCAGGCGGCGCGGCCGGCGGCGTACTCGCTGTCGGTGAGCAGGCAGGACTCCAGGAGCTGTTCGAGTCCGTCGCGGTCCAGGCCCGGGGAGGTGAAGACCAGGTGCTGGCAGCGGTCGCCGTGTTCCGGGTGCCAGTCGAGGGCGGCGGCGGCCCGGCGGACCGGGGGAACCAGGTCCCAGGCGGCGTCCGGCAGCGAGGCGAGCCAGGGGCCGACCGACTCCACGCACAGGGCGCCGCCGGCCGCGTCCCAGTGCAGCAGGGTGTCGGGGCGCTCGGCCAGCCAGAACCGGCCACGGCTGCGGGCGGCCGCGCAGCAGAGGTCCTCCAGTGCCGCGTAGAGCCGCTCGGGGTGGAAGGGGCGGTGGCGGTGCCAGACGAGGGTGGTGACGCCGTGTTCGTCGGCGTCCGTGGGGAGGAGCGCGCAGGCGGGGTGCTGGGCGGCGGCCGCCGCGTCCACGTCGAAGCCGGCGAACGCTGCCGTGAGCAGGGCGGACGGGCGCCGTAGGGGTTGCCGTGCGTCTCCGGGTGCCGGTGCGTCGTGGCTGGTCGCGCCCCGCGGCGGAGCCGCAGGTCGATGCTGCCCCGCACCCCTTTCGGGGCCTACGGCCACCTCAGGAGCACGGCCGCGGTCGCCGATGGGCACCCGCTGCGCCGTCGGGTGGAGTTGGGCCAGGAGGGCTCTGTCCTCGTCGTCCGCCTCCTCCGAGTCGAGTACGGCCAGGATCGGGGCGTATTCGAGTTGGCGGGCGAAGGTGTCGGCGACGGTGCGCTGGTCGGTGGAGGCCGCGGCGAGGCCCCGGTCGGCGAGGTCGTCGCCGTTGCCGAGGTAGGGCAGGAGGAGGGCGGGGTCCACGGCCGTGATCACGGAGGTGAGGCGGAGGCCGCCGGCGGCGATCACCTCCGCCATCGCCTTCGGCTCCACCGAGTCCCACAGTTCGACCACGGCCAGGCGGGTCAGGCCAGCCTCGGCCAGGCGTTCCAGTTCGGGGACGAGGTCCTCGCGCAGGGCGCAGCAGGCACAGTCGTCGACGAGCCGGGTCTCGGCGGTGGAGACGAGACCCCCGGCGTCCCGGACGGTCCGGACGACCTTGGCGTCCGGACCGTCGGCGGCGGTGGAGAGGTCGTGGTGCAGCGCGACGCTGCCCGGGACCCCGGCGAGCAGCGCCTCGACGGCGGCCCGCCGGGCGTCGGCGTGCAGCCCGCCGACGATCGCGACAGACAGCTGGGTCACGTCGGTCAGCCCCGCTTCTTCCCGGTCGCCCCGGTCGCTCCGGCCGCCCCGGAGTTCTTGGCGCCGTACCGCTTCTCGAACTTCTCCACGCGGCCCGCCGTGTCCAGCACGCGCGCGGTGCCCGTGTAGAAGGGGTGGCTGACGTTCGAGATCTCGACGTCGACCACGGGGTAGGTGTTGCCGTCCTCCCACTCGATCGTCTTCCCGCTCGTCATCGTCGAGCGGGTGAGGAAGGTGTGGTTCGCGGCGCGGTCCCGGAAGACGACGGGCCCGTACGAGGGGTGGATGTCCTTCTTCATCGTCGGTCAGCGCTCCTCTCGGAAGTCGACGTGGCGGCCGGCCCTCGGGTCGAACTTGCGCAGCGTCAGCCGGTCGGGGTCGTTCCGGCGGTTCTTGCGGGTGACGTAGGTGTATCCGGTGCCGGCCGTGGACCGGAGTTTGACGACCGGGCGGAGTTCGTTGCGTGCCATGCTGGTATGTTACTGAAAATGAAATCCATTTGCACTACCTGATCGAGAGAGGTGCGTCACCTTGTCCGCCCACTGCATGCTGACCGGAGCCCAGCCCGGCTTCGGCAACCGCATCTCCCACTCCCACCGGCGTACGTCCCGCCGCTTCGACCCGAACATCCAGTCCAAGCGGTACTGGCTGCCGAGCGAGAACCGTCATGTGCGGCTCCGGCTGAGCACCAAGGGGATCAAGACCGTGGACGTCATCGGCGTCGAGGCCGCAGTCGCGCGGATCCGTGCACGGGGGGTGCGGGTCTGATGGCGAAGAAGAGCAAGATCGCGAAGAACGAGAAGCGACGGGATGTCGTCGCGCGGTACGCCGAGCGGCGGGCCGAGCTGAAGGAGATCCTCCGGCGGCCGTCCACCACGGACGCCGAACGCGACGCGGCCCGGCGGGAACTGACCGCCCAGCCCCGCGACGCGAGCGCGACCCGCGTCCGCAACCGGGACCAGGTGGACGGACGGCCCCGGGGGTACTTCCGCACGTTCGGCCTGTCGAGGGTGAGCTTGCGGGAGCAGGCGCACGCGGGGTACTTGCCGGGGGTGCGGAAGTCGTCCTGGTAGGGACCTCGGGGGTGGGGGCGCCGCGCGAGGTCTGCCGGGGGCCGGAGGGGCGTGGGTCCTGCCGGGGGCCGGAGGGGCGTGGGTCCTGCCGGGGGCCGCAGGGACGTGGGTCCTCCCGGGAAGGGCATGGGTCCTGCCAGGTGCCGCGGGGGCGCGGGT